>JBFXHL010000108.1:0-8032 GCA_050177075.1 Sulfuricellaceae bacterium | reverse complement strand
AAAGACCCGCTTCCCTCACACCGGAAGGTGAGCCACAGAGCGAACAGGGACGCCAGGTAGGCGATAAGGAAGGACAGGGCCACCAGGCCGTAATCGTAGGCGATGGGGGGCGACATCCGCAGGGCGGCCATGCCGGTGTAGTGCATGGCGCAAATGCCCACCGCCATCAACAGGGCGCTGAACAGCAGCTCCCCCTCGCCGCTGATGCCGTGGCGGATCAGGTACAGGGCCAAGCCGGAAGCGAGGACCGCGAACAAGGCCGACAGGGCGGTAATGCCGAAATCGTAGGCCAGAGGAACGGGCAGATGGAAGGCGAGCATGCCGATGAAGTGCATCGCCCAGATGCCGCTGCCCATGCCGAAGGCCCCACCCACCAGCCAGTAGTCATAGCCAGTCCACCGAGGTCTGGCAATCAAGTCAAGGGGGCGATTTCAGCGCAGGGGGAGCTCGCGAATGGCGGCGGCGTTGGTCCAGGAAAACACCGCCTCGGCGGCGGCCTCCCAAGGCAGCCAGCGATAGGCCAGATGCTCCCGGGGCGAAAGGCTCACCGGCAGCGGCGACGGCAGCCGCAGGCCGAACACATGCTCGGTGTTGTGGGTGACGCCGGGGCCGTAGCGGTGGCGCCACTCGGGAAATATCTCGAACTCGTAGGTCCTGTTCCAGTCGGCGAGGAGGTATTGCGCGGCGTCGAGACCGGTTTCCTCGCCCACCTCGCGGATGGCCGTCTGCCACGGCGTCTCGCCGGGGTCGCAACTGCCGGTCACCGACTGCCAGTAGCCGGGGTGATCGGCCCGCTCCAGGAGCAGGACCTGCAAATCGGGGGTGTGGATGACGACCAGAACAGAAACGGGAATCTTATAAGGCATGGCGGGATTGTTCCAGTTCCCCGCCATCCGGGCAAGGGCCGCCTTACCCGGCGGCCCCATGGATGGGATTACTCGAAATTGATGGGTGCGGGTTTTTCGCTGGGACGGTTTTCCTTTTCCCACTGCTCGTAGCCGCCGGCCATGGAGATCACGTCGCTGTAGCCGATGCGCTGCAACTGCACCGCGGACAGGGCGGCGCGGCCGCTGGTGCGGCAGTAGAGCAGAATGGAAGCGTTCTTGTCGGCGGCTTCGGGCACCATGCCGATCTTGAACTCCAGCACGCCGCGGGGAATATTGATGGCGCCGGGCAGATGGCCGGCGGCGTATTCGTCGTACTCGCGCACGTCGAGAATCACGCGCTTGCCCAGCAGGGACTGGGCCTCGTCGCAACTGACTTCCTTGATCTGGGATTTGGCTTCGACCACCAGGTCGTGAGGGGTAACGGCCATGCTTTCTCTACTCCGTCAGAAATATTAGAAAATGCTTATTTTGACAAAAACGGTCGGGCTTTGGCAAGCCGAAAAAATGCGATCCCTGATTTTTTGGTTACACTGTATGCATTCTTCATTGAACGGGGGTTCCTTGCACCCTGCCGCCGCCATCCAGGAACGCATCCACGCCCTGTGGGATACGTTGGCCGACTTCGAGGCCTCCCAAGCCGACGAGGCGCTCCGCCACCTGATGGCGGAGCTGTGTGGCTTGGTCGAGGCACAGAATGCCGTCTGGGTTGGCGCCGTGCGTCTGGACGGGAGCCTGCCCGGCGATCCGGTGAAGGGCTGGCGGCCCCGGACCGTCCGCTATCTGCACCCCGCTTCTCCCCTGCATGATGCCGTCCGGGAACAGACCGAGAAGCTGGAAAGCGGCAACGTGGACGAAACCACCCTGCGCAACGTCGCCGGGGCGGGCACCTTCCGGGTGAACCGGCTGGTGGACCTGGTGTCGCCCGAGTGGTTCGATTCCGGCTATTGCCGCGACTACTACCATGGCGCCGGCATCGCCGATGCCATCTGGGCGGGCGTTCCCATCAACGAGGATACCGAATCCTACTTCGGCATCAAACGCCACGCGGGACACCCGCCCTTCACGGTGGAGGAACGGGAGGCAGTGGCTCATGTCCTGCGCGGACTCAAATGGTTCCTCCGTCGGCAGATGCTGAGCCACGGCCTGCTGGTGGCCAATATCCCCCTCACCCCGGTCGAGCGGCAGGTCCTGCACGGTTTGCTGGGCGGCCAGAGCGAAAAGGAAATTGCCGCCGCCCAGGGACGGAGCCCTCACACCACCCACGGCTACGTGACCTCCATTTACCGCAAATACGGCGTCAACAACCGGGCCGCCCTGATGGCCCTGTGGCTCGGCAGATCCTGACCCCCTATTTAGAGGGTTCACCAAACGCCATTACCTCGGCATGATGCAGCGGCACTCCGGCGGGACTTGCCGTGAATCTCCCTGTCCTATTATTTCTGACAAACAACACGATGATGGACACCAAGTATTGGCAAAGCCTCGGCCTCTGTGGCCTGGCGCTCTTCTCCTCCTGGACCCTGGCTCAAGAGAACGCCCCCAAGTGGGGACCCCATGTTGATGTGGAAGCCAAGCCCGGCAATAAGCGGACGCTCAGCGAAGCCGACGTCTTCCTCCCCCTCGCCCAGGATGCCCGCAACCTCGTCTTCGCCAACTTGCGAGGCCGCTTCGACAACCACGACAGCCGCGAAGGCAACCTGGGCCTAGGCTGGCGGCAGATGCGGGAGAACGGCAGGAACCTGGGCCTCTACGGCTATTTTGACCGTCGCCGCTCGCCGGATACCGGCTACTACTACAACCAGGCCACCCTAGGGGTTGAGGCGCTCGGTCCCGACTGGGAGTTCCGCGCCAACGGCTATGTGCCCTTGGGCACCAAAGCCAGGGACCTGGGTACGGTCAGCACCGCCTCCCTAACAGGAACATCGGTCCAGGTGACGAGCATCAACAGGGAAGAGCGTGCTCTCAAGGGCTTTGACGCGGAAGTGGGCTGGCGCACACCCCTGTTCGATTCCGAAGCTCGCCGCCAGTTGCGCCTCTATCTGGGCGGCTACCGCTTCAGCGACGCGGGAGTGACGGTGGAAGGCCCGCGTCTGCGCGCGGAGCTGGCCCTGGACGAACTGCCCGCCCTCGGCAAGGGGGCCGGACTGTTTCTGGGCGCGGAAGTCCAGCATGACAATGCGCGAGGCGACCAGTCCTTCCTCTCCTTGCGCCTGCGCATTCCTCTGGGCAAGGCGAGCGAGGGACGCAGCGCCCTCTCCGCCCAGGAGCGCCGCATGACGGCGCCCATCGTGCGGGACGTGGACATCGTCACCCAAAGCCACGTGGCCTCCACCCTGGTGGAAACCGTGGACGCCTCCACCCCCAGCGCCGCCGTCACGGTGAACGGCCAGGCGGCCACGGTAATCAGCAGCGCCACCACCTCCGGCGCCGCCCTCCAAGCCGCCCTCACCGCGGCGGGAAACAACTCTACGGTGGTCCTTGCAGGCACCTTCAACACCACTGCCGTCACGACCTTGCAAACCGGCCAAACGCTGATGGGTGCGGCCAACCTCGTCGTCACTACCCCATCTGGCCACACCGTCACCTTCGCCACCCCCGGGGCCACCATTTCCGCCTCAGCATCATCCGCCCTGGCCATGGCAAACGGCAGCACCCTAAGCGGCATGACCATCAACAATACCTATAACCCTGGGCTCGCCTATGCCGTGGCCGCACAGACCATCAATAACGTCACCATCAAGGACAGCGTGATTTCCGCGAACGGCACCAGCGGCGTCTATGTCATCGATGCGCGCACGACGAACAATATGATTCTCAGCGGCAACACTATCACCAGCACAGCCACCGGGGGAATCGGCATCCAGGCGGATTCTGCCGTCAACATCACCATCGCGGGGAACACCTTCGGCACCGCGTCCCTGCCCTCCGGTATCCATGGCAACATGTGGACATCCTTCAATGCCGCTTCCACCGGCAACGTGGCGAACGGTACCAACTGCGCCTTCCTCCCCGGCGCTCCGGTTGGCTCGGTCGGTTTCGATACCATCACCTGCCCTTGATTGTGCCGTAGGGCAGGCGGTTCCAACCCAAAGAAAAAGGGCGGCTTGGCCGCCCTTTTTCTTTGCCGCGCGCTTACCGCACTCAGCCCTTGGACACCTCCACCGAGGTCTGCACCTGCTGGCGCAGGCGGATGTGCAGCTCCCGCAGCTGTTTCTCGTCCACGGCGTTGGGGGCGTGGGTGAGCAGGCAGGCGGCGCGCTGGGTCTTGGGGAAGGCGATGACGTCGCGGATGGATTCGGCGCCGGTCATCAGGGTCACCAGACGGTCGAGACCGAAGGCCAGGCCGCCGTGGGGGGGCGCGCCGTACTGGAGGGCTTCCAGCAGGAAGCCGAACTTGTTCTGGGCTTCCTCGTCGGAAATCCCCAGGGCCTTGAACACCTTGGCCTGGACCTCCTGGCGGTGGATACGGACGGAGCCGCCACCCACTTCCCAGCCGTTGAGCACCATGTCGTAGGCCTTGGACAGGGCCTTGCCGGGGTTGGACGCGAGGAATTCCTCGTGGCCGTCCTTGGGGGAGGTGAAGGGGTGGTGCAGGGCCACCCAGCGGCCGGCTTCGTCGTCGTATTCGAACATGGGGAAGTCCACCACCCACAGGGGTTTCCATTCCTTCACGGCGAAGCCCTTCTCGTGGCCGATCTTGACCCGCAGGGAGCCCAGGGCGTCGTTGACCACCTTGGCCTTGTCGGCGCCGAAGAAAATCAGGTCGCCGTCGGTGGCGCCGCTGCGCTCGACGATGGCTTTCAGGGCGGCGTCGGAGAGGTTCTTGACGATGGGGGACTGCAGACCTTCGCGGCCCTTGGCGATGTCGTTGAACTTGATCCAGGCCAGGCCCTTGGCGCCGTAGATGCCGACGAACTGGGTATAGGCGTCGATCTCGCCGCGGGTCAGCTCGCCACCCTTGGGGATCAAGAGGCCAGCCACGCGGCCGTCGGGGCTGTTGGCGGGGCCGCTGAATACCTTGAAATCCACGTCCTTCATCACGTCGGTGAGTTCGGTGAATTCCAGGGAAACGCGCATGTCCGGCTTATCGGAGCCGTACTTGGCCATGGCGTCGGCCCAGGTCATGCGCGGGAAGGGGTTGGGCAGGTCCACGTCCTGGGTCTTCTTGAACAGATCGCGGATCATCTCTTCCATCAGGGCGGTGATGGCGTCCTCGCCCATGAAGGAGGTCTCGATATCCACCTGGGTGAACTCGGGCTGGCGGTCGGCGCGCAGGTCCTCGTCGCGGAAGCATTTGGTGATCTGGAAGTAGCGATCGAAGCCGGACACCATCAGCATCTGCTTGAACAGCTGGGGGGACTGGGGCAGGGCGTAGAACTCGCCCGGATGCACCCGGCTCGGCACCAGGTAATCCCGCGCGCCCTCGGGGGTGGAACGGGTGAGCATGGGGGTTTCCACCTCGATGAAGCCGTGCTGGTCGAGGAAATCCCGCAGGGTCTTGGAGACGCGGTAGCGCAGCATCATGTTGGCCTGCATCACCGGGCGGCGCAGGTCCAGGTAGCGGTGCTCCAGGCGCACGTTCTCGCTCAGATTCTCGTCGTCCAGGAGGAAGGGCGGGGTGACCGAGGGGTTGAGAATCTCGATGCCGTGGGCGAGCACTTCCACCTCGCCGCTGGGCAGGTTGGGGTTCGCCGTGCCCTCGGGGCGCTCGCGCACCACGCCGGTGATCTTGAGCACGAATTCGTTGCGGACTTTCTCGGAGGTGGCGAAGGTCTCGGCACGGTCCGGGTCGGACACAATCTGGGCCATGCCCGCGCGGTCGCGCAGGTCGATGAAGATGACGCCGCCATGGTCGCGGCGGCGGTGGGCCCAGCCGCACAGGGTGACGGTCTGGCCGAGGTGGGTGCGATTGAGTTCGCCACAGTAATGAGTACGCATAAAAAAACCAGTGTTATGAAATTGTTGAATGAATACGGCTCAGTCGCCCGGATAGATTTCCGCCGCCAGGTCCTTCTTTGGCGGCGCCACCACCCCCATGGAAATGATGTACTTGAGCGCGTCGTCGATGCTGATGTCCAGCTCGATGGTTTCGCTGCGCTTGACGTAGAAGTAAAAGCCGTTGACCGGGCTGGGCGTGGTGGGGATGAACACCCCCACGTGCTCCTGGTCGAGCTTTTTCGCCACATCGGCGGGCAGGTTGGTCTGGAAGGCCAGGGACCAGGCCTGGGGATGGGGATAACGCACCAGCAGCACCTTGCGGAAAGCCTCTCCGCTGCCGGAGAACAGCGTATCGCTGACCTGCTTGACGCTGTAGTAGATGGACTTGACCACCGGGATGCGGGCCAGCACCCCCTCCCAGAAGCGGATCAAACGCTGGCCGACGATGTTGGCCGCGAGCAGGCCGGTGATGAAAATCACCAGCAGGGTCAGCACCGTGCCCACCCCCGGCAGATAAAAGCCCAGCAGGCTTTCCGGCCGGAATTCCGGCGGCAGCAGCAGCAGGCTTTGATCCATGGAACCGATGAGCAGGCGCAGCACCCACACCGTGATGCCCAGAGGCACCCAGATCAGCAGGCCGGTGATGAAATAGCGTTTGATCTGCATTCAGGCGTCAGCCGCAACCGCAGCCGCCGCCCATGCCGCAAGCCGGGGCGGCCTTGGACTCGTCCTTGGCGGGGCAGGAGCCGCCCTTGAAGTCGGTCTGGTACCAGCCGCTGCCTTTCAATTGGAAGCCGGCGGCGGACAGCATCTTGCTGAACGTTTCCTTGCCACACTCGGGGCAAGCGGTGAGCGGGACATCGCTCATCTTCTGGATGAACTCTTTCTGAAACCCGCAGGACTCGCAACGATATTCGTAAATGGGCATAGCAACCTCCAAAAACCACAACCGGGGGATTATACATCAAGGGAAACGCTACCTATATGGAGCGTAAGGAGAAAATTTCAAGGGACGGCTTGAAGCAACGGTGCGAATCCTTATACTTGGAGCATCTTTCCCTCGTGCCGCGCCATGAACGTTTCCCCCCTTCCCGCCTCTCCGGTTTTTCCCGCTGCCGCCGCCTCGTCGGGCAAAGCGGGAAGCGCTGCGGAGAAAGGCTCGCAGCCCCTCGACCCTCAGTCCGAGGCCAAGGTCCAGGAACTGCAAAAGCGCGACCGGGAAGTGCGCGCTCACGAAGCGGCCCATGTGGCCGCCGGCGGCGCCTATATTCGCGGCGGGCCTTCCTTTCAATTCACCACCGGCCCCGACGGCAAGTCCTACGCCACCGGCGGCGAGGTCAGCATCGACAGCTCCCCCATTCCCGACGACCCCGCCGCCACGATTCAGAAAATGCGTACCGTCCAGCGCGCCGCCCTGGCCCCCGCCCAGCCGTCGGCCCAGGACCGTTCGGTCGCGGCCGCCGCTGCCCAGAACGAGGCGAAAGCACGCATGGAACAACTGCGCGGCCAATTCGGCACGGCCAAAAATTCGGACGCCTCTCCCGGGAGTCTTATAAATGAGTTCGCCTAGAATCCTCTTTTTGCGTTGACTTCCCTTTTTGCTTCAGGCATATTTAGACTTTATCTAAATCCACCCACGTTCCAATCAACTACCAAGGAGAAACCCCATGGCTGTTCTCGTCGGCAAAGCCGCCCCCGATTTCACCGCTGCCGCTGTCATGCCCAACAACACCATTGAGGCGAATTTCAATCTCAAGTCCTACATCAAGGACAAGTATGCGGTGATTTTCTTTTACCCCCTGGACTTCACCTTCGTCTGCCCCAGCGAAATCCTGGCTTTCGACCATCGCCTGAAGGAGTTCAAAGATCGCAACGTGGAAGTAATCGCCATTTCCGTCGACTCCCAGTACACCCACCTGGCCTGGAAAAACACCCCTGTGAACCAGGGCGGCCTGGGTAACGTGCAGTTCCCCATGGTGGCCGACCTGACCCACGAAATCGCCCGCGACTACGACGTGCTGACCGGCAACGGCGCCGTGGCCTTCCGCGGCACCTTCCTCATCGACCGCGACGGCATGGTGCGCCACCAAGTGGTCAACGACCTGCCCCTGGGCCGCAATATCGACGAGGCCATCCGCATGGTCGACGCCCTTCAGTTCTTCGAACAGCACGGCGAGGTCTGCCCCGCCGGCTGGAACAAGGGCAAG
>JBFXHL010000107.1:0-8039 GCA_050177075.1 Sulfuricellaceae bacterium | reverse complement strand
CGTTCCCGGGAGCGGGCCCATATCCGCCAGGTCCTGGCGGAGTGCGGCGGCGACCAGGGCATGGCGGCGAAACGCCTGGGCATCAGCCGGACGACCCTGTGGAGGCGGTTGAAGGCCTAGAACGGTGAATAAATGGCTGCGCGGGCGAATCGCCGGGTTGCATGGCGCTTGCTCCCTCGCCTATCGCCTCGATATGTCTCGGTCGCTGCGCTCCGCGCGCCTTGCGCTTCATCCCGCTCGCCGATTTCTTCAGCGTTTCCCTAGGTCCGCCGGTGGAGGAGGGTTGGTCTGGGGAAGCGGGACCTGCTTCCCGACCCGGAAGCGAGGCCGGATCGGTCCTTCCTAGAACCGTTCCGTTTCCCCCAGGTAGCGCCACTGCCCCGGCGGCAGGTCCCCCAGGCGCACGCGGCCGATGCGCACCCGCTTCAGCCCCACCACCTTCAGCCCCACCAGCTCGCACATGCGGCGTATCTGGCGCTTCTTGCCCTCCTTGAGGATGAAGCGCAGCTGGTCCTTGTTCTGCCAGCTGACCTTGGCTGGACGCAGGGCCTGGCCGTCGAGGCTCAAGCCGTGGTTGAGGCGCTTCAGGCCCTCTTCGCTGAGGGTGCCCTGGACCCGCACCAGGTATTCCTTCTCCACCTCGGAATCCTCGCCGATGAGCTGCTTGGCGATGCGGCCGTCCTGGGTCAGCACCAGCAGGCCCTGGGAGTCGATGTCCAGACGGCCGGCAGGGGCCAGGCCCTTCAACTGGTCCGGGTGGAAGCGCAGGGGGGAGCGGTCCTCCGGGTAGCGGCTGTCCCGGGTGACGAGGGAAACGGCGGCCTTGTAGCCTTTTTCCGGCTGGCCGGAAACGTAGCCCACCGGCTTGTGGAGCAGGATGGTGACGCGCTTTTCCTGGCTCTGCCGGGCCCGCGGGTCGAGGGTGACGGTTTGGGTCGGGTCGACCTTGGTGCCGAGTTCGGTGACCGGCACCCCGTCCACCCGGACCCAGCCGCGCTCGATGTAGACGTCGGCCTCGCGCCGGGAGCACAGGCCCCGCTCGGACATCAGTTTGGAGAGGCGGATTTTTTCCATGGCGGCCATTGAACCATGAACCGGGGCGAGGCGGAAGGGCGAGGCGTTTCCTTTCCGGTCCCGGAGGAGGGCTGGAAGCCCCCGAAACAAACGCTTATTCGCCGTAGTAGCGGTAGGCGCCCTTGCCGTTGCGCTTCACGGCGTACATGGCGTTGTCGGAGCGGTTGAGGAGGGTTTCCACCTCCTCCCCGTGGGCCGGGTACAGGCTGATGCCGATGCTGGCGCTGATGTGGCAGGCATGGCCGTTGATGGCGAAGGGGGCGTCTAGGCTGCGGAGTATCTTGTCCGCGACGGTGCCGGCGTCTTCGCCGTGGGCGAGGGTGCTGAGAATGACGGTGAATTCGTCCCCGCCCATCCGGGCCAGGGTGTCCGATTCCCGGATGCAGCCGGCGAGCCGTTCCGCCACCGCCTGGAGCAGGGCGTCGCCGGTGTCGTGGCCGTAGGCGTCGTTCACGGCCTTGAAGCCGTCCAGGTCGGCGAACAGCAGGGCAAAAGGCGTTTGCTGGCGTTTGGCCTGGGCGAGGGTGTGGCGCAGCCGGTCGAAGAACAGGGCACGGTTGGGCAGGCCCGTCAGCTCGTCGTAATGGGCGAGATGGGCCAATTGCTGTTCGAGGCGCTTGCGCTCGGTGATGTCGTGCTTGATGGCGACGAAGCGGGTGATGCGGCCATCATCGTCCTTCACCGGCGCGATGGCGGTGGCCTCGGTGTAGAGGGAGCCGTCCTTGCGGCGGTTGGTGATTTCGCCGTTCCAGACTTCTCCCCGCAGGATGGTGCTCCACAGCTGGCGGTAGAAATCCTTGTCGTGCAGGCCGCTCTTGAACAGGGCGGGAGTCTGGCCCAGAACCTCTTCGGCGCTGTAGCCCGTGTGGGCATTGAAGGCGGGGTTCACGTACTCGATGACCCCCTGCCGGTTGGTGATGACGATGGCCTCCGAGGCGGCCTCGATGGCCACGCCGCGGGTCCGCAGGGCTTCCTGGTTCCGGCGCATGGCGGTGATGTCCCGGGCGATGCCCACCACCCCCAGGAGCTTGCCGCTGTCGTCCCGCAGCACGTTGACGATGACGTCCGTCCACACGGCGGAACCGTCCTTGCGGCGCAATTCGAATTCCAGGGAATGGCGCCGCAGCTCGCCCGTTTTCAGCAGGAACTGGGACTCCGTGGCGGCGGCCCGGATCGATTCGGGGGCCATGATCTGGGCCAGGGGCAGGCGCATGGCCTCGTCGACGGTGTAGCCGAGAAGGCGCTCCACCGCCGGGCTGACGTAGGTGAGTTTGCCGAACAGGTCCACGGTCCAGATCACGTCGAAGGAGTTCTCCGCCAGCAGGCGGTAGCGGGTCTCGCTCTCCCGCAGGGCGTCTTCCATTCGCTTGCGGTCGCTGATGTCGAAGGCGACGCCGCCGATGAGCTTGCTGCCGTCGGCCCGGGGGATGGGGAATTTGGCGAATTGGAAGGTGCGCCGTTCGCCATCGCGGATGGGCAGGGTCAATTCGGCTTGCTGCAGTCCCTCGGAAAGGACGCGGCGGTCCATGGCGACGAGGGTGGCGGCTACATCCGGCGGAAGGAAGTCGGGAGTGATGTCGCCCAGGTGCTTGTCGCCGAGAATGGCCTCGAATTTCTGGTTGGCGAAGGTGAGCCGTCCTTCCGGTTCCTTGATATAGGCGGCGGCGGGGAGGTTGTCCATGAAGGCGGCGAATTGCTTGCGGGTTTCCTGGAGCAGTTCTTCCTCCATCTGGCGGCGCTCCGTTACCAGGGCTCCGACGGTGAGGACCGTGAGGGTGAGGGACACCACCAGCAGGCCGAGGGTTTCCAGGGGCTTGCCGGAAGGCGCGGTGTAGAGCACGCCATGGTGGCTGACGGTGGCGGCGATGGCGAGTACGGTGACGATGAGCAACAGCGTGTTGGCCATGCGCGGCGGGTGGTTTACCGTAATCCACAGCATGGGCAGGAACAGCAGAAAGGGCAGTCCCATCAGGTGGCCCGTGGGGTCGCCCTGCAGACCGAAAAAGAATAGGAGGGCCATGGCTATCGTGGTGGCGGCGGACACGATGCCCTTGCGCCATTCTTCGCGGCAAGGGAAGGACGGCTGGGGCTCCAGCCACAGGAGCAGGGCCGGGGCCAGGATCAGGGCGCCGCCCGCGTCGGACAGCATCCAGGTGAGCCAGATTTCCTGCAGTTTTTCCACCGGCACGAAACCGATCATGCCGATGGCCAGGGTGCCGCCGGTGGCGGTGACGAAACCGTGAACGCCGACGCCGAAGAGGGTGAAGGCAAGCACTTCGTGAAGGGTGTAGAAGGGGGCGCGCGGAGAAGGGGTCGGACGGGCGAGGTAGGCGCCGAGCCAGGGGCCGAAGGTGTTGGTGGAGGAAATCAGCAGCGCTTCCAGCAGGGGGGCGCCGAGGGAAAAGTGGTTGATGCCCAGGGAACCGAGAAAGATCCCCGGCAGGTAGCGGGTGCCGCCGCGCAATGCCGCCACCAGGGCGATGCCGGCGGGCAGCCAGATGGGGGAGGGGAACAGGCCGTATTCGGAGAAGAAACGCATCGCCGGCACGCCGAAACCCCAGTAGGCGGCGATGACGAGGAGGTTGCCGAGGAGGATCGAGAGGGGTGGGGAGAAACGGCCGACTTTGTTCACGAATAACACCGGTGAAGTGAGTGGGGCGTAATCTACCCCAAAAACTCCGCCTCGGATATAAGGATTTTCCCTAAATTCCCATTGTAATAAACGACTTATTAGCCACCTGTCATAAAAAACGCCTTGTCGGCGGCAGGGGGGAGGGGGATGCCGGTGACTCTCGCCTTCTGCAGCACTTCCCAGTAGTAGCGGTAGGTGGCCCGGTCGTGGAGTTCGCCGGCGTGCTGGATGGGGCCCCAGTCGGCCTGCTGGGCGGCGAGGAGGATGGCGGCGCCGGTTTCCACCTCGGAGTGGTCCGGCTTCATGGCGTCGACGATGGGCTGGATCTGGGTCGGGTAGATGCTCCACTGGCGCAGGAAGCCGAATTCGGAGCGGGCGCGGCGGGCGTCCTGGTAGGTGGCGTAGGGGTTCTTCAGGTCCAGGGTGACGTTGTGGGCGGGAACCACGCCGTTGGCCAGGGCCGCCGCGACCACTTCGGCCTTGGCGCGGGCGATGAGACGGTGCTCGAACTGGCCCGGGCTGCGCATGGCGCTGGCGGGAATGGCGCCGTGGTGGCCGGAGACGAAGTCCATCAGGCCGAAATCCAGCGCCTGCAGCCAGGGCAGGGCGGCGATGCGGTGCACGTCCCGCAGGGCGCCGTGGGTCTCGATCAGGACGTGGATCGGAATTTCACGCTGGATGCGGTGCTGGGCCGCCTTCTTCTGGATGTAGTCGATCATCTCGGCGGCGTGGGCGTATTCGGTGGATTTGGGCAGGGTGATGTAGGCCGCGACCTCTCCCAGGCCTTCCACCAGGATATCCACGTCCTGCTTCCAGGCGGGGTGGGACCAGTCGTGGATGCGCACCCCCGCCATGCGCTGCTTGTTGGCGGCCGAGGTCTGCACCCGGACGATCATTTCCGCGTGTTCCTGTTCCCGCCCCGCCGGGGCGCCGTCCTCGCAGTCGCAGGTGATGTCGAAGATCGGCCCCAGCTTGTCCTGGAGCTCCAGGGCTTTCAGGATCAGCTTCTCGCTGCCGGCGAAGTGCTCGCAGGCGGGAATCGCCGGGAAGGGCTTCTCGCCCTTGAACAGGGCGTCGTTGGGGTGGACGGCGTGGGTCATGGGGTCTCCTTGTCAGGGGCGGCGCGGCAGCAGCACGGTATAGTCCAGATCCAGCACCACCTCGGGGGGGTAGCGGCGCTTGCCGTTTTCCTCCGGGATGGACGGAGCGTCGGCGGCGGGGCGGTTCTTCAGACCCAGCAGGCGCAGGCGCAGGGCGCCCAAATCCCGGCGGCCGGGCAGTTCCCATTTGTCCAATACCTCGCTGCGGGCGTAGAGGGTATCGCCGGCGAAGGTGGGGTGGCAATGGCTGCCGCCGTTGACGGCGGCGATGGTCAGGACATTTTCCAGGCCGTCGTAGGACAGGGCGCGGCACAGGGAGATGACGTGGCCGCCGTAGACCAGCCGTTTGCCGAAGGGGGTGGCTTCCATGGCCAAGGCGTCGAAATGGACCTTGGCGGTGTTCTGGTAGAGGCGGGTGGCCAGGGCGTGGTCGGCCTCTTCCAGGGTCATGCCGGCGGGGTGGTCGATGGCTTCCCCGGGTTCGTAGTCGTCCCACAGCCAGGGGCCGCCGGTGGCGGCGGTTTCGAAACCCTGGGCGTCGATGCCGGTCGGAATCGCCAAGCGCTCGGGGGCGACGCAGGCCGGCAGTTCGGGGATTACCGTTTCCGGCGCGGGGGATGCCGGGTCCCGCTTGTGGACCATTACCCAGCGTACCCAGGTGAGCACTTCCTCGCCATTCTGGTTGAGGGCGGTGGAGCGGACGTAAACGATGCCGCTCTGGCGGTTGGCGTTTTCCTTCAGGCCGATGACGGTGGATTCGGCGGAGAGGGTGTCGCCGGCGTAGACCGGGCGCAGGAAGCGCACGTCGGCATAGCCCAGATTGGCCACGGCGTTGAGGGAGACGTCGGGCACCGTTTTGCCGAAGGCGATATGGAACACCAGCAGGTCGTCCAGGGGACGGTCGCGGTAGCCCAGGGCGTGGGCCACGGGCCTGGCGCTGTGGAGCACGTGGCGGGCACCGGTGAGGGCGATATAGAGGGACTGCTCCCCTTCGCCGACGGTGCGGGGGGTGCCGTGGACCAGGGTCTGGCCGAGGCTGAAATCCTCGAAGAAGTTGCCGCTGGGGGTTTTTGCGGTCATGGTTCCTCCCCTTCCATTTGCTCGATCATCTCATGAATCATCAGGGTGCGCTTGGCCGCCTCCACGTGCAGGCTTTCCACCAGGCGGCCGTCCACCACCGCCACGTTGCGGCCAGCAGCGTTGGCTTCGGCCAGGGCGGCGATGATGAGCCGGGCCATTTCCAGGCTCGCCGGGCGGGGACTGAAGGCGTCGTTGGCGTAGGGAATCTGGAAAGGATGGATCAGGGTCTTGCCGTCGAAACCCAGGTCCCGCGCCAGACGGCAGGCGTATTCGAAGGAGGGCATGTCCATCAGGTCCAGGTGGACGCCGTCGACGATAGCCGTGCCGTGGGCCCGGGCCGCCAGGAGGCAGTGAGACAGGGCGTGGAGCATGGGGATGCGCTCCTGGGTGATGCGGGCGTGGAGTTCGTTGGTGAGGTCGGAGGTGCCCATCACTAGGCAGGCGATGCGCTCCGAGGCGGCGGCGATCTCTTCCGCGTGGAGCACCCCCAGAGGGGTTTCGATCAGAACCATGACGGGCATCTGCGGCGCGCCTACCTCATCCAGGGCCGCCAGGGCGTCGAGGACGTCCTGCCGGCTCTCGATCTTGGGGAAGAGAATGGCATGGGGGCCCGCCTGGGCCACGGCGGCCAGGTCGTCCCGGCCCCAGGGGGTGGAAAGGGCGTTGACCCGCACCACGATCTCCCGGTAGCCGAAGCCTCCCTGGCGGAGGGCCTGGGCCACGTTGCGCCGGGCTTCTTCCTTGTGGTCCGGCAGCACCGGGTCCTCCAGGTCGAGGATGAGGGCGTCCACCTTCAGGCCGCGGGCCTTTTCCAGGTAGCGGGGCACCGAGCCGGGGACGTAGAGCATGGAGCGGCGGGGGCGGTAATGGCGGGCCATGGCGCTCTCCTAGGATTGGTCAAAAATTGCTGCGGAGGGTGTCTGCGGCGTTGCGCGGTACTCACTCCCTCGCCGTATTTCACATACTGTCTCGGTCGTTGTGTGCCGCGCGCCTTGCATCCATCCCTCCTCGCGAATTTTTTTGTTTTTATCATACCGTCGAGCGGGACGTGGCCAGGGACGGCGCCAGCTGCTTGCGCACCACCTTGCCGTTCTTGGTGCAGGGGAGATCGTCCACCAGGTAGACGATCTTCGGCGCCTTGTAGGCCGCCAGGTGCTCCCGGGCGTAGAGCGCCAGGTCGTCGGCGCCGACGGGGGCGTCGGGGTGGAGGATGACGTAGGCCACCACCAGCACCTTGTCCGGGGACAGCTCCTCGCCGGTGGCGGCGCAGTCGGCCACGGCCGGGTGGTTTTTCATCACCCGCTCGATCTCGTGGGGGGAGACCCGGTAGCCGAAGGAATTGATGATGTCGTCCTTGCGGCCGAGGAACCAGATATAGCCGTCCTCGTCGAACTTGGCGTAGTCGCCGGTGAGGAACCAGCGGTCCTTGAACACCTTGGCCGTTTCCTCCGGCAGGTTCCAGTATTGCATGAACAGGCCGGGGTCGTCCGCCGGGAGGCAGATCATGCCTTCCTCGCCCACGGGGACTTCCGCCAGGGTTTCTGGGTCGAGGAGGCGCACCTCGTGGCCGGGCTGGGGGAAGCCCGCCGAGCCGGGGCGGATGGGGCGGTAGACGTTTTCCGACAGGTAATAGGAGCACTCGGACATCCCCACCGCCTCGTAGATGTCGCGGCCGAAGCGGGCCCGCCACTGTTCCAGCACTTCGTCGGAAAGGTGCTCGCCAGCGCTCATGCAATGGCGCAGGGTGGGCACGTCCCCCTTGCCGGCCTGGGTCTTCTGCAGGATCTGGCGGTAGATGGTGGGCACGCCGATGAAGATGGTGGCGCCGTGCTTGGCGATGAGCTTCAGCCAGCCGGCGGCGTCGTTCTTGCCTTCGTGGACGATCACCGTCTTGCCCCGGTAGAGGGGGTCCATCAGGGCCGAGCCGAGGACGTAGGTCCAGTTGAACTTGCCCGAGTGGACGATGCGGTCTCCCTCGGGAGAGAAGTCGAACCAGTATTCCGCCGCCGGTTCCCGCCCGATGAGGGCGCGGTGGGCGTGGAGCACGCCCTTGGGGTAGCCGGTGGTGCCCGAGGTGTAGACCAGGTAGGCGGGGTCGTGGGACTTGGTGGGATGGGGGGCATCCAGCGGTCCACCTTGGCCAGCTCGTCCTC
>JBFXHL010000106.1:0-8071 GCA_050177075.1 Sulfuricellaceae bacterium | reverse complement strand
GCCGTCTCGGGCGAAGCGGCGGAGAAGGCGCGGGAAGAGGCGATGAAGGCCAATTACGGCAAATACCTGGTGCTGGTGGACGGCTCGGTCCCCCTGGGGGAGGGCGGGGCCTATTCCACCATCGCCGGGCGCACCAATCTGGAAATGCTCGAAGAGACGGCCAAGGGAGCGGCGGCCCTGATCGCCATCGGCACCTGCTCCTCCTACGGCGGTCTGCCCTATGCCCATCCCAATCCGACGGGGGCGGTTCCGGTGTCGTCTATCGTCAAGGACAAGCCCGTCGTCAACGTTCCCGGTTGTCCGCCGATTCCCCTGGCCATCACCGGCGTGGTGGCCCACTACCTGATGTTCGGCGCCCTGCCGGAGTTGGACGAGAAGGGGCGTCCCCTTTCCATTTACGGCGAGACCATTCACGACCGCTGCTACCGCCGCCCCTTCTACGACCAGGGCAAGTTCGCGAAGACCTTCGACGATCGGGGCGCACGCGCCGGCTGGTGTCTCTACGAGCTGGGCTGCAAGGGGCCCACGACCCACAACGCCTGTGCCACCACCAAGTGGAACGGCGGTACCAGCTTCCCCATCGAATCCGGTCACGGCTGCCTCGGCTGTTCCGAGCCCGATTTCTGGGACGCGGGCAGTTTCTACCAGGCCCTCTCCACGCCCCTTTCTTCCCTCAGCAAAACGGCGGCAGTGGCGGCAGGGGTTGGAGTGGTGGCGGGCGCCGCCATCGCCGTCCACAACCGCGCCGCCAAGGGTGCGGCGAAGGCCGGCCATCAGGCCGTGACGGTCAATGACCTGGAGAAGTGAATGAGCAATATGGAATTGCTGCTGTGGGCGCGGGGGCCGGGGCTGCAAGGGGCGGTGGCGGTTTTCGTCGCCGGCATGGCGTTGCGCCTGATCGAAATCTACAGCCTGGGACGCAAGCGCGATCTTTCCCCGGCGCGTCCGGGGAACATCGGCGCAGGCTGGGCGACCATCGTCACCCGCAGCATTCCCCACAAGGAGCTGCTGCGCACTACCTATCTGACCTACATCCTGGGCTACACCTTCCACATCGGCCTGTTCGTCACCCTGCTGCTGTTCGCGCCCCATATTCAGTTGTTTCGCGGTGCTTTGGGTTTCGGTTGGCCATCCCTGCCTTCGCCGGTGGTGGACGCCGTGGCCCTGGTGTCCATCGCGGCCTTGTTCGGCATGCTGGCGTACCGCCTTTATCACCCGGTGAAGCGTTTCCTCACCACCTTCGGCGATCATGCGGCCTGGCTGCTGACCTTGCTGCCGCTGCTGACCGGCTACTTGTCCTATCATCACTTGCTGCTGCCCTACACCCTGATGCTGGCCGTGCACATCCTGTCGGTGGAGCTGCTGCTGGTATTCATGCCCTTTACCAAGCTCGTCCACGTGGCGACGATTTTCATCTCCCGCTGGTACAACGGCGACATGCTGGGGCATAAGGGGGCGCGGCTATGAGTGCATCGTTCGAACGTGGCTTGAACTCCTTCCGGGCGGTGATGGACGCGCCCATCGCCAGCTTTTTCACCAGTTGCGTGCATTGCGGCCTGTGCGCCGACGCCTGCCTGTTCTACACGGAGACCGGCGACCCGAAATATACCCCGATCTACAAGCTGGAGCCGTTAAAGCGCTTGTGGCGCCAGGAATACACTCTGCTGGGCAAGCTGGCCTCTCTGGCGGGGTTGTCCAAGCCCCTCACCGATGCCGAGTTGGCGCAGTGGAGCGAGCTGGTCTACGACAGTTGCACCCTCTGCGGCCGCTGCACGGTGGCCTGCCCGGTGGGCAACGACATCACCTACATGGTACGCAAGATGCGCGAGGGCATGGCGGCCGCCGGCCATGCGCCGGAGGGAGTGATCGAGGCCACCCGCAGGACCATCGAGCAGGGCAGCCCCATGGGAATTCTGCCCAAGACTTTCCTGGCGCAGGTGAAGGGGCAGGAGGAGGAAACCGGCATCGAGATTCCCGTGGACAAGGTGGGGGTCGACTACTTGGTCATCATGTCCTCCATGGAAATCCTGGGCTATCCCGAATACCTCGGCTCCCTGGCGCGCATCTTCAAGCAGGCCGGCGTCACCTGGACGGTGTCCTCCGAAGCCTTCGAGGCCACCAATAGCGGCATCCAGATCGGGGTGTCGGACATCGCGCGGGAAATCGTGCTGCGTGTCGTCAACGCGGCGGAGAAGCTGGGGGTGAGGTACGTCATCAGCCCCGAGTGCGGCCACGCCTTCACCGCCCTGCGCTGGGAAGGGCCGAACCTGATCGGGCGCCCTTACCAATTCGAGGTGGTGCACGTCTTGGAACTGCTCGACCAACTGCGCCGCGAAGGCAAACTCAAGACGGTGGGCAAGACCGATGAGCCCCTCACGCTCCACGACCCCTGCCAGATCGTGCGCCGTGGCGGCGTGGTGGCCGAGCCCCGGAATTTGATCAAGATGGTGGCGTCGGATTTCCGCGAAATGGAAGATTCCGGCATGTATAACTGGTGCTGCGGCGGCGGCGGTGGCGTGTCGGCCAACCATCGGGCGGAGGAATTGCGCTTCGCCGTCTTCAAACGCAAGAAACGCCAGATCGAGGGGACGGGGGTGGGCACCATGGTCACCGCCTGCGCCAACTGCCGCAATGTGCTGGAAGAAGGCCTGGAGCACTACCACATGGATACCAAGATGATCGGTTTGACCGAACTGGTCGCCGAACACCTGCAAGAGGATGAACAGGCATGAACCATCGCGTCGTCGTCGACCCCATTACCCGCATCGAGGGCCACCTGCGCATCGAGGCGGAAACCTCCCCGGACGGCACCATTACCCAGGCCTACAGCTCCGGCACCATGGTGCGGGGGCTGGAGATCATCCTCCAGGGGCGCGATCCCCGCGACGCCTGGGCCTTTGCCCAGCGCATCTGTGGCGTCTGCACCCTGGTCCATGGCCTGGCCTCGGTGCGGGCGGTGGAGGATGCGCTGAAATACCCCATTCCGCCCAACGCCCAGATCATCCGCAATCTGATGGCGGCGGCCCAGTACGTTCACGACCACGTGATGCACTTCTACCACCTCCACGCCCTGGACTGGGTGGACGTGGTTTCCGCCTTGAAGGCCGATCCGAAGAAGACCTCCGAATTGGCCCAGTCCATCAGCGGCTATGCGAAATCCTCTCCCGGCTATTTCGCCGACACCCAGAAGCGCCTGAAGAATTTCGTCGATGGCGGGCAGCTAGGCATTTTCGCCAACGGCTACTGGGGACACCCGGCCTATAAGCTGCCGCCGGAAGCCAATCTGATGGCGGTGGCCCATTATCTCGAGGCCTTGGCTTGGCAGCGGGACGTGGTGAAGCTGCACGCCATTTTCGGTGGCAAGAATCCCCATCCCAACTTCGTGGTGGGGGGTGTCCCCTGCGCCATCAGCGCCGAACCGGGGCACCCCGGCAAAGGACGAGGTCCCCGCCATCGGGGCGGCGGTGGCGCGACAGCCGTGGATATGCAGGGCTTGCAACTGGTGAAAAACGTCATCGGCCAGATGCAGGAGTTCGTCGATCAGGTCTACCTGCCCGATGTTCTGGCTATTGCCGGTTTCTACAAGGACTGGGCGTCCCAGGGGGAGGGGCTGGGGAATTTCCTCACCTACGGCGATTTCCCGGTGAAGGGTTTCGGTGGCGTGGATGATTTCATTGTGCCCCGGGGGGTGATCCTCAACCGGGACCTCGGCACTATCCACGACCTGGACCTCAATGCGCCGGACCAGATCCAGGAATTCGTCGCGCATTCCTGGTACGACTACAGCGGCGGCAAGGACAAGGGGCTGCATCCCTACGACGGCGAAACGGCGCTTCATTATACCGGTCCCAAGCCCCCCTACGATCAACTGGAGGTGGCGCAGGGCTACTCCTGGCTTAAGTCGCCGCGTTGGAAGGGGCGCGCCGTGGAAGTGGGGCCCCTGGCGCGGGTGTTGATGATGTATGCCAAGGGGCACGTTCAGACCAAGGAATTGGTGGGCCACACCCTCAAGACCCTGGATGTTCCGGCGGCAGCCCTCTATTCCACCCTCGGCCGTACCGCCGCTCGTGCCCTGGAAAGCAAGGTGATGGCCGATGCCATGACCGGTTGGTACGACACCCTCATCGCCAACATTCGAGCCGGGGATGTGAATACCTTCAACGCCGACCTGTGGGAGCCTTCCTCCTGGCCGAAGGAAGCCAGGGGCGTGGGATTCATGGAGGCTCCCCGGGGCGCCTTGGGCCACTGGCTGGTGATTAAGGACGGCAAAATCGCCAACTATCAGGCGGTCGTTCCCAGCACCTGGAATGCCGGACCCCGCGACCCTCAGGGGAAGCCGGGCGCCTACGAGGCTTCCCTCCAGTCAACCCGTCTCCGTGACGCCCAGCAGCCCATTGAAATCCTGCGCACCATCCACAGTTTCGACCCTTGCATCGCCTGCGCGGTGCATGTCATCTCGCCGGAAACCGAAGGCAGTTTCCGCGTCAGGGTGGATTGATGTCAATTTGATGCCTATTCGCTGGACCATGGGGGGTTTGTCTTATTGTGATACTGGTTTGAATGTACTAATATCCGCCGGGTAACCAATAAAAACATTATCTAAACATCAATAGTAAGTTGCCGCTTCATGTGGCAAATGGGAGGTCGTTATGCCGAAGCAGGGGCGCTTGCTGCTGTTCGCTTTGTTGTTGGGGCTGGCCGGGGAGAGTTTTGCCGCCGATTCGGCAATGCTCAAACAGGCCCAGGCGTTGATGGCGCAAGGTAACGCCAAAGGGGCCTATGAACTCCTCATTCCCAAGCAATCCGATTATGCCGGTGAAGTCGATTACGACTATCTGCTCGGCATTGCCGCCCTGGACGCGGGTCACCCGACCGAAGCGGTATTCGCGCTGGAACGGGTGCTGGCGGTCAATCCCGATCATGCCCAGGCGCGGGCCGAGATTGCCCGTGCCTATTTCCAGATGGGCGAGCTGGATGCGTCCAAGCAGCAGTTGGAAATGGTGCAAAGCCAAAAGCCGCCTGCCCAGGTGCAGGCCAACATCAGCAAATTCCTGGAGGCCATCGAGCAGGCCAAGTCCGCGGAGCGGACGACGGTGAGGGCGTATCTGGAAGGCGCCTTGGGTTACGATACCAACGTCAACGCGGCGACCTCCAACGTCCAGGTGGCCATTCCGGCTTTCGGCGGGGCGATCGCCACCCTGAGCAATACCGCCACCAAACAGCACGACGAATTCTATTCGCTCAGCGGCGCCCTGAACGTGCGCCACATGGCGACGCCGGATCACGTGATTTTCGCCGGCGGCAGTTTCAATCGCCGCTTCAATTTCAGCACACCCCAGGACCGGTTCAATACCGGCACCCTGGACGGCAACGTCGGACTCAGCATCATCAAGGGGGATAACGTTTTTACCGGCGCCATGCAGGTCCAGAATTTCACGGTGGATGAAAAGGACTACCGCAACGCCGATGGCTTTTCTCTCCAGTGGATGCGCAACCTGAGTCAGGTAAGCCAGTTCACCGCCTATGTTCAGTACACCGATCTGACCTATCCGGGACAGAGTCCACGGGATGCCGGCCGCACGGTCCTTGGCGCGGCCTATGCGCGAGCCTTGGGGGGGGATTACTCGCCGGTGGTGTATATCGGTGGTTACGGTGGCAGCGAAATCGCCAAGGATGACAGGTTCAACTACAACGGCCACGATGTCTACGGTGTGCGCCTCGGCGGCGAGATGCATTACTCCGACAAGGCGACGCTGTTTGCCTCTCTCAGCTACGAGGACCGTAGCTATCGGGGCATTGATCCCCTTTTCTTGGACCGCCGCCATGACAAGCAAACGGACCTGAACCTCGGGGTGAATTATGTGGTGGCGCCGAAGTGGACGGTGAAGCCGCAACTCAGCTACACCCTGAACGATTCCAACTGGACGCTTAACGACTACGACCGGACGATGGTGAGCGTGAGCGTTCGCCGCGACCTCAATTGAGCGGGAGGAAAAGCAGATGACCCCTCAGCAGCGATTCAAACCCACCCATCAGGCCCTGGTGCTGGCCTTGATCGTGGCGGCCTTTCCCCTCGGCGCCCAGGCTGCAGCAGGCAGGCTGGATTTCGTTTTCGGCCGCGTGACGGCCACCGGTGTCGACGGCAAGGAACGGCTCCTTCTCAAGGGTGACGAAATCAACTCCGGCGAAGCCGTGAATACCTCCCCCAACGCCCGGGCGCAAATCCGTTTCACCGACGGGGCCTTCATGTCCCTCCAGCCCAGTACCACTTTCAAAGTGGATGACTATCGTTTTGCCGGTAAGGCGGACGGCAGTGAAAAGGGTTTCTTCAGCCTCGTCAAAGGCGGGCTGCGCACCATTACCGGCGCCATCGGTCACGGCAAGAACCGGGACGCTTACCAGGTCTCGACCCCTGCCGCCACCATCGGTATCCGGGGCACCGGCTACACCGCCCAGCTGGGCAACAGCCTGTCGGTGAGTGTGGGCGAGGGCGCCATCGCGCTCATGAACAATGGGGGCACCCTGATTCTGGGGGCGGGGCAGACCGGTTACGTCAAGGACTTCAATACCGCGCCCCAGCTGACTTTCGAAAAGACCTCCGCGCCGCCGGCGAGCCTCGGGTCGCAAAGCGCGACCCAAGATGGTGGACAGAATCCTCCCCCTCCCCAGTATTGTTCCGGTTGTAACACGGGCGGTGGCTTGGGGAGCAAAACCCTCACAGGCGTGACGGGGGTGATGTCCCGCAGTTCCTCGCTGGTCTATGGCAATACCACCATTGGTACGGATAAGGATGGCACGCTGGTGCTGGACGACTCCATGAACCGGGTTTACTACCAGGACGGGACGAGCGGGACGATTACCAGTTTCACCGGGGCAACCCTCGACAAGACCTCGTCCGGTAGCTATGCCCCCTACGGTTTCGATGGCATCGTCGGCTGGGGCCGCTGGTACGGGACCTTCACGTATACGGAGGGCGGAGTTACGACGACGAGAACTTCTTCCTCGGCGGAGGGCATGCATGGCGTGGCCGGTTTGCCCGCCACCATGCCGACGGTGGGTTATGCCACCTATGGCCTGAGCGGGGCGACGAACCCGACCGATGGAACCAATGTCGGCTATGGAACCGGTGGCTCCATCAGCGTCTATTTTGGTTCGTCCCCGTTTTTGTCTGGTAACTACAGCTACCACCTTTCAGGCACCAACTACGACTTGACGTTTAGTGCCAGCAATTGGAGCGGGAGTCAGTTCACGACCAGCGGCAGTATCTCGGGCGGTAGTGGGGGCAGCGCCAGCGTCCACGGCTTCTTCGCCGGGAGCAATGCCGAGCGCATCGGCATAGCTTTCCAAGGAACGATTTCTGGCGGACCTACGCAAAACGGTGCGGCGGTGTATTCTCAAACCTCTTACTCTCATACCGTGCCGTAATTCGCCGGTGGGTCGCTTCCTGCGCACAAAAACCGCAGTGCCAGGCTGCGGTTTTTGTTTGAGTCGAACATGAGCTTGCACTACGAAACCGCCCTGGAAAAGATTCGCTGCGGCGAATGGAGGGCTGCGCTGGAAGACCTGGAGCGTGCGGTTGCGCTAGACCCCTCCAATGTGGCCTATCGAGGGGCCAAGGGGAAGGTGCTTTTTTGTCTTGGCCGCTTTGGCGAGGCGGAGCGAGTCCTGCGTAAAGCGCTCCACCTGGATAAGGGGGATGTTCAGGTTCGGGGTGATTTGGCGTTTGTACTCGAACATTTGGGGCGACCTGCCGAGGCGCTGGAACACTATGACCGGGTTTTGGAGATTACACCGGACTACGTGCAGGCGCGGGTGAACCGAGGCGGAGTGTTGATGTCTCTCGGGCGCTATGCCGAAGCGCTGGCTAACAACCATTCCCTTGTGGAAGCTTACCCTGAGCGTCCTTTCGCCCATTTCAACCTTGGTGAAGCGCTGCTGGCCGTTGGCGAATGGGGGTCGGCGCTGGCGGCTTTCAACGAGGCTTTAAGGCTGCAGCCGGATTATGCCAAGGCCCACTTCAACCGCGGGGTGGCATTGTCCATGGTGGCGGAATTTGCCGCGGCCAAAGAGG
>JBFXHL010000105.1:0-8072 GCA_050177075.1 Sulfuricellaceae bacterium | reverse complement strand
ACCCACCTCCACCGCAGAGTTATCCACGGCGCCGGGCACCGCAGGTCCCTCTCTACCGAAGGGGGCCGGCGCGGTGGATAACTCGTGTTCAGCTCTCACGGGGCGGGAGGCGTCCATTCAATTCTCCGTCGCATAGACGAGCCGCAGGGTGAAAGATGCCGAGGCAGCGCTTTCAGCGTCGGTGGTTCCTCGGATTTGGCTCTGTGAACCGGACTCCAGGGGAAGGACAATCGGCGTCACCTTTAGGTGGGGGATGGCGGCCAGGGCTTTAGCGATGCTTTCCACTGTATCCAAGGCGTTGCGGTGAGTGGTGAAGGGGGTGACCCTGCCTTCCAGTAGAACGATTTGGAAACGAGGTTCTTCCGTAACGGGTTGGGCAGTGGCTGCTGTTACCTCCCCAGGGGGAGGCGTTTCGGGGTCGGAGGTGGTCCACCATTGAATCTTGTCGAGCTGGACAGTTGGTTGGCTGGCCAGGGTTTGGCCGACCAGCGTTAGGATGGCTTCGGGGGAACGGTAGTGGCTGAGGAGATAATTGCGAGCTTCCACCGCCGCTTTCATGGCGTCCGGCGGGGCGGGAAGCGGGGGAAAGGTGGCGCGGATGGCGCGGGTTTCTTCCTCCACGGCCTTGACTTGGGCGCCCACGGTATCGGTCTGCTGGTCGAGTTTCAGCATTTGTCCCACGTTGTAGACGGCGGACAAAACGCCCAGCAGCACCATGACGGTGCCCGAGGTACGCATGGCCCGGGCAGCGAGGTTGAAGCGCCAGAAGTAGGTTTCATGCCGTCGGGCATAGTGGTTGGCCACCCGCTGCCGGGCCAGGAGTTGCAGGAACAGGGCCTCGGAGGCTGGTTGCCCGGGGGGGAGGGGATATTTGAAGCGGGCGCCGATTTCCGCCAGGTCGTGGAGGGTGAACTGGAGCCGGGGGGTGGCGGCGCATTTTCCGTCCAGAACGCGCAGTTCGGCGGCGCTGCCCAGAAAATGGATATGCAGCGGCTCGTCCCGGGGCAGAAGGCGGGTGTTGTTGAGGTACTGCCCGATCTTGGCGCTTTCCTCGTTGACCATGGCGGGCAACGGCTCCAGGCCCTGGGCGTTGGCGTAGGTGAGGCGGCTGAACTTGAGGTGGCCGCTGTGGAAGTAGCTTTGGCGCAGGGCGCCGGATTCCTGGCGGGTCACCAGCAGCAGGTGGGGGAGGTGGGCCAGCTCCAGTTTCCGCACCAGGGTCTGGCTGAGGAGGGGGACCGAGTACAGCCCCGCCACAGGGGCTTTGCGTTCCAGGGCGGCGTCGAGCCAGGGTTTCAGGTTTTCGTCGCCGGTGAGGGCGGAGAGCAGCAGGCGGTCGTCCTTGCGGCCTTCGCTTTCGCGCCCCTGAGTCTCCACGTGGCGGTAGCTGTCGGCGCGGAAATGCTGGGTCAGCTTGCGGTTGATCAGGGCCTTGCGGGAACTGCCCCACAGGTGGGGCGCGGTTTCGAGGTGGAAGTCCTCCTCGATCACGTCCACCAGAAAATAGAGGGGGATGTCCGGATGTCGGCCGAGGAAGGCGGAAAAGGCGGCAAGGCCCTCGGTCCCGGTTTCGAATACCTGCCGCCCGGTCAGTTGTCCCTGGCGCCAGACAGAGGCGGCGGTGGTTTTGCCGGTGTGGTAGACGAGGAGCTTGCTGGCCATGGCCGTCACACCTTGAGCTTGCTGATGGTGTCGTAGATCGGGCCGAGGACGGAGAGCATGATCCAGCCCATGAGGAGGCCGAGGATCACCGTCAGGGCGGGCTCGATCAGGGTCTGCAGGCGGCCGATGGATTCCTTCACGTCCCGGTCGTAGAAATAGCTGACGTTGGCCAGGGCGGTGTCCAGGGCGCCGGTGGTCTCCCCCACCTTGAACATGCGGATCACCAGGGGCGGGAAGAGGCCGGTGTTCTGGAAGCTGGCGGTGATGCCCTGGCCCTCGCCGATCTGGCGCCCGGCCTGGGCGATGCCGCCGGCGATGACGGCGTTGTTGGCGATGCCCTCGCAGATTTTCAGCGCTTGCAGCATGGAGATGCCGGAGTTGTAAAGCAGGCCGAGGAAACTGGCGAAGCGGGCGAGGGCGATTTTCTTCAGAATCGGCCCCACCAGCCACAGGCGCAGCTTGAGGCCGTCGAGACGGTAGCGGAAGGCGGGGGAGCGCCGGGCGGCGATCTTGACGGCGGCGAAGGCGACGAGGGGCGCCATCAGGATGCCGTACCAGTAATGGACGAAGAAATTGGACACCGCGATCAGTATCCGGGTGTGGAGGGGCAGTTCCTGGCCCATGTTCTTCATGAAGCTCACCAGCTGTGGCACCAGGTAGATCATCATGAAGAACAGCACGCCGCTGACCACCACCCCGACGAAGGCCGGGTACATGACCGCCTTTTTCGCCTGGGCGATCATTTCGTCCTGCCATTTGAGGGACTCGGTGAGGCGGCCGAAGATTTCCGGCAGGCGGCCGGACTGCTCGCCGGCCCGGACCAGGTTGACGAACAGGCTGTCGAATACCGCCGGGTGCATGGCGAGGGCCTCGGACAGCATCTTGCCGCCTTCCACTTCGTCCAGGACGTTGGCGATGATCTGGCGGAACTGGGGGTGGTCGAGGCTGTCCCGCAGGTCCGCCAGGCCTTCCAGCAGGGGGACACCGGCGCGGGTAAGCTGTTCCAGGTGGAAGCAGAAGGTGATCAGGTCCTGCCGCCTCACCCTGCGTTTGATGAGGGAGAAGGCCTCGGCGGACTGTTCGCGGACCTCGATCAGTTCCAGGCCGAGGCGTTCCAGCCTCTGGTCCAGGTCGGCATCGTTGGCGGCGTCGAGCTGGCCCCGTATCACCTTGCCCTCGGCGTCCACCGCCTTGTAGAGGAACAGGGTCATTACCGCACCCGCTCGGTGAGGTCCACCACCCGGGAGATTTCCTCCAGGCTGGTGGTGCCATCGAGGACCCGCGCGGCGGCGTCCTCGATGATGGGTTGAAAGCCCTTGGTCAGGGCCAATTTACGGATTTCGAGGCGGGTGGCGCGGCGGGCGATGAGTTCGTCCAGTTCCGGGTCCAGCTTGAGCAGTTCCATGATGTTGGTGCGGCCCTTGAACCCTTGGTAGTCGCATTTCTCGCAGCCGGCCGCACGGTGAAGGGTAGGCGGGGGCGCTCCCTCGTCCAGTCCCAGCAGCTTCATCTCGATGGGGTCCGCCGTGTAGGGTTGGCGGCAATGGGTGCACAGCCTGCGCACCAGGCGCTGGGCGACGATGCCGATGATGTTGCCGGCCATGATGTCCGGCAGCACGCCGATGTCCAGCAGGCGGGGAATGGCGTCGATGGCCGAGTTGGTGTGGAGGGTCGAGTACACCTGGTGACCGGTCATGGCGGCGCGGAAGGCCATTTCGGCGGTGTCCTCGTCGCGGATTTCGCCCACCAGGATGATGTCCGGGTCCTGGCGCATCATAGAGCGGATGCCGTTGGCGAAGTCCAGTTTCGCCGCCTCGTTGACCGAGGTCTGGCGGATCATGGCCATGGGGTATTCCACCGGGTCTTCCAGGGTCATGATGTTGACCGCCTCGGTGTTGATGTGGTTGAGGATGGAATACAGGGTGGTGGTCTTGCCGCTGCCGGTGGGGCCGGTGACCAGGATGATGCCCTCGGGGCGGGCCAGCATCAGCTTGAGCAGCGACAGGTTGCGGGGCGAGAGGCCGAGCCGGTCGAGGGGGACGATGCCCTTCTGCCGATCCAGGATGCGGAGGACGATGTTCTCGCCGTGGGTGGTGGGCTGGGACGCCACCCGGAAGTCGATGGGGCGGCCCATCAGGGTGAGGGAAATGCGGCCGTCCTGGGGGGCGCGGATTTCGGCGATGTTCATGCCGGAAATCACCTTCAGCCGCACCAGGATCGCCGGCCAGTATTTCTTGTGCAGGCTGCGCACCTGGCGCAGCACCCCGTCGATGCGGTAGCGGATGCGGAGGAAGCCCACCTCGGGTTCGAAGTGGATATCCGAGGCGCCTTTCTGCACGGCGTCGGTGAGCAGGGCGTTGACCAGGCGTACCACCGGCTGGCTGTATTCGTCGCTCTCCACCTGGAGGCTCTGGTAGTCGATCTCCCCGGTTTCGATCTCGTGCAGGATGCCGTCGATGGACATGTCGTAGGCATAGAACTGGCCGATGGCGCGGGCGATGTCCGCTTCCCCGGCCAACACCGGGTTGAGGTGCACGGCGCTGCCGAGGGCGGCGCGTATCTGGTCGATGGCGACGATGTTGAAGGTGTCCGCCATGGCCACGGTCAGGGTCTGGGTGGCGTCGTCGAAGGCGATGGGGATGGCCTTGTGGCGCCGCGCCAGGTCGAGGGGAACCCGCTTCAGGAGGTCGGCGCTGAGGACCGTGTTGGACAGGTCGACGCTGCTTTGGCCGAGGTTCTCCGACAGGGCGTCACGGATGGTGGCCTCGGTGACGAAGCCCAGGTTGACCAGCAGCTTGCCCAGGGGGAGGTTGGATTTCTTCTGTTCCACCAGGGCGATGCGGATCTGGTCCTCGGTGATCAGACCTTTCTCGACCAGGAGTTCGCCGAGGGGTTTGCGTATCGCCATGATCCGCCTTACTGCCGCGGGGCGGCGGCGTCCTGGCCGAGGGCCTGTTCCAGGGCGCCGATGCGGGTTTTCACCGCGTCGGCGGCGAAGGCATGGGGGCGGCCGGCAGCGGCGAGGGCGCGGCGGTAGTAGTCCAGCGCCAGCTTGTTCTGGCCCAGGTGGTCCAGGCTCACCGCCAGGTTGTAGAGGTAGTCGGGGTTGCCGGGCTGTTTCTGGAAGGCGTGGAAATAGGCCTCCTGCGCCTCGGGCCAGCGGGCCTGGGCGGCGTAGAGGTTGCCGAGGGCGAAGTGCAGCGTGTCCGAATCGGGCTGCTGGGCGAGCAGGGTCTTGAGGCGGCTCTCGCCGCGCACCGGGTCGGTGGAGGCGCCCAGGGCGGTCAGGCGGGCCTGGGCGGTGCCGTCATTGGGGTCCAGTTCCAGCAGGCGGCTGTAAATGCCGGCGGCCGTTTCGGCATCCCCCCGGCGCTCATGGATGACCGCCATCCCCAGCAGGGCATCCCGGTTGTTGCGGTCGCTGCGCAGTATCTTGCGGTATTCCTCCTGGGCCTGGTTCAGGTCGCCGGCCAGCAGGGCTTGGTAAGCGCGGGAAAGGGAGGGGTTGACCTGTCCCGTGGAGGCCCCGCGCTGGATGCGGATGGCCGCGCTTTCCTGGGGAATGGCGGGCTCGGCGGGAGGCGCTTCGCGGCGGGGCGGCGGGGCGGGGGGAACGGGGGCTTCCGTCGCGGGCGGCGCTTCATTTGCCGCTGCCACGGGCAGCGCTTGGGGCGGCGGCGTGGGCGTCTGTGGAGCGGGCCGGGGAACGGGCGCCGGGGTCAGGGGGATGACCTGGGGTTGCGGGTTCAATTCGCGGTAAAGGTAAATGCCGCCCCCCAGGGCGCTCAGGAGCCCGACGGCGGCGACGCCGAGGACAATGAGGCGGGAGGGGGCGAGGGCGGCGCGCTTTCCCGTGGCGCCGGCCTTGGCGGCGAACACGTTGCGGGCCGATTGCTGCGGCGTGGGGGCAGGCCGGGACGGCGTCGGGCTTGCCGCCGGTTTTGCCGCCGCCTCGGGCTTCGGTTCGGGCTTGGGCGGCTCGGGCTGCGGCGAGGGAGACACCGACGGGGCGGCTTCCGCGAACTCGGCCTTGGGCGGCGCCGGCTCCAGGGATAGTTCCATCGGCGCGGATTCGGGCTCGGTTTGTCGAGGCGGCAGCGGCGCCTCGACATGAGGCGGCGCAGGAGGCTCTGGTAGTGGCTCAGGGAGCGGGGGGGCGAGGTCCAGGGAAGGGAAGCTCCCGTCGTCGGTGGCGACGGGCTCAGGCTGGTGCGGCGGTTCTGCGGCTGCCGCAGGCTGTTTGGCTTGTTCGGCCTTTTTCAGGGCGTCCATGAGGAGACTCACGGTTGCGCCCCTTCACCACCGGCGGAGACCTCCTTGCGCAACGACGGCTTGAAGAAATCCCGGTCCGGCAGGCTGATGCCCGCCTCGCTGTAATCCCCATCCAGTCCCGGTTCCTTGATGATGGTGGGGCGGAGGAAGATGACCAGTTCCTTCTGGGTGGTGGTCTCGTCCCGGTTCTTGAACGCCTCCCCCACCAGGGGAATGCTCGACAGGCCTGGTACGGCGTTGTTCTTGTGGGTGATGCCGTCCTCCATCAGGCCGCCCATGATGGCGATCTGACGGTCTTCGAGGCGCAGCACCGATTCCATCTCCTTGGCCTGGATGACGGGGATGCAGCTTTGCACCTGGCCGCTCTGGGGGCCGGTGGTGCAGTCGCTGTTGATCTTGATGGTGCTCTGGTTCTGGGTGTTGAGGGCCAGGCCGGGGTCGGACACCCAGCCGGAAATGCGCGACACCGTGGGGCGGACATTGAGGGTGATTTCGCCCGTGTTGGAGACCTGGGGCGTCACGCTCATGACGAAGCCCACCGGCACGGTGCGGGCCTCGGTGGTGTAGGTGGCCAGGGCGCCGCTGGTGGCGGTGGCGGCGGACTGCTGGGCGGTGATGGTGAAATAGACCTTGTTCTCCACTACCTTGAGCATGGCGGTCTGGTTGTTGAGAACGCTGATCTTCGGGCTCGACAGCACCTTCAAACGGCCGAAATTCTCCAGCAGCGACACGGCGGCGGCGATGGAGCCGAACTTGGAGGTGGTGTTGAGGTAGCCGACGGAGAAGGGGCTGGTGTTGACCGTGCTGGTGCCGGAGGTGCCCGCCGCGATGGTGTCGATGCTGGTGCCGGTGTTGTTGGCGATTTTCCAGCCCTTGCCGCCCAGGCTGGCCAGGTTCCAGTTGATGCCCTGCTGGTATTGGTCGGACAGTTCCACTTCCACCACAGTGGCTTCGATCATCACCTGGCGGCGGGCGGAGGCCATGACCTGGTCGAGGAATTCCTGCACCTTCTCGTGCTGGCGGGCGGTGGCGCGCACGGCAAGAACGCCGTTTTCCGGGTTGGCGATGACGGAGGCGGCCTCCCGGTAGGTGGAACGGCGCGTCACCATGGCGTTGTTGGATTGCATGGCCGCCGGGTTGGGGCTGGTGGCGAGGGAGGGCGTCGTGTTCCTGGCCCCGCTGGCGATGGCGCCGGTGCCGGTAGTGGACTGGAGGCTGGTCTGCTCCACCGTGGTTTCGCTGCTGCCCGCCGGCAGGAGCTTGTCGGTTTCCCGCAGGAGGTCCTGCACGTTCTGCACCAGGGTCTCCCAGAAGCGGTTGTTGGAGGTGTTGGTGACCGAGGTGGAGGAGTTGTTGGACAGGCGGCCGCCGACGCCGCCGGTCGCCATTCCTGTCGTGCCGGAGGAGCCCGTGGCGGAAGTGACGTTGCCGGTGCCGGAGGTGGCGATCTGGGTGGCGATGCTGACGTTGCTGGTCACGTCCCGGGACATGTTGAGGTAGTCGATGCGGTACTGCTTGAGGTAGGGCGTATCGGGCATTACCGCCAGGTTGGGACCGTCCAGTTCGTAGCGCATGTCCACCTGTTTGGCGATGCGGCTGAGGAGCTGGGGCAGGGTCTGGTCCAGGGCGTTGAGGGTGACGTTGCCCTCGATGCCCGGGTGGATGTCCACGTTCAGCTTCGCGTCCCGGGCCAGGGCGAAGAGCAGCTCCCGCACCGGCACGTCGTTGACCACCACGCTGTAGGTTTCCACCTTCGGCGCCGCTTTGGGCGGGGGCAGGATGACGCTCTGCTGCACGGGGGGCGGGATGTCCCCCTGGGGGGCGGGTTTCCCGGTGAGATGGGCGGGAGAAGGGACAACGGGCTCGGTGCCGCATCCGGCGAGAAGAAGCAGGGCGGCTGGCGAAAGAAAGCGTAGAGCAAGTGGGCGTTTCATTACCCTCGGAGTATAGGGGAAATACGTATCGAAAGGGAATACCGCGAAAGGCAATAATTCTTTTTATGCCTGAGGCATATAGGGGGTATTTGTGAAGTTGCTTGGTAGGATTATCGGGAGCCGCCCTTGGGGAGGGATTTTTGTTCCGCGCGTATCCCGCCCACGCTGCGCAGCAAAGGGCGTTTGGCCTGGATGGCGGCGGGC
>JBFXHL010000104.1:0-8121 GCA_050177075.1 Sulfuricellaceae bacterium | reverse complement strand
CGGCCGCTGGGCGCCACCAGATCGTTGATGCTCTGGTAGCCGCCCAGGGCCGTCTGGATGGCGAACTGGGCCGGAACGTTGGAGCACAGGCGCATGGAGGACAGCATGTTGAGGCCCTCGATGTAGTCCTGGGCGTGGCGCTTCTCGCCGGACACCACCAGCCAGCCGGCGCGGTAGCCGGCGGCGCGGTAATTCTTGGACAGGCCGTTGAAGGTGATGACCAGCAGGTCCTCCGCCAGGGAGGCGATGGAAGTGTGGGCATTGCCGTCGTACAGCACCTTGTCGTAGATTTCGTCGGCGTAGATGATGAGCTGGTACTGGCGGGCGACCTCGATCACTTCCTTGAGGAAGGATTCCGGATACAACGCCCCCGTCGGATTGTTGGGGTTGATCAGGACGATGGCCCGGGTATTGGGGGTGATCTTGGCCTTGATGTCGTCCAGGTCCGGCAGCCAGTCGGCCTGCTCGTCGCAGATGTAGTGGCGCGGCGTTCCCCCGGCGAGACTCACGGCCGCGGTCCACAGGGGATAGTCGGGGGCCGGCACCAGCACTTCGTCGCCGTTGTTGAGCAGCGCCTGCATGGCCATCACGATCAGCTCCGAGACGCCATTGCCGACGTAGATGTCATCAATGGTCACCCCGGCGATGCGCTTCTCCTGGGTGTAGTGCATGATCGCCTTGCGGGCGGCGAACAGGCCCTTGGAGTCGGAATAGCCGGAGGCGTTGGGCAGGTTGTGAATGACGTCCTGGATGATCTCTTCCGGCGCCTCGAAGCCGAAAGGGGCCGGATTGCCGATGTTCAGCTTGATGATGCGCTGCCCGTCTTCTTCCATCTGCCGGGCTCGCGCCAGCACCGGACCGCGGATGTCGTAGCAGACGTTGGCGAGTTTGGCGGATTTGAGTACGGGTTGCACGGCGGGTTCCTTCTTTCGCGCTTGACGCCTCGGTTTCCTCAAGGGAGGTCCTCGATCAAGTGTCGCCGGCAAAGCTGCGGAATACTGCAAAAAACGCGGCCAACCGGCTGATTCGTAAAAATGTACAATGTTACCTGAGCAGCCCCCAGCAAGCAATTGGAGCCCCGGCCATGAAACTTCACCTCAGCGACGCCCCCGGCAAGAACCTTTTCACCGGTTATGGCGCAGGCTACGTCCTGGTCAACGGCGTCCGCCACGAAAACAACCTGATCGTGCGCCCCGAGAGCATTGATCCCTGGAAAGAAGGCGATGTGGCGAACCTGGCTGCCGAGGATTTCGACCGTCTGGCCGCCCTGGGGGTGGAAATCGTGCTCCTCGGCACGGGGACGACCTTGCGCTTCCCCTCCCCTTCCCTCGGCGCCAGGGTTCTAAGTGCAGGGGTCGGCCTGGAGGTCATGGACAGCGGGGCGGTCTGCCGTACTTACAACATCCTGGTGGCCGAGGGTAGGAACGTGGCGGCGGCGCTGATCGTCGACTAGGCTATCGCCGGCCCGGCGTTACCCGCCACCGGACGGCATGATATCGTCGAAGCTGTCCAGGGCGGCAAATTCTTCCGTCTCCTTTTCCGGCTGCCGGGTATCGGGCCTCCGGACAGCACGCAGGAAGGCGATGCCATAATCCCGCGCCGAGCGCAAAACCGGCAGACTGTCGTCCACCAGCAACGTCCTTGCCGCCACGAACGGCTCCACCTGCTGCAAACGCCCCCAGAACTCGCCGTGCTCCTTGGGAATACCGAAATCGTGGGCGCAGATTACCGCATCGAAATACTCCTCTAAGCCGGTGCGGCGCATTTTCAAGTCCAGGCTTATGCGGTGGGCGTTGGTCACCAGGATCGCCCTTTTCCCGGCCTGCCGCAGGCGGGACAGGAACTCCGGCACGCGGGGATGGATATCGATGAGATGGGCCACCTCTTCCTTCAGGGAGGCGATATCCAAATCCAGCTCCCCCGCCCAGTAATCAACGCTATACCACTCCATGGTGCCGAGCATCCGCTCATAGCGGCCAAGAAGATTCGCCCGGGCATCCTCGTAGCTCAGGCCATGTTTCTCGCCATAGCGGACGGGGACGTGGTGGAGCCAGAAATGGGTGTCGAAATGCAGATCGAGCAAGGTGCCGTCCATGTCAAGCAGGACGGTGTCCACCTCGCTCCAGGGGAAAACGCTCGGCGTCAGAGCAGCGCGTCCTTGCTGACACCCTGCCGTTTCAGCAGGGAACGCAGGGACTGGAGAGACTCCATCTGGATTTGGCGCACCCGTTCCCGCGTGATGCTGAGGCTCTCGGCCACCTCTTCCAGGGTGCTGATTTCCTGGCCATTGAGACCGAAACGCCGCTCGATCACCCAGCGCTGCTTGTCGGTCAACTGCTTCAGCCATTCCTGGACATACATCTGCACCTTGCTATTGTGCAACTGCAAGTCGATGGGAACGTTATTGTCGTCCGGGATGGCCTCACCGATGGACAGGGACGGATCGATATCCAATGGGGCGTCCAGGAATGCGATGCGCTCGTTGAGGGACAGCACCTTGCGGACCTCTTCCGGCGTCTTGCCCACGAGGAAGGCCACGTCGTCCACGGTGGGGTCCATTTCGCCATGGGATTCCAGGTGGCGGAACGCCCGCAGACAAACGTTCAATTCCTTGATGATGTGGACCGGCAGCCGGATGGTGCGGGACTGGTTCATGATCGCCCGCTCGATGTTCTGCCGGATCCACCAGGTGGCGTAGGTGGAAAAGCGGAAACCCCGTTCCGGATCATACTTCTCCAGGGCATGCATCAGCCCCAGGTTGCCCTCCTCGATCAGGTCCAGCAGGTCGAGGCCTCGGTTGACGTAGCGCTTGGCAATGTTCACCACCAGGCGCAAGTTGCACTCGATCATCCGTTGCCGGGCCTCGAAATCGCCCTGCCGCACCAGCCGGGTAAGGCTGAGTTCTTCCTCCGGGGTCAGCAGCGAGTTCTGGCCGATCTCGTTCAGATAGGCCTGGGTCACGTCCCCCTGCAAATCGACGAGGGATATTCCCTCCTCCTGCGCCTCCGGCTCTTCCGCAAGAACTTCTGCTTCTTCTTCCGGAAGGTCTTCGTCTTCTACGTTATCAATGTCTGCCATCAGGATTTTTCGTTGAGATACTTCAATGGATCAACCGGCTTGCCTAAGCGCCGGATTTCAAAATGCAGCTTCACCCTGTCGGTGTCGCTGCTTCCCATCTCACCGATTTTCTGCCCCTTTGTCACGGTCTGCCCTTCCTTCACCAAAATCCGGTTGTTATGGGCATACGCGCTCAAGTAGGTCTTGTTGTGCTTGATGATAATCAGTTTGCCGTAGCCTCGCAATCCACTGCCGCTATAGACGACCTTGCCGTCCGCGCTGGCCACGACAGGCTGCCCCAGCTTGCCGCCGATGTCCACGCCCTTGCTGCCGCCATCGCCGAACCCGGCAAGCACTTTTCCGTTTGCAGGCCACGCCCACTTCACCGCCTCGTCGTCCCCGGCATCGGCATCCTGCTTGTCGGCTGGCTCAGCCTTTTCAGCCGCCTTAGGCTCAGGCTTCTCCTCCGCCTTGGCGACCTGAGGCTTCGCCTCCTCCTGGGGAGGTTTTTGCGCCTTGACCAAGGCTTGGTCGGAATAAGGCTGCTTAAGCACCTTGGGTTGCGTCACCACTGCCGGCAAACCGCCCTCAGGGGACTGTGCCGTCACCTGCTGGGCTTTGAGGGGTTTGACCACCACGCCCGCAGGAGGTTTCAACCGCAGCTCCTGCCCCACCAGTATCCGGTTGGGATCATCGACACCGTTCCATTCGGCGATTTCCCGATAATCGAAGCCGTATTCCAGAGCGATGCTGTAAAGGGTATCCCCCTTCTGCACCACGTAACTGTTAGGCCGCCAGTCGGGCTCGCCCCGCTTTCCGCGGTACTTGGCGCTCTTGGCCGCCCGGTCGGATACGGGTGCCGGATAATTGGAGACGCAGCCCCCCAAACCCAGCGACAAAACAATGACCGCCACCAGCCATTGCATGGATCGCCCCACGGCCATGCGCTAAATCACTCCACCCAGAAGCGGCACGAACTTCACCGCCTCCAGCGTTGTTTCCCGGTACTCGGTGCCGGTATGCTCGATCAACACCAAGCGTTGCTCGCGCGCTCCGACGGGGATCACCAAACGCCCCCCCGGCGCCAGCTGCTGCAGCAATTCACGGGGAACATGGGTCGCCGCCGCCGTTACGATAATCCCCTCGAAAGGCGCCACCTCCGGCAATCCCATGCCACCATCCGTGTGTTTGAGTCTGACGTTGGTAATGCGCAATTCGTGAAAATGCTTACGCGCCTTGGCCATCAACGGCGCAATGCGCTCGACGGAGTAAACTTCCTTGGCCATCTTGGCCAGCACCGCCGACTGATAACCGCACCCGGTCCCCACTTCCAGCACCTTGTTCAGGGCGCCTTCGGCAAAGAGTATTTCCGTCATACGCGCAACGGTATAGGGGTTGGAAATGGTCTGCCCGAATCCGATGGGCAGGGCGGTATCCTCATAGGCCCGGCTGGAAAGGGCCTCATCCACGAATATATGCCGCGGGATGGACCCCATGACGGCAAGCACCTCCTCACTGGTGATGCCCTGGGAGCGCAAGCGTTCCTGCATCCTCGCCCGGGTGCGCTGTGAGGTCATGCCAATGCCGGAAATCCGTGGGTCGCTCATGTGGCCAACCACCCCTTCACACCGTCCATCTGGCTGAACCGCGTCAGGTCGATCTGCAAGGGCGTCACGGACGCCATGCCATGCTCGACCGCATGGAAATCCGTCCCGTCCCCTCCGTCCTGGGCACCGCCAACCGCTCCCACCCAATAGACGGTATCGCCGCGGGGATTGACCGACTTGACCACCGGCTCGGCCTTGTGGCGCTTGCCGAGACGGGTGACCGCCACGCCGCACAGGTCGCCGAAGGGGATATCGGGCACGTTGACGTTCAGCAGAAACGCTTCGCGGTATGCGTCTCGTTGATAACGCTCCACCAGCATGGCGGCAATCCGGCCGGCTGTTTCAAAATGCCTGCCTTCGTGACTGGCGAGGGAAATGGCGATAGCAGGAATACCGAGGAGGAAGCCCTCGGTAGCGGCCGCCACGGTGCCGGAATAAATGGTGTCGTCCCCCATGTTGGCGCCGAGGTTGATGCCGGAAATCACCATATCGGGCAATTCGGGCAACATACCCGTCACCGCCAAATGGACGCAATCGGTGGGCGTTCCGTTGACGTAATAAAACCCGTTGGGTGCCTGGTTCAGCATCAGCGGACGATCTAGGGTCAGGGAATTGCTGGCACCGCTGCGATTGCGCTCCGGCGCCACCACCGTGACCTCGGCCAGCGGAGCAAGTGCTTCAGCAAGGCAGGCCAAACCGGGTGCGAAATAGCCGTCGTCGTTACTCAGCAGGATCCGCATCGGCTCAGTTTCTTGTAGATGATGTGTGGTCCCAATCATATCAGCCAACTCCCTCTCAGCCAAGATTGGCGGCCATTCCCGGACCAGAAAAAAACAAAGGCGCACCGAAAACGGTACGCCTTTGTTGGGGTTAAGTCTGCAATCCTTCGATTGCCTACTTGGATTGGTCGGGGCGAGAAGATTCGAACTTCCGACCCCCTGCACCCCATGCAGGTGCGCTACCAGGCTGCGCTACGCCCCGAAAGCCGTGCATTATAGCGAAGAGCTTTCGCAAAAGCTACTAGGCTCGCAATAATTCCAATACGTTTTGAATTTCCCGCCGCAACAAACCGGCATCCACGCCGGGGAGCGCGGCTGCAACAGGCGCCGACGCGGACTCGGCATCCTCGAGGGAATGCTCGGCAGCCTCCTCCAGAAACTTGCCGCCACTCTCTTCCAGGCGGTTGCGGGCGCCACTGATGGTGAAGCCCTGCTCATAAAGCAGCTCGCGGATGCGACGAATCAGCAGCACCTCGTGATGCTGGTAGTAGCGGCGGTTGCCGCGCCGCTTCACCGGCTTGAGCTGGGTGAACTCCTGCTCCCAATAGCGCAGGACATGGGGCTTCACCCCGCACAGCTCGCTCACCTCACCGATGGTGAAGTAGCGTTTGGCGGGGATCGGCGGCAGCTCGACCTTAGGCGCTTGTTCCTGCATTGGCTTCCGCCACTAGGGCCTTGAGTTTTTGGCTGGCATGAAAGGTCACCACGCGACGGGCGGTGATGGGAATTTCTTCGCCGGTCTTGGGGTTGCGACCGGGGCGCTGGGGCTTGTCCCGCAGCTCGAAGTTGCCGAAGCCGGACAGCTTTACGCCATCGCCCGCTTCCAGGGCAGCGCGAATCTCTTCGAAGAACGATTCCACCATGTCCTTCGCTTCGCGCTTGTTCAGCCCGACTTTCTCAAAAAGAATCTCGGCCAGTTCGGCCTTGGTCAACGTCATAACCGCTCCTTAATACTATTTATTTACGTGCGCAGTTTGGCATCAAACCGCGTGGTCAAAACCTGCACCAGGTGCGCCATCGCCGCGTCCACTTCTTCGTCGGTCAGAGTCTTGCGAGTATCTTGCAAGAGGACGCTAAATGCAAGGCTTTTTTTATCGGAATCAACACCTTTTCCGCGATACACGTCAAACAGGGTTAAATTCACCACGGTCTCCGGCAAGGATTCGTGCAGGGCGTCCAACAGGCTCTGAACCGTCGTGTCCTCCGTCACCACCACCGCCAAATCCCGTCGTACCGGCGGGAACTTGGACACCTCCCGGTAAACGGGTTTCTCCCTCTGCAGCAAGGGCTCCACATCCAGCTCGAACATCGCCGGCGCGGCAGGAAGGTCATAGGCCTGGCGCCAGCGCGGATGGAGCACCCCCACCCAGCCGATCGCCTTGCCATCCAGGGAAACGCGGGCCGACTGGCCGGGGTGGAAGGCAGGATGCTCCGCCGCTTCGAAACGCGCCACCGCGGGCCACAACAGGGCTTCCACATCGGCCTTCGCATCGTAGAAATCCACCGGACGCGCCGTCTCTCCCCACTGTTCGGGCAACGCGGCGCCGTAACACAGTCCGCCGATACGGTTGGGCTGCACGAATCCCCTCCCCGCCTTGGCAAAACAACACCCGCTCTCGAAAATCCGCACCCGCGCCTGCTTGCGGTTGAGGTTGGCGCGCAGGATGTCCACCAGACCGCCGACCAGCGTGCTGCGCATCACGCTCATATGGGCGGCGATGGGATTCAGCAGCCTCACCGGGTCCGCATTGGCGGCGAAATCCCGTTCCCAGGATTCGTCGACGAAGGCATAGCTGACGATTTCCTGATACTCCCTATCCACCAGCAACCGTTTCACCGCCGACAAACTCCGTGCCGATTCGGTGGCGGGCAGCATGGTCGTGGCCGCCTTGGGCGGATGGGAAGGAACATTGTCGTAACCGTAGAGACGGGCCACCTCTTCGATGAAATCCTCTTCGATGGCGAGGTCGAAGCGGTAGCTCGGCGGCGTAATCTCGAACACGCCGTCCTGCTCGCCGTAGGCCAGCCCCAAGCGATCCAGCATGTCGCCGATGGTTTTGCCGTCGAGGGCGATGCCAAGTACCCGCTTCACCCGCTCGACGCGAAGACGGACGGGCTCGCGCCGAGGCAGCTCGGCCACGGCTTCGGTCACCGGGCCAGGCTGACCGCCGCATATCTCGACGATCAATTGGGTAGCGCGGTCCAAGGCCTTGAGCGTCGCGGCGAAATCCACCCCCCGCTCGAAACGGTAGGAAGAATCGGAGCCGAAACCCAGACGGCGGGAGCGGCCAGCGATAACCCCAGGCGCAAAAAAAGCGCTTTCGAGGAAAATAGCCGTCGTCCCATCGCCGACCGCGCTCGCCGCCCCCCCCATGATGCCCGCCAGGGCCAGAGGTCCGGCCTGGTCCGCGATCACCAGCATATCGGCTTCCAGTTTGACGGTCTGCTCGTTGAGCAGGGCGAGCTGCTCGCCTTCCTTGGCGAAACGCACCGTGATGCCTCCCTGGATTTTCGCCAAGTCGAAGGCATGCAGGGGCTGCCCCATTTCCAGCAGGACGTAGTTGGTGACGTCCACCAGGGGGCTGATGGCACGGAGGCCGCTACGCTCCAGGCGCTGGATCATCCAGTCCGGCGTTTTCGCCTGGGCGTTCACGCCGGCGATCACCCGCCCGGCATAG
>JBFXHL010000103.1:0-8254 GCA_050177075.1 Sulfuricellaceae bacterium | reverse complement strand
CCCGACACCAGCGTATCGGCATCGCAGTGGCGTCAAGGATTCGCACAGCCGGGCTTCGCCCGCCCTTGACCCCACCGCAACGCCACAAATCTTCCCCATGCTACCCACTCGAAATTTGAGAGAGGCACAATAGATCGCGGCAGGTGCTGAGCGTATAGAAGTCGTGCCTTACCGTGATGGCCGCCCAGTCGGACGGGGCTTCCGGGGCGAGAGCCTGGGCCCGTACGGTACGGATTTCGTCCGCCGTGCCGACCAGCCCGTGCTTGCGGATCGATTCTTGCAAGGGTTTCAGGTCGGTGCGCCCCAGCCGGCTGTAGAGGCCAATTTTCATTACTCCTCCCGGTGCGAGGAGGTTCGCCAGGATACGCCAGGCACCGAGGGTGTCGCTCATGTGGTGCAGGACGCCGACGGATTCGATGACGTGGAAACGTTCCGGCCAGGACGTCAAATTGAGGATGTCCGCTTGGGCAAAGTGAATGTTCGTATGGCCGAGTTCCCTTGCTTTGCGGGCGGCATAGGCGAGGCTGGCGCGGCTGAGGTCGATGGCCAGGATATCCGCCGTGGGGAAGCGACGCGCCGCCAGGATGGCATTGAGACCGGTGCCGGTGCCGGCAATGAGGATTTTGGGCGATGCCGGCAGGCTGAAAGGGGCATGGTCGGGAAAGAGGGCGACCATGGCTTGGTTGGGTGACCCGGTGGGGGCGAGGAGGGGAACGGAGTTCCAGCGAGGATAGGGGTTTTCCTCGTATTGCTGCTGCACCCGTTCGGATAGGCCCTGAGCGATGGGGGTCAGCCTTGGCAAGGCAGAGGCGATTTCTGCTTCTTCTTGCGGTGCCGAAACCTGCTGGTGGAAAAGCTCATCCAGGCAGGGTGGCAGGGCCTGGCGCTGAGGGAGTTGGGCGGAGAGAGTGGCGAGAGGCCGGTAGGCGGCGTAGACGGCCAGGGCTCCATGGAGTTTTTCCCCGGCAAAGCCTCGCTGGGACAGATGTTTCGCCAGGAGGTCCAGTTGCTGTTTTTCCTCCGCCGTCAGCGTGAAAACGTATTCGTTGTGAAAACACTGTTCGGCGAGCGCCGTGGCGAGTTCGAGCTGTTCCGACGGAAAATGCGGGGCACCGAGGACGTCGCCAAGCCACTGTTTGCGCAGGTCGGTAAGACGGATTTCCCACCAGGGGTGGTTGACGAGCCCATGCCGGAGTACCGACAGCAGCAAGGGGTGAGGCTGTTGCGGCTCCAGGCCGTGTCCGGGCACGAGCCCCAACAGGTCCCATGCGGCGGAGGACAGGGCCGTCGTTTCCGACCAGCCCTCCTTCAGGGCGGTAGCAAGCAGGTTGGCATGAGACGGCATGTAGTGCGCCGGGCGGTATTGGCACAAGATGTTGCCCGCGAGAACCTTCAGCCCGAGATGTTCGGGGGATTGGCTTAATCCTTCCATGACGACGGCCAGAGCGGCAGCGTGCTCGCCCAGGCGGTGGTGCGTGTAGGCTTGGTTGTGCAAAATGTCGGGGCGAGCCGGGGCAAGCTGGGCGGATTGACGGTAGGCGGCGAGGGCTTCCTGATGATAGCCCAGTCTCCCCAGGGCGTTTCCCAGCGTATTGCTCAAATCGGCGTCTTCGGGAATGCGCTGCAGCGCGCGCTGGAGCAGGTCGACGGCTTCAGCGGCCCTGGCGTGGTTGAGGAGCAGGCTTGCAAGATTTATCCACGGTGCCGGCCACGCCGGGGCGAGTTTGATGGTCTGCCGATAGGCCGCCATGGCTTCGTCGTCCTTCCCCGCATTATGCTGGGCACGGGCCAAATCGAACAGGAATTCCGGTTCGCCGGGCTGAAGCTGCACAGCGCGTTCAAGAAGAGGGAGGGCTTCGTCATAGTCATGCCGAAGGGCAAGGGCCAGCCCCAGCATGTGCAGTACCGAGGGGTCCATGGGGGCGCTTTCATGCGCCGTGCGGCAGAGGTTCTCGGCTTCGGCTAGCTGGCCTGTTTGCATTGCATGGCGGGTCTGAGCGAGGAGGGCGGTGATGTCCATGACCATATCCTGAGGGCTGTTTTCGGCTTGAGCGAGGGGAGCAATTGTGTGATGCTGTCAGAGGTAATGAGGGGCCCGGCATCCCACATCCTGGGGATGGACGGACGTATCGGCCTCAAGAGTGGCGAAATTTTGTCGAGAATATCTTTGTCTGGCCCGCAAGACGGTTGGCATAACGTTATCCTACATCCTGTTGGAGAATAGAGAATAAATGGATTTCCACACCCATGTGACCAAAGGGAACGAGTTTTTCCAGAACGGCTTGTTGGACCAGGCCGCAGCAAGTTATCGGGAGGCCTTGGCGGGGGAGCCGGGTTCGGCGGATGCCCTGCATGGTTTGGGATTGGTAGAATGGCGCCGCGGCCACTTCGACCAGGCGCTGACGTATCTTGTTCAGGCGGAGCAGCTGGTCCCCGAATCTCCGGATGTGCTCAACTCCCTCGGCGAAGTGTATCGTCTGCTGGGAGATGTGGCCAAATCCCGCGAGGTGCTGAATCGGGCCATCAAGTTGAATCCGGCTTTCGCCCTGGCCTACAACAACCTGGGGATGAGTTATTTGGCTCAGGACGACTTCCGCCAGGCGCTGACTTATTTCTCCAGCGCCACCCAACTGGATGCAAACCTGGCCATGGCCCACTTCAACCAGGGTATCGCTTTCAAGGAGCTGGGCCTCGTTGAGGAAGCCATCGGCGCTCTGCGGCAGGCCGTCAAAATCGCGCCGGATTTTGCCGAGGCCCATTTGAATCTCGCCATTGCCTTGCTGCTTTCCGGACAGCTGCTGGAAGGCTTCGAAGAGTATGAATGGCGAAATCGGATATCGCCACCCCCGGTCTTCGATAGCCCTTTGTGGGATGGAACGGTGGATCCCAAGGGAACGCTGCTGGTATATGCGGAGCAGGGCCTGGGGGACACGCTGCAATTCGTTCGCTTCATCCCCTTCATTGCCGCGCAGGGCATGCGTGTAATCGTGCAATGTCCCCCCGTCCTGGAAAACCTTCTGCAGGGCGTGGAGGGGGTGTCCATGACCTATCGTCAGGACGAGGCGCTTCCTCCCCACTCCGCTCATGTTTCCCTGATGAGCCTGCCCGGACTGTTTCAGGTGCACCTGGGCAAGGTGCCGGCCAACGTTCCCTACATCACCACGCCGTTTTCCAAGATCGTGGCCTGGAAGGAGGTGCTGACCCCCTTCCGCGATACCATCTGCATCGGCCTGCGCTGGGCGGGGAACCCGGACAACACCCAGGACCGGGGGCGCTCCATTCCTCTGAAACTGTTCGAGGCCCTGGCGGATATCCCCAATGTGACTTGGGTCAGCCTTCAGGCCAACCCCTTGTCGGAGGAAGAGCGGCAGAGCGCAGAAAAGCTCGGCTTGAAGGATTTTTCCGACCGGCTCGTCGACTTCACGGATACCGCCGCATTGGTCGAACAACTGGATCTGGTGATTTCCGTCGATACCGCCGTCCTGCATTTGGCCGGCGCCCTGGGACGGCCCGTGTGGGGATTGCTGAAAGCCTCGCCCCACTGGCCCTGGTTGCTGGAACGGGACGATTCCCCCTGGTATCCCAGCGCCCGTTTGTTCCGCCAGAAGACCGTGGGGGGCTGGAAAGCCGTTGTCGGCCAATTGACCACTCTCCTGCAGGAAGTCATGCAGAGTATACGTGAAGAAAAGCAACCTTCCTGAGGGCGCCATGTTTAACGATAAATCCATCCTGGTGACGGGGGGCACGGGCTCCTTCGGCAAAAAGTTCATTTCCACGCTTCTGGAGCGCTATTCCCCCCGGCGGATCGTAGTGTTTTCCCGGGACGAGCTGAAGCAGTTCGAGATGGCCCAGGAATTCACCTCGCCAGCCATGCGCTTCTTCATTGGCGACGTGCGCGACCGCGAGCGGCTGTTGCAGGCCATGCGGGGGATCGATTTCGTGGTTCACGCGGCGGCCCTGAAGCAGGTGCCTGCGGCGGAATACAACCCCACCGAATGCATCAAGACCAATATCAGCGGGGCGGAAAACGTCATTCACGCCGCTATTGAGAACAAGGTGGAACGGGTCATCGCCTTGTCCACCGACAAGGCCGCCAACCCCATCAACCTGTACGGAGCCACCAAGTTGGTGTCGGACAAGTTGTTCGTGGCCGCCAACAACGTGGTTGGCAGCCAGAATACCCGTTTTGCCGTGGTACGTTACGGCAACGTGGTGGGGTCGCGGGGGTCGGTGGTGCCGTTTTTCAAAAAGCTGATCGACAGCGGTGCGACGGAACTGCCCATCACCGACCCTCGCATGACGCGCTTTTGGATTACCCTTCAGCAAGGGGTGGATTTCGTGTTCAGGAATTTTGCCCGCATGCAGGGCGGCGAGGTGTTCGTGCCCAAGATTCCGTCCGCCCGGGTGACCGACCTGGCGGCCGCCATGGCGCCGGACTTGTCGACAAAGGTGATCGGCATCCGGCCGGGCGAGAAACTGCACGAGATCATGTGCCCCCTGGATGACTCCCATCTTACCCTGGAATTCAGCGACCACTACGTCATCCAGCCGGCCATCCGCTTCGGAAGTGAGCGGAATTTTGCCATAAATGGTGAGGGGGATCAGGGCCGGCCGGTATCCCAGGGCTTCGAGTACAACTCGGGAAGCAACCCTCATTTCCTGACGGTGGATGAATTGCGCCAGCTGATGCAGGACATCGCGGACGATTTCTGAATGAAAGTGGTCATCATCGACCAGGCGCGCATGACCTCGACGCGCCTGCCGGGAAAGGTGCTCAAGCCCGTGCTGGGGAAGCCCCTACTCGAGTATCAAATCGAGCGCCTGCGCCGGGTGAAGCGGGCGGATGATGTGGTGATTGCCACCACTACCAATGCCTCGGACGACATCCTGGTCGATTTTTGCCGGCGGCATGGCGTGAAGGTATATCGCGGCTCTGAACTGGATGTGCTGTCACGCTATTACGGGGCCGCCGTCGAGGCGGAAGCGGACGTAGTGGTGCGGGTAACATCCGATTGCCCAGTCATCGATCCGGCGGTTGTCGACCAAGTTATCGGCCATTATCTGGCTCACCAGAAGGAATACGATTACGTTTCCAACACCCAAGTACGCAGCTTCCCCCGGGGCATGGATGCCGAGGTCTTTTCCTTCGGTGCATTGGAATCGGCCTACCGCGAGGGGCAATTGGAATACGAGCGGGAGCACGTAACCCCCTTTCTTTATGGCCACCCGGAGCGCTTTAGAATCGGGCAATGGGTGTTCCGCGAGGACCGTGGGGACGACCGTTGGACAGTGGATACCCCGGAGGACTTCGAATTGATCCGCCGCATCATCGAGGACCTTTTTCCCGTAAAGCCTGAATTCACTCTTGAGGACATACTCGACCTATTGGCTATGCACCCCGACTGGCGGCAAATCAATGCCCATGTCACGCAGAAGAAGCTTGGGGAATGATGGACAGGATTCTGGTTCTGGGGGATACCGGGATGCTTGGTCAGGCTCTGATCAGGGAGGGAAGGCGGCGAGGCCTTTCCATGGTCGGTGCCTCCCGGCACTCGAAGGACATGGCAGTGGACCTCAACGATGACCGGGCCATTGCCCATGTATTGAGCGAGTCCCGTTGCGGCCTGGTCGTCAATACCGCGGCGATTACCAGCCTCGATGCTTGCGAGCGGGACCCCTTGCTTGCCTATCGCATGAATGCACGATTGCCGGCTTTGTTGGCCCATGCGGCGAGTCGGTATGGGGGGGTTCTGGTCCAGATATCGACCGATCATTTCTTTACCGGCGATGAGGAAACCTTGCACGACGAACGCGCTCCCGTGCAATTGCTCAATGAGTACGCGCGCACCAAGTACGCCGGCGAATGCTTCGCCCTGACTTGTTCCAGGGCCCTGGTGGTGCGTACCAATATCGTGGGGTTTCGGGGGAAAAACGACGCACCGACTTTCGTCGAATGGGCCCTGGCCTCCCTGGAAAGCAAGGCGCCCATGACCTTGTTCGATGATTTCTATACCTCGAGCCTTGATGTCGCAGCGTTTTCTACCGCGCTGTTCGATCTTCTGCCGATGCGTCCCAGGGGAATACTCAATCTGGCCTCCCGTGAAGTCGCGAGCAAACGGCGCTTCATCGAACGCTTGGCGGATAAGCTTGGCTTGGAGCACAGCCATTGCGGTCATGGCAGCGTGCGTGAGTTGGCCGGCGCACCCCGGGCGGAAAGTCTCGGCCTGGACGTGTCCAAGGCCGAAAAATTGCTCGGTCGTTCCTTGCCTGGCCTGGAGGAGGTGCTGGATAATCTTGTCAGGGAATACAAGGAAAGGGGACCATGCGCTACGACAGCCTGATTCGGGTGGCAGGACGGGAAATATCGATCGATGCGCCCGTCTATTTCATCGCTGATATCGCGTCCAACCACGATGGGGACCTGGGGCGGGCCAAAGCCCTGATACACGCCGCGGCGGAGGCCGGGGCGGAGGCGGTGAAATTCCAGCATTTCAAAGCCGAGAGGATCGTCAGCGACCGTGGTTTCCGCTCCCTAGGCGGACAGTTCAGCCACCAGGCCCAGTGGGGAAAGCCGGTTTTCGACGTGTACCGAGAGTACGAATGCAATCGGGAATGGAACGTGGAGTTGGCCGATACGGCCCGCGCGGCAGGGGTACACTTCATGACCACGCCCTACGATATCGAAGCGGTGGAGATGCTCGACCCTTATATTCCAGCCTACAAGATCGGTTCGGGAGACATTAACTGGCCGGATTTCATCCGCTACATCGCCCAGCGGGGCAAGCCGGTCCTTCTCGCGACGGGAGCCTCGTCCATGGAAGACGTGGAACGGGCCGTGGAGGCGGCGCTGGCAATCAATTCCCGGTTGGTCCTGATGCAGTGCAATACCAACTACACCGGCTCCCTGGAGAATTTCCGCTACGTCAATCTGAAGGTGCTGCAAGCCTTTGCACTCAAGTACCCAAACATGGTTCTTGGCCTGTCCGATCATACGCCGGGCCATGCCACGGTTCTGGGGGCCGTGGCGTTGGGTGCCAGGGTGGTTGAGAAACACTTTACCGACGACAACAGCCGTACCGGCCCCGACCATGCGTTCTCCATGAATCCGGCCAGTTGGCGCGAGATGGTGGAGCGTACCCGGGAGTTGCAGGTGGCACTGGGCGATGGCGTGAAACGGGTGGAGGCCAACGAGGCGGATACCGTGGTTCTCCAGCGGCGTTGCCTGCGGCTGACCCGGGATGTGACGGCAGGCACAGTACTGACCGACGCTGACTTGGAAAGCCTGCGTCCTGCTCCCCAGGGGGCGTTGGAGCCATACCGCCTGGCTGAAGCGGTGGGCAGGGCGGTGCTTTGCGACAAGGTAAAGGGGGACGCGCTTTTTGCCACCGACCTGGGAGAAAAGCATGCTTAAGGGCGTATGTACGGGGCTGCGGGCCATCGAGCGTCAGGACCTGCCCCAATTGCTCGAGTGGCGTAACCGGCCGGAATTTCGCCGTTATTTTCGGGAATACCGGGAGCTAGGCCAGGAACAGCAGGAGGCCTGGTATCAGAAGCATGTTCTGAATGATCCTTCCACACGGATGTTCGCTATCGTGGGCCTGGACGATGGTCGGCTGCTGGGGGCTTGCGGCCTGTGTTACATCGACTGGGTCAACCGCAGTGGGGATTTTTCCATTTATATCGGCGCGGACGGTGCCTATATCGACCATGCCTATGCGCCGGATGCCGCTCGGCTGTTGCTGGCCTACGGTTTCGACGAGCTGAATCTCCACCGCGTCTGGGCGGAGATATACAGCTTCGACGTAATCAAGACGGACTTCCTGAAGTCCCTTGGTTTCCGGCAGGAGGGGCGCCATCGGCAGACCCACTGGAGCGAGGGCAAGTGGTGCGATTCCCTGTTCTTCGGCCTTCTCGCCAGGGAATGGGCAGCGCGGCGGAAAGGCGCGGCGGCTTGAAAAAATACGGCAAGAAACTGGGGGGGCTGCTGCGCTTCAAGAGCGCCATGTTCGAGGAAAACGCCGGCCAATTGGACGCGGCCCTGGCCTCGGCACGACTCTACGCTTCACAGCCTCCCCGCCGCCAGTGCAAGATTTGCCGTACGGCGCTTCCGGATACTCCGCTTTTTACCAAGCACGGCGTGCCCTACGCATTGTGCCCGCAATGCGGACATCTCAACGGCCTGCACGAGGACACGGACGATTTTCTCGACCGCCTCTACGTCCGGGACAGTGGAAAAAGCTATGGGGCCAACTAT
>JBFXHL010000102.1:0-8296 GCA_050177075.1 Sulfuricellaceae bacterium | reverse complement strand
ATGGCCGCCTCCGCCGGGGTAGGATTGGGCTTGAAGGTTTCCGCCGTTTGTTCCGTCTGGGAAAAATCCACCTCCGCCGCCACTTGAGCGTGGACGTTACCGGGCCCGGCAAGGGGGGTGAGGATGGATTCGATGCGCTTGATATAGCTCTGTTCCACCTGCCGGGTATATTCAAGCTGGGCGGGCTCCAGCCCCATGCGCCCGTATTCGGAATCGGTCCGGTTGAGCATGTTGCCGTTCTGGTCCACCACCGTGACGTCCTTGTAGGACAATTGGGGCACGCTGCTGGAGACAAGATGCATAATCCCCGACACCTGCGCCGGGTCGAGCACGCGGCCGGGGTACAGGGTCAGCAACACCGACGCACTGGGCTTTTCCTGCTCACGGATGAACACCGTCGGCCGGGGAATGGCCAGGTGAACCCGCGCGGACTGAACGCTGGCCAGGGACTGGATCGTGCGCCCCAGCTCCCCCTCCAGCGCGCGCTGGAAGTTGACCTGCTCCTGGAACTGGCTCACCCCCAGCTTCTGGTTCTCCAGCAACTCGAAACCCACGGAACCGCCCCGTGGAAGCCCTTGGGAAGCCAGCTTCAGGCGGGTTTCGTACACCATGTCCGCCGGCACCAGGATCGCCCCGCCGCCCTCGGCCATTTTGTAGGGAATGTTCTGCTGTTGGAGCGTCGCGACGATCGTGCCGCCGTCGCGGTCATTGAGGTTGCTGTAAAGGACTTTGTAATCGGGGGCGCGGAACCAGATCCAACTGCCGACCAGCAAGGAGAACAGAGCCGCCAAACCCAGCATGAGGCCGAACTTCTGGCCGTTGGTTAAGCGGTTGAACCCCTCAAACCGGTCGAGCAGAAACTGGCGGGGTGCAATAGCCATAGGCGCGCCCTAGCCGCAGCTCAGACCTGCATGCCCATGACTTCCTGGTAGGCAGACACCAGTTTGTTGCGCACCTGCACCATGGTTTGGAAGGAAACGTTGGCTTTTTGCAGGGAAACCATCACATCCTGCAGGTTGGCACCGGGCGCGCCGAGTTCGAACTCCTTGGACAACCGGGAAGCTTCCTGCTGGGCGCCGTTGACCTCGTCGATGGACGACTTGAGCAGGGAGGCAAAATCCACCCCGCCACTCGCCGCCGAGGCCGCACTGGCTTCGCCGCCGCTGGCCATGGCGGACGCCGCCCGCATCTGACTCAGCAACTGATCAATCCCTTGGGTATCCATAAAGCTCTGCCCTCACAAAGGCATCTAAACTCTGGTTAATTGTAGCACTTTCCCGAGCAATTTTTATGCCCAGGAACCGTTTACTCCGCCTTGCCGCTCCCCGCTTCCTCACGGTACTGCTGCAGTTTATAGCGCAAGGTGCGCTCGCTGATCCCCAACCGCTGGGCTGCCTGCTTGCGCGAACCGTTCACCGCCGCCAGCGTTTCCATGATATGGGCACGCTCCAGGGACTTCATGTCCAAGGGCTCCTCACTGGCAACCGCGGCAGGCTCGGCGGCAAAATTTGCCGGTGGCGGATTCTCGCCGTCTCGCCGCGGAAGGAGCAGGTGTTCCGGTTCGATGACCTCGCCCGGCGCCAGTATCATCGCACGCTGAATGACGTTTTCCAGCTCACGGATGTTACCCGGCCAGGCATAGTGCGTCAATTGCCTTTCTGCCGCGGGAGACAGGGCCAATCCGCTGCGTCCGAGCCCCCCCGCGAGGCGACTGACGAAGTAGCGCGCGAGGGGAACGATGTCCGCGGGCCGCTCCCGCAACGCAGGCAAGACGAGGGGAAAGACGTTGAGACGATAATACAAATCCTCGCGAAAAGTTCCCTTGGCCACCTCCGCCGCCATATCCCGGTTGGAAGTGGCGACCACCCGAACATCGAGGGGAATCGCCCGCCTCCCCCCGACGCGCTCCACCTCCCTTTCCTGCAAGACGCGCAGCAGCTTGGCCTGGAGCGGCAAGGACATCTCGGAGATTTCGTCCAGCAGCAGCGTCCCCTCCTGGGCCTGCTCGAATTTACCCGGCTGGGACTGAGCCGCACCGGTAAACGCCCCCTTCTCGTAGCCGAACATGGTGGACTCCAGAAGATTTTCCGGGATAGCCGCGCAGTTGACGGCGACGAAAGGCTTTCCCGCCCGGGGAGAATGGCGGTGAATATACCGCGCCACCACTTCCTTGCCCGTCCCGGACTCGCCGGTGATCAGCACCGTGGCATTGGTCACCGCCACCCGCCGCGCCAGCTCCAGCGCGGCCTGCATGCGGGCGTCGGAGGCCACCACCTCGCCGTCGTCCTCGGACAGGCTGGGCAGCATGAAACGCGCCACTTCCGCCAGCAGCGCATCGGGCTCGAAGGGCTTTGTCAGGTAATTGCAGGCCCCCTGGCGCATGGCCTCCACCGCCTTGTCGATCATGCCGTAGGCGGTCATCAGCAGCACCGGGACATAAGGAAAATGGCGCTTGATCTCCAGCAGCAAGGCGTGGCCATCCATGGGCCGCATCTGCACGTCGGACACGACCAGACCGACCTTCTTCTGCTCCAGAATCTTCAACGCCTCCGTCCCGTCGGCGGCAGGAATGGGGCGGTAGCCCGACAGCTCCAGGGTGTCGCACAGGGCTTCGCGCAGGTCCTGGTCATCCTCGACAATCAATACCGGTAATGCCGTCATTTCCTCTTTGCCTCACTCGATAGCCGGCAGGAACACCGTGAATTCACTCCCCTCGCCGGGGGCCGAGCGCATTTCCACCCGCCCGCCGTGGGCCTCCACCACGTTGCGCACAATCGCCAACCCCAGACCGGTGCCTTCGGTTCGGGTAGTGAAGAAAGGCTCGAACAGGCGCTCGTGCAACTCCTCAGGGATGCCCCGACCGTTGTCCTCAACCGAAATCCTGACCTCCCGGCCCGAGCGCTCCGCGCGCACCGCGACCCTCCCCCCCTCGCCGCAGGCCTGCATGGCGTTTTCGAGAAGGTTGATCAGCATCCCGGTCAGCTCCTTGCGATGCCCGAGCACCGCCGCCCCGCCGCTGCGATCGTCCAACGCAAACGACAGTCCCCGCTGGGACGCCTGGGGGTCGATCACCTGGCGCAGCTCCGCCAGCAACGACGAAATTTCGACCGGCTCGCGCCCGCCGGCCTCCCCCTTAACGAAGGACAACATATCGCGGATCAATTGCTCCAGGTGCCGCAACCGCGCCAGCGCCTTGTCGGCGAAACGCACCCTGTCGGCGTCCGCCAACACCGGTTTCGTCAGGTGGGAAGTATAAAGCATCGCCGTCGCCAGCGGCGTGCGCAGCTGGTGGGCGAGACGGGCCGCCATCTCCCCCATGGCGGTCAGCCGCTGATGGCGCTGCAGCTCCTGCTGCATTTCATAGGCCTCGGTCACGTCGTGGAGCAGGACGATCTGCCGCCCCGCCGGATCGATGTGGCTGGTCACGACATTCACCCGCAGGGGCCGCTCCGGCGACGAAGACACCAAGTCCCAATCGTGCGGCGTGGAAGTAGGCCGCAAGGCCCGGGCCGACACCGTCGCCCAGGGTTCCCCCACCAAAGGTTCCCCCAGCATGGCGCGCGCCGCCGGGTTCGCCTCTTCCACCAGACCCTCGCCACTCAACGCCACGACCCCGGCGGGCAAGGCCGCCAGCAGCAGGCCCAGACGCTGGGAAAGCGCCTCCTTTTCCAAATACTGGCGACGCAGCTCGCCGTTGGCCACCGCCAACTCGGCCGTCAGCCCCTCGACTTGCTGCTGGAGCTCCTGATAAGCGCCGGCCAGTTGCGTCGAAACCTCGTTGAACAGGTTGAACGCCTGCTCCAGCTCCTCCGCCTTGACTTGCTTGCTGTCCTCGGACAAAACCGCCCCTTTGTTAACCATTCGACGCAGACGGAAAATGATACACTTGCTCCCCGGAAATAGGCATCCCTGGGCCGCCGGCTGGGTGTCGGATGGGTTGCGGCGGCCGGACGAAATCATTAGGATAAGCCCATGACGATTATTGCCGTATTCAACCAGAAGGGCGGTGTGGGCAAGACCACCACCAGCCTCAACCTGACCGCCGCCCTCGCCCGCAAAGAGATGGAGCCCCTGGCCATCGACCTGGACCCCCAGGCCCACCTCTCCGCCATCAGCGGCACGGCGGTCAGCACCGGCGACAACAGCGTTTTCGGCTTCTACAAGGAGCTCAAATCCCTGGAGGAACTGGTCCAGCAAACCGAAGCCGGCTACCGGGTGATCCCCTCCCACTTCGAACTCTCCAAAGTGGACTCCCTGTTCGGCAAGGGCCCCAAGGTCATCAATCGCCTCAAAACAGGCATTCAGGCGGAAATGCTCGACCAGGGCGGCCCCATCGTCATCGACTGCTGCCCCATGCTGGGCGTTTTATCGCTCAACGCCATCTTTGCCGCCTCCAAGGTGCTGGTGCCGATCTCCACCGATTTCCTGGCCGTCAAGGGCGCCATGCAACTGGAACGCTCCCTGAAGGCATTGGAGCACGTGCTGAAAAAGCGGGTCGAACGCCGCTACGTCATCACCCGCTTCGATTCCCGCCGCAAACTGTCCTGGGAAATCGTCGAACAACTGCGCGACAAATTCGGCGACGAACTGTGCGAAACCCGCATCGCGGAAAACGTCAGCCTCACCGAAAGCCCCGCCTATAACCGCGACATCTTCCGACACGCCCCCCACAGTCAGGGAGCCAAAGATTATGAATTCTTGCTGGAAGAACTGGCCGACAGCGGCTTTCTGTCGTGACGAGCTCGCCGTTTCCGCCCCTTCCCCGAATTCCCCTGGCATAAGCTCAAGCGCCGCCCGACGAAGCATTTGCAAATTATTGCGAGCAAATTTAAAGTATCAGTGTCGGCGGAATGTGCGCCCAAAACCGCTATCATTATTGGGCTCAATTATCCAGAACAGCGGTATTTAAAAAATATAAATCGGAGCTTCCGAGATGTCCGAACTACTAAAAAGCATTGACGCGCGAACCAAGCTAGCGGGTACCAACAAGCTGGAGATCCTGCTCTTTTCCCTTGGCAAGGACACGCGCACCGGCCGTACCGAGACTTTCGGCATTAACGTATTCAAGGTGCGCGAGGTCATGCGCGTGCCGGAAATCACCCACGCCCCCGAAATGCCGCCTTCAGTCGAAGGCATGGTCAGCCTGCGGGGCGTACTGGTCCCCGTCATCGACCTGATCAAGTACACCGGCGTCCAGTCCGACAAGAAGCCGGACATCATGATCGTCACCGAATACAACGGCCGCACCCAGGGCTTTCTGGTGGAAAGCGTGGACACCATTCTGCGGCTTGAGTGGTCCTCCATGCGCGTCCCGCCCGACATGCTCAACGCCCAGATGGGCGGCCTCATCACCGCCGTCACCGAGCTGCCCGACGGCCGACTGATCATGGTGATGGACGTGGAGAAGATCCTCGCCGAGACCACTCACACCACCGAGGACGACATGGTGTTCTCCTCCATTCCCCCTCTGGAACGCCCGGACCGCACGGTTTTCTTCGCCGACGACTCCTATGTCGCCCGCAAGCAGATCGAAAAGACCCTGGACGCCCTCGGCGCCCGCTATGTCGCCTGCGTCAACGGCGCCCAGGCATGGGAGGAGCTGAAGAAAATCGCCGCCCAGGCGGACTCGGTACACCGCCCGGTAAAGGATTTCGTCCAGCTGGTGCTCACCGACATCGAAATGCCGGAAATGGACGGCTACATGCTGACCAAGAACATCAAGAGCGACGCCCGTTTCGCCGGCATCCCGGTGATCATGCACTCCTCGCTTTCCGGCATGTCGAACCAGCAACTGGGACGCTCCGTCGGCGTCGACGAATACGTATCCAAATTCGAACCTCAAAAATTGGCGGCCACCATTACCCGCCTGCTCGCCTAAGGGCGGCTTGTTGAGCACCATGGGAGACTATTGATGGCAGACACCCCCGCGTTGCTGGATAAAATCACCGGCAAAACAACGCTCGCCGGCTCCAACAAGATGGAGATACTCCTCTTTTCCCTCGGCACGGGGGAAATCTTCGGCATCAACGTGTTCAAGGTGCGCGAGGTGTGCCAAACCCCCTCCATCACCAAGACTCCCAACATGCCCGAAGGCATCGATGGCGTGATCTCCCTCCGCGGCAACATCATCCCGGTCATTTCCCTGGCTCGTTTCATCCAGCTCTCCGGCGCGCCCGAAGACACCGGCCACACCATGATCGTCACCGAGTTCAGCCGCCACACCCAGGGCTTCCTGGTCCACGAGGTGGACCGGATCATCCGCGTCGACTGGGACCGGGTGAAGCCGCCCCAGACCATGCTGGCCGGCAACGACGGCCTGATCACCGCCATCACCGAGCTGGATGACGGCCGCCTGGTGTCGATCCTGGACGTGGAACAAATCCTGGCCAACGCCATCGGCATCGAACCCGTCCCCGAACTGCCCCCGGTCGAAACGGAAATCGAGCGCACCGTGTTCTTCGCCGACGATTCCGCCGTGGCCCGCAAGGAAATCGTCATGGTGCTGGACAAACTGGGGGTCAAATACATCCAAGCCAACGACGGCAGGGAAGCTTGGGAACGGCTGCAGAACCTCGCCTCCCGCCCCCCGCAGGAGGGCTCCTCCCTGCGCGACCAAATCAGCCTGATCCTGACCGACGCCGAAATGCCGGAAATGGACGGCTACGTCCTGACCAAGAACATCAAGTCCGACCACCGCTTCGACGGCATTCCCGTGGTGATGCATTCCTCCCTGTCATCGGAGGCCAACAAAATCATGGGCCAGCGCGTCGGCGTCGACACCTACGTGGCCAAATTCGACCCGGTGGAACTGGCCGAAACCCTTCGTCCCTTACTGCTGCGATAGTCTCATCCATGCCCCATTACCCCACCCCCGCCTCGACCGGCCGCGAAGCAGCGTATAATAAGGCCGGCATTTCCATTGCATGTGGAGCAACACATGGCTGACAAGAACATGAAATTCCTCGTGGTGGACGATTTTTCCACCATGCGCCGCATCGTGCGCAACCTGCTCAAGGAACTCGGGTACACCAACGTCGACGAAGCCGAGGATGGCGTCGTCGGCCTGCAGAAACTCAAGGGTAGCGGCAACTTCGAGTTCGTGGTCACCGACTGGAACATGCCCAACATGACCGGCATCGACCTGTTGCGCGCCATTCGCGCCGACGCCAGCCTGAAGCACCTGCCTGTGCTAATGATTACCGCCGAAGCCAAAAAAGAAAACATCATCGAGGCCGCCAAAGCCGGCGCCAGCGGATATATCGTCAAGCCCTTCACCGCGGCTACCCTGGAGGAGAAACTGGAAAAGATATTCCAAAACATAGAAAAAGCTAAAGGAGGTGCGTAGTGAGCAACGAAAGCGGCGACAATCCCGAACTGGAAGCGCTCTTCGACAGCATCGCCTACGCCGACGTTCAACCGATCGAAGGCGAAGCCACTGTCGTCGAGGAGAGCCACGAAGCAGCAGCCCCCAGCGGTTCCGCTGAAGACGTCTACTCCCAGATCGGCCACGCCACCCGCAAGCTGCACGACACCTTGCGCGAGCTGGGTTACGACAAATCCCTGGAAGACGCGGCATCGGCCATGCCCGACGCCCGGGAACGGCTGACCTATATCGCCACCCTGACCGAAAAAGCCGCCGAGCGCGTGCTGACGGCCACGGAAAAGGCCAAACCGATTCAGGAAAAAATCGAAAGCGCCGCCGCCGCCCTCGGCAAGCAATGGCAGAAGGTATTCGACAACCAGATGGGCGTGGATGAGTTCAAGCAACTGGCCCAGCAGACGCGGGACTTCCTCAACGGCCTGCCGGCCCAGACCCAGGCCACCAACGCCCAGTTGTTGGAAATCATGATGGCCCAGGACTTCCAGGACCTCACCGGCCAAGTGATCAAGAAGGTGATCGCCCTGGCCCAGGATTTGGAAGTGCAGCTGCTGCAGGTCCTGTTGGCCAGCACGCCGCCGGAGAAGCGCAAGAACCTCAGCGACGATCTGCTCAACGGTCCGGTCATCAATGCCGAAGGCCGCTCCGACGTGGTCACCAGCCAGGAGCAGGTGGACGAATTGCTGGCGAGCCTGGGTTTTTAAGTTAAGCTAACAACAACGCGACACATAAGGGAAGCGACGATGAGCCACTTCGCCGGAATGGAAGACCTGCTGGCCGATTTCCTCACGGAAGCGGGGGAATTGCTGTCCGACGTGGACAACAAGCTGGTGGAACTGGAAAAGCAGCCGGAGGACAAAAACCTCCTGAACGATATTTTCCGCGGTTTCCACACCATCAAGGGCGGCGCCGGCTTTC
>JBFXHL010000101.1:0-8404 GCA_050177075.1 Sulfuricellaceae bacterium | reverse complement strand
ACCGACCTCTTTGCCGGACGCCGCAACGCTATTTAACCCCTGGTTCATGCGTCGTGGGTCGCGCGACGCGCGGTGGAGCAACTGATATGTAGCCAGTTTTTCCACCCCGGTTAAACAACGGGTTCGAATTTTATCAAATGCCTCCCACCTTTGCAGGACAATCTCCCCGCGCGGGGGTCAACTTGACCAAATTGACGGCAAACGTTACTGTTCCACCTTTTCTCAAAGAAAAATCAAGCATGGAAATAACGGGTGCTGAGATAGTTGTGCGCTGCCTGCAGGAAGAAGGGGTCGAGGTCGTTTTCGGCTACCCCGGCGGCGCGGTGCTGAACATCTACGACGAGATCTACAAGCAGGACAAATTCCAGCACGTGCTGGTGCGCCACGAGCAGGGCGCCGTCCACGCCGCCGACGGTTACGCCCGCGCCTCCGGCCGCGTGGGCGTGGCCCTGGTGACCTCCGGCCCCGGCGCCACCAACGCGGTAACCGGCATCGCCACCGCCTACATGGACTCCATCCCCCTGGTCGTCATCACCGGCCAGGTGCCCACCGCCGCCATCGGCCTCGACGCTTTCCAGGAAGTGGATACCGTCGGCATCACCCGCCCCTGCGTGAAGCACAATTTCCTGGTGAGCGACGTCAAGGACCTCGCCGCCACCATCAAGAAGGCCTTCTTTATTGCCGCCAGCGGCCGGCCCGGCCCGGTGGTGGTGGACATCCCCAAGGACGTGACCATCAACAAGGCCGACTTCGACTACCCGGCCCAGGTCAGCATGCGCTCCTATAATCCGGTGACCAAGGGGCACACCGGCCAGATCAAGCGCGCCGTGCAAATGATACTTGGCGCCAAACGCCCGATGATTTATACCGGCGGCGGCGTCATCCTGAGCAACGCTGCCGAAGCCCTGACCAAGCTGGTAAAGCAACTGGGCTTCCCCTGCACCAGCACCCTGATGGGCCTGGGCGGCTATCCCGCCAACGATTCCCAGTTCCTCGGCATGCTGGGCATGCACGGCACTTTCGAAGCCAACATGGCGGTGCAGCATAGCGACGTGCTGATCGCCATCGGCGCCCGCTTCGACGACCGCGTGATCGGCAACCCCGAGCACTTCTTCCAGGAAGACCGCAAGATCATCCACATCGACATCGACCCCGCCTCCATCGCCAAGCGGGTCAAGGTGGACGTGCCCATCGTCGGCAACGTCCACGACGTCCTGGAGGAAATGATCAAGCTGATCCAGGCCAGCCACGAGAAACCCGACGCCAACGCCCTCAAGACCTGGTGGACCCAGATCGAGCTGTGGCGCTCCCGCGACTGCCTCAAGTACGACCGGGACGCCGAATTCATTAAGCCCCAGTTCGTGCTGGAGAAGCTCTACGAAATCACCGACGGCAACGCCTACGTCTCCTCCGACGTGGGCCAGCACCAGATGTGGGCCGCCCAGTTCTACAAGTTCGACAAGCCCCGCCGCTGGATCAACTCCGGCGGCCTCGGCACCATGGGTTTCGGCCTGCCGGCGGCCATGGGCGCCCAGTTCATCGACCGCGACGCCACCGTGGTGTGCGTCACCGGCGAGGGCAGCATCCAGATGAACATCCAGGAACTGGCCACCTGCAAGCAGTACAACCTGCCCCTCAAGATCATCCTCCTCAACAACGGCTATCTCGGCATGGTGCGCCAGTGGCAGGAGTTCTTCTACGGCAACCGCTACTCCGAGTCCACCATGGAGTTCCTGCCCGACTTCGTCAAGCTGGCGGAAAGCTATGGCCACGTCGGCATGCGTATCGACAGGCCGGGCGACGTGGAAGCGGCGCTGAAGCAGGCCTTCAGCCCGGAGATGAAGGACCGCCTGGTGTTCATGGACTTCCGCACCGATCCCACGGAAAACGTCTATCCCATGGTCCCGAGCGGCAAGGGACTGTCTGAGATGCTGCTGGTGTAATCATGCGACATATCATTTCGATTCTGATGGAAAACGAATCCGGCGCCCTGTCCCGCGTCGCCGGCCTGTTCTCGGCCAGGGGCTACAACATCGAGTCCCTCAACGTGGCCCCCACCGAGGACGAGACCCTGTCCCGCATGACCATCGTCACCCGCGGCTCGGATGAGGTGATCGAGCAGATCATCAAGCAGCTCAACAAGCTGGTGGACGTGGTGAAGGTGGTGGACCTCTCCGAGGGGCGCCACATCGAGCGGGAGATGATGCTGGTGAAGGTCAAGGCGGAAGGCCCCTGGCGCGAGGAGATGAAGCGCATGGCGGACATCTTCCGCGGCCGCATCATCGACGTCTCCGACAGCACCTACACCATCGAGCTGACTGGCAACGTCTCCAAGCTGGACGCCTTCCTGGAGGCCCTGGACAAGACCGCCATCCTGGAAACGGTACGCACCGGCGCCTCGGGCATCGGCCGCGACGACCGCATTTTACGAGTTTAATTTATTGGGCGCGCTCTGGCCGCGCCGCTACTTCGGAAAGGAAAACCATGAAAGTCTATTACGATAAGGACGCCGACCTCTCCCTGATCAAGGGCAAGAAAGTCACCATCGTCGGCTACGGCTCCCAGGGCCACGCCCACGCCAACAACCTGAAGGACTCCGGCTGCAAGGTCACCATCGGCCTGCGCAAAGGCGGTTCCTCCTGGGACAAGGCCAAGAAAGCCGGCCTGACCGTGAAGGAAGTGGCCGACGCGGTGAAGGGCGCCGACGTGGTGATGATCCTGGTGCCCGACGAGCAGCAGCCCAGCGTGTACTACGGCGAAGTCGAGCCCAACATCAAGAAGGGCGCCGCCCTGGCCTTCGCCCACGGCTTCAACATCCATTACAACCAGATCGTGCCCCGCGCCGACCTGGACGTGATCATGGTTGCCCCCAAGGGCCCCGGCCACACCGTGCGCTCCGAATACCTCAAAGGCGGCGGCGTGCCTTCCCTGATCGCCGTCTACCAGGACGTTTCCAAGAAGGCCAAGGATATCGCCCTCTCCTACGCCGCAGCCAACGGCGGCACCAAGGGCGGCGTGATCGAGACCAACTTCCGTGAAGAAACCGAGACCGACCTCTTCGGCGAGCAGGCCGTGCTGTGCGGCGGCGCCGTGGAACTGGTGAAAGCCGGCTTCGAAACCCTGGTGGAAGCGGGCTACGCCCCCGAGATGGCCTACTTCGAGTGCCTCCACGAATTGAAGCTGATCGTGGACCTGATGTACGAAGGCGGCATCGCCAACATGAACTACTCCATCTCCAACAACGCCGAGTACGGCGAGTACGTCACCGGCCCCCGCGTTATCGGCGACGAGGCCCGCCGGGCCATGAAGGAAGCCCTGCAGAACATCCAGAACGGCGAATACGCCAAGCGCTTCATCCTGGAAGGCAAGACCAACTACCCCGAGATGACCGCCCGCCGCCGCCTGAACGCCGAGCACCCGATCGAAGTGGTCGGCGGCAAACTGCGCGCCATGATGCCCTGGATCGCCAAGAACAAACTGGTCGACCAGAGCAAGAACTAAGAAGCCCAGGGCGGGCAGCGCTTCGCTGGCCCGCCCTTTTTCCATCTTCACCTACCCATGTGCATCGGCGTGGCTCCTCCTAAACAAGACTATCCCCATCCCATCATTGCCCGCGAGGGCTGGCCTTTCCTGACCATCGCCGTCGTGGCCGCGTTGCTGGCAACCTATTGGGTTGGCGGCGCCTGGGCTTCGCCCCTGTGGATCATCGCCCTGTTCGTCCTGCAGTTCTTCCGCGACCCGGCGCGCAAGGTGCCCCAGGGCGAGAATCTGGTGATCGCCCCGGCGGATGGCCGCATCGTTGCGGTGGAAAAAACCCGGGATGCTTATCGCGAGCGGGATGCCCTCAAGGTGAGCGTTTTCATGAACGTATTCAACGTCCACTCCAACCGCAGCCCAGTGGATGGCGAAGTGACCGGCGCGCAGTATTTTCCCGGCAAGTTCGTCAACGCCGACCTGGACAAGGCCTCGGTGGAAAACGAGCGCAACGCGCTGCTGATGACGACCGCCAGCGGCAAGGAAATCACCGCCGTGCAGGTGGCCGGCCTGATCGCCCGCCGCATCCTGTGCTACGTCAAGGCCGGCGACAAGCTGGTCAAGGGTCAGCGCTACGGCTTCATCCGCTTCGGCTCCCGGGTGGACGTCTATCTTCCGCTGGACGCCCGCGTCAAAGTGAGCATTGGCGACAAAACCCGCGCCGGCGAAACGGTGCTGGCCGAACTCTAGACATCCCGCCCCGGCGGGAGGAAAATTGATGCGGATTCCCGTCATGCGCCGTTAACCCACAAAGCCGAAAATTACCGGATGCACCCCATACATAAGCCCATCCTCGCGCCCCACCTCCGCAAGCGGGGCATTTATCTCCTCCCCAACCTGTTCACCACCGCCGCCCTGTTCGCCGGCTTCTACGCCATCGTGATGGCCATGAGCGGCCGCTACGAGCACTCCGCGGTAGCCATCTTCGTCGCCATGGTGATGGACGGCCTGGACGGCCGGGTGGCCCGCCTCACCCACACCCAGAGCGCCTTCGGCGCCGAATACGACAGCCTGTCGGACATGGTGTCCTTCGGCGTCGCCCCCGCCCTGGTGGTCTATGTTTGGGCCCTGAAAGGCATGGGCAAGCTCGGTTGGATCGCCGCCTTCGTCTACTGCGCCGGGGCGGCGCTACGCCTGGCCCGCTTCAACACCCAGCTGGAAGTCCAGGATAAGCGCTGGTTCCAGGGCCTCCCCAGTCCCGCCGCCGCCGCGCTGATGGCCGGCTTGGTGTGGGTGATGTTCGACTTGCAAATCAAGGGGGAAGACATCAAGTGGTTCGCCTGGGCCCTGACCCTGTTCTCCGGCATCACCATGGTGAGCAACATCCGATTCTACAGCTTCAAGGATATCAACCTGCGCAAGAGCATCCCCTTCGTCTTCCTGCTGCTGATCGTAGTGGGGATTATCCTGATTTCGTCCTATCCGCCAGGGGTCCTGTTCGGGCTGTTTATCGTCTACGCCCTCTCGGGCTACGGGATGGCACTGTGGGAACTGCGCAAGACGCGCGGAAAGGCAGCGCGCATTTCGACCGACGCGCCGAATCAATAGGCAAAAGGCTGTGGCGTATTTTTGAGCAAAAAGAAAAGGGCTTACTCGCGTAAGCCCTTGATTTTGGTGGGCGGTACAGGGATTGAACCTGTGACCCCTGCCGTATGAAGGCTAATAAACAGCCTTTATTCTTGCGATTTACGGAATTATTGGGTACATTTTTGGGTACAAATCACCCCCAAAGGGACCCAGAATGGCAACGATCATCGAGCGCGGCCCGTACCAGTTCCAGGTCAAAATTCGGCGCAGAGGCCGCCCCCTTATTTCCAAGACGTTCACAACGAAAACTGCCGCCCAAATGTGGGCACGTGACGTGGAATCGGAAATGGATAAGGGGGTCTTTCTGGATCGGCGAGAGTCCGAAAAAAACACCCTCGACGACGTGCTCAAACGCTACCAGGAGGAAGTGACCCCGGATAAGAAAGGGGCCACCATCGAGAAGGTGCGGATAGCGGCCCTGCGGCGTGACCCCCTCGCCCGTTTGAAGATGGCCGCACTCTCAGGAAAAGACGTTGCCGCCTGGCGCGACCGTCGGCTCAAAGAGGACAAGGTAACCGGCTCCACGGTCTACCGTGAGCTAAATAGTCGGTCAGCCGTCATCAACCATGCCCGCAAGGAATGGGGGATTCACATTGAAAACCCCATTGCCATGATTCGCCGCCCCCAGAATGAAAAAGCCCGTGAGCGCCGACTTGAAGATGGCGAGGAAACAGCGCTATTAGCCACCCTCGAAGGCTCCAGGCGTGAAGATGGAACGCTGGGCCCCGGCGCCCGGAATCCCTGGATTAAACCCCTCGTCTTGCTGGCCCTGGAAACCGCCATGCGGCGTGGAGAACTGCTGGCCTTGCGCTGGGAAGATGTGGACACGAAAAGACAGGTTGCCCGAATTCTGGACAGCAAGAACGGGGAGGCACGATCCGTCCCTCTCTCTAGCCGTGCTGTCGCCGTTTTAGAGGCTCTTCCCAGGTCGATTGATGGACGAGTATTCCCAACGACCGAAGACGCGGTTAAGAAGGCGTTTTCGCGGGCTTGCATAGCTGCCGGACTGAAGGATTTGCATTTCCACGACCTGCGACATGAGGCCACAAGCCGCCTTGCCGAAAAGCTGCCCAACGTCATTGAGTTGGCGGCGGTCACGGGGCACAAGGATCTAAGGATGCTGAAACGGTATTACCACCCCCGTGCCGAAGACTTGGCGCGGAAGCTCGGATAGGGCTATACTATCAGCCGGGAGATATGTTTATGCCTAATGATGATGGCTGGGAGTACCTCCTAAGCCTTGATGGGATGACCCTCGTCATTGATGACCACTTAGGACTGTGGGTTAAATTCGTAGTGCACCAGGTGCCCCAATCCCCAGCCATTCCCCACGGCGTGGACTACTCCATTACGCTGCACAACCGCACCGGCAAACGCCTGCTTGGGTTCGACAATGCCCATGCTGTCGCCAAGCGAAAAGAACTCGATCACTGGCACCGGCATAGTGACGATCCTGGCCGAGCCTATGAGTTTGAAACCCCCAATCAACTTCTGGCGGATTTCTGGAAAGAAGTTGACCGTATCATCAAGGAGCACCTCGATGAATAAGCTGAATATCGGAATCGCCTCCTACGAGGAAATGAAGCAGTGGACACTGGATGTCGCAGCGGGCCGCACTAAACCCGACCCGAACGGCCCCAAGTTGTGGTTCACATCGCTCAAGGCTGCGGCCAACCTTTTTACGGAAGAAAACCGGCAATTGCTGAAAGTCATCGCCGAACAGCATCCTCAATCCATTGCCGAACTGGAGAAGTTGACCCATCGGAAAGCCTCGAACCTTTCCAGGACGCTGAAAAAGCTAGAGCAGTATGGGCTTGTCCGTTTGGTTGAGGCTGAAGAAGGGCGCACCCGAGGAAAGCGGCCGGTACGCCCTGAGTTGTTGGTGGATTCGGTTAACGTGTCACTTTCACTGCTCTGATAGCCGCCGCCCGCTCTTCCAAATGACTTTGAAAACCTGGCCAGAAGTCAAAAAGTTATCCACGGCGCCGGGCACCGCAGGTCCCTCTCTACCGAAGGGGGCCGGCGCGGTGGATAACTCGTGTTCAGCTCTCACGGGGCGGGAGGCGTCCATTCAATTCTCCATGATTGCTTTTTTCAATGCGTTCTTGCCGTCTTGAAAGCCTTTTTGGTAATTGTCGTGTGTGATAAGGCCGGCCTTAGATAAAGTGTCGATGAGCGCATCGATGGCGGAGTGTAAGTCGGCCTTGATGGCCGCCTCCATGGCCTCTTCCCTGGTGGCCACGATGCCGGTGGCGCGGTCCGTCATCAGAGGAGGCATAACGAATTCAAGATTAAATTTTCGTTGCCAATTCCATTCGCCGGACGGATATTGGGACACATAGAAATAGTCAAGCCGTGTCGTTCCAGACTCCCAGGTTTGGAGTTGATCGCCATCATTTTCTTTTTTTGTCCACACCCGGCCACCAAATTCAATGGTTTCCGGGGCTTCGGTTTGCTGCTGATCAATAATTTGTTCCATGCTTTTCTCCTCGACATTAATTCCAAAAACCTGCTCTTTGGTGAGCCTCGCGGGGGCGCCCGAAGGGGGCGCGGTGTTGGTGGTGTGGGTGATTTCGTTGGCCATGGTTTTTTCCTCCTTCGGTTTGGTTGCCTCTGCTCTTCGGAGCCGCCTCACTTGTGAGTGCCGGGGCGGGGGCACGATTAGCGAGGTATGCAAGCCGGCATGACAGTCGGGGTTTCGAGGGCGAGCATTACGGAGCCGGGCGGCGCTGCTTCATGCGCCGATCCGGGGTTTCGACGGTAAGACGCAGCCGTCGCCGACTGGCGTGACGGGTTGCGCCTTTTACCTCGCTGCCCCCGCCCCGGCACCTTGGGCGGCTCCGAAGAGCAGAGGCAAGCCTGAGGGGAGGGAACTCGGACAGGGAAATGCGTCTCCCGCGCCACCGCGTGCCGGCTTTCCGGCACGCAACATCCCAGCCCCCCATGCTTTACCGGGGGGCTGACCTTTTGGGATTCCTGCGTGTGCATTGCGTGTTATGAAAATAGCTGTCTTTTCATGCTCTTCCTACCCACGCTGCGGCCATCCTAGCGGACTTAAAACAGCCCATGGAGGTACGCGCCTATAGGGACACTACTACCCCAGGTAGAGGATTTGGCACGAGAGCCGGGATAGCCTGAAAAGAAAGGCCCGCTGTTTGATAGCGTCCGTCAAGCTGGTGTAAATCCGTGGCCAGATCTCCGGCTCGGTTGTCCCTATCAGGCGGCGACCAGCGGGACGCCGATCTCCACGGACGGGTGGTCCGCCGGTTCCGCCATCGAGTGC
>JBFXHL010000100.1:0-8514 GCA_050177075.1 Sulfuricellaceae bacterium | reverse complement strand
TGTTTATCCGCGGCAGTTGCGGACCGGACCGTCATGCTGTCCACTTGACTGACCATGGGCTGTACAGTGCTTCCTACCTGTTCAATTGACATAACCCACCTCGCTTCCCTAACTTCGGGATAACCATCGAGCCTTTACAAGCTCGAAACAGCTTAAAGCAAAAAAGAGGGGACCATCCGTGAATGGCCCCCCCGATGCACTACGCTAGCCTAACTCCGGATTACCGCAGCAGGGTCAGGACGCTATTGGGCAAGGCATTCGCCTGGGCCAACATCGCCGTACCGGCCTGTTGCAGAATCTGACCGCGGGTCAGGTTCGCGGTTTCCGCCGCAAAGTCGGCGTCGCGAATCCGGCTACGGGCAGCCTGCATGTTCTCGGAAGAAGTCTGCAGGTTGGAGATCGTCGCGCTGAAACGGTTCTGGAGGGCACCGAAGGCAGCGCGTTGGCCGTTGATCAGGGTCAGGGCGTTGTCCGCGATCCGGATGGCCTTGGTCGCCAACACCGCGGAGGTGATGTCGAGGCTAGAAACCTTCTGCAGCGAAGACGAAGCCTGGTTGCTGGCCGCGCCGCTACCGAACAGACCTGACGCCGCCGTGGCGCTCTGAGTAATGGAGTAGGACTTGTCGGAGTCCAGGGTCACCGTACCCATCACGGTCACGGAGTTACCGCCGGACAGCGCGCCGGTCGCGGTACCCTGAGTCGCCGCTGTGGTCGCCTCGCGGCTGGTCGTGGCGGTAGCCGTCACGGTAATGGCACCGGAAGTAGCGGCAGTGGTGCCGAGGGTAACGTTGCTGCCGTCCAGGGCGGTCAGGGTAATACCCGTGCCGGCGTCGTTCAGCCGGGCGGTCACGCCGGTCTTGGAGGACTTGTCGTTGAAGGCCTGGATCGCCGCGGACAAACCGTCGGCATCGTTGGCCGCGCCTACCGTGAAGGAAACCTGCTCTGCGGCGCTGTTGGTACCCAGCACGTTCACCACATAGTTGGTGCCAGTAGTGAAAGTAACGTCAAACTGGGTCATGGCGGAGGCCTTCACCCCGGTCTGGGACTGGGTATTGATGGCGGCCGCCAGGGACTTGGCGCTGTCGGCCGTGCTGTTGGCCAGGGACACCGTCCCGGAACCCGCGGAACCGTTGATGGTCAGCGTGGCCGCGCCGCCGGTGGTAGTGGTGGCGGCAGAAACGCCCGCGCCACTAGCCATGGTAATGGAGGCGTTGGACAGCAGCTGGTTAGTGCCGTACTTGTCGGTACGGAAATTGGTGGAAGTGGCCGTAATCACCTGGTTGGCGTTGGCACCGATCTGATAGGTGGCGGAGGTAAAGGAACCGTCCAGCAGCTTCAAGCCGTTGAAGTCGGTGGTCTGGGCAAAGCGGTCCAGTTCCGACACCAACTGGGAAACCTCCTGGTTCAGGGCCTGACGGTCGCTGGCGGTGTTGGTGGCGTTGGCGGACTGCACCGCCAGCTCACGCACACGCTGCAACAGGTCGCCCATCTGGCTCAAGGCGCCTTCGCCGGTCTGCGCGAGGGAGACGCCGTCGTTGGCGTTGCGCTGGGCTTGATCCATGCCGCGAATTTGAGCGGTGAAGCGCTCGGAAATCGCCAGACCCGCAGCATCGTCCTTGGCGGAGTTAATCCGCAAACCGGAAGACAGGCGCTGCAGCGCGGTAGAAAGGGCGCTCTGGGAGTTGTTCAGCTGGCGCTGAGCATTCAGAGACGCAATATTGGTATTAATTACCTGCGGCATGATGACTCTCCTTTGATCAGTTTAAGTCACGTCGAAAATCTCGATTCGGCCTTAATCTTTCACGTACCGAATCACCCTTTTGGTGGGGTTATCGTCCCCTCTTCGGGAAACTTTAGAAAAATTTTACGGCAGCCAACCCTGCATCCAGACCTCCAGGTTATCCTCCAGCAGCCAGTTGCTGCGGACATACTCCCGCAACCGATCCCCCTCCCGGGCGCAAGCATCCAAATCGTTGATCTTTTCTCGGATTGCCTCCACCCAATCGCGGTAACGGTTCTTCACCCGCGTGACGGGATATTCTCCCTGATAGGGATAGATATCGGTGCAAATGACTGGGTAACCGAGAATGCCATACTCCAGAAGGCGAAGGTGACTCTTGCCCTCGTTGAAAGGATGCAATTCCAAAGGCGCCAGAGCCAAGTCCAGATTCAGACTCGCCAGTTTTGCCGGATAGAGGGGAATGGGCACACCGGGATAAAACTCCTTCACATACTGGCGGATACCTTCGGGACACATGCCGAGAAACACCCATTCCACTTCCCCAGCCAACTCCTTGACCACGTCGGCGATTATTTCCAGATCCCCGGCATGACCGACGCCACCCGCCCAACCGACCCGTGGTTTCCTCCCCTGGCGACGCAAGGGACTCAAGTCGCCCCAGCGAGCCTTTTCGATGAAATTGGGCACTACTCGTATGTCGGGGTTCCAGCCCCTGAAGGCCTCAGCCAGGGGAATGGTGGAAACCACGAATCGATCGCAGAGACCCACCCCTTTCCGCAGCCAGAACTCCACATCCTTGGGCATGGCGTCCTTGTGCGCGCTCCGCACTGGAACGCGGGTGATCAAATCGTCCAGTTCATAAACACGGAATGCGCGGGAAAACTTCTTGTGCCGCGCGATGGCTTCCACCTGATCCGGGTGCGTCTGGCGCTGGAGAATGATGGCATCCACATCCAGGCGTTCCATTTCCGGCGGCGAAAAAACGTGGAAATCCGCCCAACCCTGAATTTTTTTTGCCCGGCTCAAGGCGCGCATCGGGGCGAAAATGCGGTATTCGCCGCAACCGCCGCTGTCTCCGGGCTGGGCCAGCACGCGGGGAAGCGGCCGCCAGGACAAGGGATCCCAAACCAGGGGCTTGCGGGTTTCGATTTTGAAACTGGCTTCTCCGACCAGGCTGAGGTTGGGATTATAGGCCGGGTCAAGGGCCAGCGCCTTGAGGTGGCGACGCAGGAAGACTTCCTCCTCCTCGCCGGCCTCCGACTCGACCCAGGTCATCGTCGCGGCAAGACCATCGTTGAGAAGACTGACGTGGGGCGTCCATACCAGGCGGTAGCCTTTTTCCCTCAAGCGGAGACAGTAATCCACTTCGGCGAAGCGTTGGGGCAAAGCCGCGCCGTCGAAGCCGCCCACGGCATCGAACGGCGCCCTGGCCGTCAGCAGACAACCGCCACCCAGAGCGGAGAAGTTCTGCTCCATATGGGCCCGGCCGAAATAGCCGGGATAATCCAGGGGCTGGCTCGAGAAAACGGTACCGGCGCTGCCGTCGAGGCCCAGGATGATGCCGGTTTGCCGCACCGTGCCGTCGGCGTTCAGTAACCGGGGACTCACCGCTCCCACGTCGGACCGGCGGCCATGCTCCATGAGGCTGTCCAGCCAGTCGGGCTGCAAGGCGGCGCTATCGAAATGCATGAACAACAGGTAGTCGCCCCGCGCCTGTCCAGCCAGTATGTTGTGCAAGGCAGGAAGCGGCTCCTTCACGGGGTGGTCGAGCACCCTCAACCGCGCATCACCGATGGCCTGGATCCCGGCAAGGAAGGCGCGGGCCGCGTCCGTGGTGCTGGCATTATCGAGCAGCACCAGTTCGAAATTGGGATAGCGGGTATTGGCCAGGAGCGTCTCCACCAGGCGCTGCACCTTGTCCACCTGGTCGCGGACCGCGGCCAGAATGGACACGAGGGGGGCGCCCTCGTGGCGATAGCGGACCCGATAGCTGCCGGGAAACAGCCCCTTTTCCACTTCGGCGGCAATCCCCTGGCGCCGCAGGTGCTCCGCGACCACCTTCCGCCCGCATTCGACCAGTTCCAGCGCCGGCTTGCGGCAGTGCCCTCCGTCGGCGCGCCGGTGATACAGCACGTCCGGCCAATGGCCGATGATCGCCTCCCCTCCCGCCTCATAGGCCCGGAGCACCAGATCGTACTCCTCGACTCCCAGGCAGGGTGGTCGGAACCCGCCCAACTCGCTGAACAGCTTTTGCCGCGTTAACAGCAAACCACCCACGTAAGGAAAGCTGCGCAGCATATCGAGGTTGAAGTCGGGCTTGAAATGGGGCAGGCCATATTCGCCGTCGGCCTGGAGCACATCCTCGTCGCTGTATACCAGCTGCCATGCCGGATTCTCGACCGCCCCTTCCATCAGGAACACCAAGGCAGCGTCGGCCAGCCTGTCGCCGGCATCCACGATTCCCACCCAGTCCGCAGGGGAGCCCAATAGGGCTTGGTTGACTCCCTGCAGCAGACCGTCCACCGGGCTGCGCAGCCAGGCGAGCTTCTCGCTGTCTTTCCAGCCTGCGGGGGCTGCGGCTGGGGAAATCACCGTGACTACCAGGTCCTGGTAGTTTTGGGCCGCCAGCGAACGCAGGGTATCGCCGATGCGCTCCACATTGAGTGGCGATGCCAACAGGGCAAGATGGATGCGCGGCAGGGTTTCCCACTGCTCGATGCGTTGGTTGACGAGGGCCGCCGTGGCCTCGTCGAACTGACGGTATTCCTGCCAGCGCTCGTAGGCGTTTTTCTTTTCCTCCTCGCCGGCGCGCCTGGCCTCATCGGCCCGGAATGCTTCGTCGGTGACGGCGCCCGGTTCGGCCAGGACATAGAACTGCCAAGTACACAGCTCGGCCAGGTCGTCGCGGCTCACCCCCTTGATGGTGAGTTTGCCCATGTCCACGTCCACCTGGGCCTTGTCCTTGTTGCGCTGGTAGAACTCGCCGAGACGGCTGTCCATGTTGTAGTGCAGACGGACGATGCGGTAGCCGGTTTCGTGGAAGAAGCGGCGGATTTCCCGCAAGGTGAAGAAGCGGATATGGGTGATGTCCAACAGGCCCCAGGAATCGTAGGTCCAGCCTCCATCCGCCAATTCGCTCATCAGCACCAGGTTGCGGGTATTGGGAATGCTCGCCACCACCTGCGCATCGGGAGTGAGGTAGGGCGCTATGCCGGCCATCACTCCCCAGGGGTCGTACATGTGCTCCAGGACGTCGGCGACGATGACGGTATCGATGCTACCCTTGCGGATACCCTCCACCTCCAGGTCGAAATCCTCGAATTTTCCCTGGAGCACCTGATCGATGCGGGTAGCGGCCGCCCTGGCCGCTCCGGCGTTGACCTCGATGCCCACCACCCGAGCGGCGGGATAGCGCTTCTTGATGTATTCCCCCGTGGCCCCGGCCCCGCAGCCGATATCCAACACCAGCCTGGGTGGGTGGCGGAACATCTCGACCAGGTCGCTGCGGCACCAGTTGTGATACTGGTTGGTGTCGGATTCGCTGACGTTGAGGAGGGTCTGCCAGATGTATTTCTTCCTGTCGTTGCCCTTGACCGGCAGAGAGAGTTCTTCCATCAGCGCCACCATGCGCAAGGTCGCGTTGCCGTCGACCCCCATGTTGTAGTAGGGCGCCCTGGCCTCCATCGCGGCCAGCAGCCCCGACCGGAAGACCTCGTCGGTCAACGTCCGCCGCAGCCACATTGCCAATTCATCCGGCTCGCTGTCGACGATGCCGGTATCCGCATCGAAGCACGGTCCCAGGCGCATGCCGAATTCCGTCACCATGTTGATGGCCGGCACCCCTGCCATCATGGCCTCCACCGACATATTGGATTCCACCGACACCACCACGTCCGCCGCGACGATCAGGGATTCCACGCCCTCGGCGGTATAGGCATATTCCCCCGGGCGAAAACCGGATTCGGCCGCCACGGCAGGAACCAAATCGTGGCTGAACGCGGCGTTCTGCATACGGTCCTTGATCACCGGCTGAACGGCCATCCCTTCGTCCCGCAGGCGCGCGCAACCGCGGAAGAAGGCCGCCAGGGTTTTGCGGTAAATTTTTTCATCGCCGAAGGCCGACAGGTTGGCCGCCCAGGTAGTGCCGAACAGCACGATCGGTTGGTCCGCATCCAGGCCCAGGCACCCCGCCACTTCCCGCCGGACGGCCGGGCGCTCCCTTTTCAGCGCCAAATACCTGTCCCAGGCCGGGTTGCCGATCACGCGCAGCCTTTTGGCCTCGACGCCGAGGTCGAGATAGCCCTCCGCCCCCCGCTCGCCGAAAAGCGCCATCACGTCGGCGTGGAGGGTATCGTGCACAGTGTAGGGACGGAAAAGGATCAGGCTGTGGGAAACCACCAGGCTGGGGACACCGTTGTTCCGCGCCCAGCTCGCCACCACCCGGCCCACCGGCATCAGGTCTTCGTTGACCACCGCCAGGGCGATTTCATACTGTTTCTTCGCCTGCTCCAGAGCCTCCAGCAGAACAACGAAATTGAGGGCCTCCGCATCGATGCGCGCGGCCAGGATCGGTGCGAACCGCTCCCCATCCCAGCCCTGGCTGGCGCAGTACGACCGCCAGGGCGCGCCCGCCAGAATATCCCCGGTGCGCGCCACCATGCCATTGGCCAAGTGCTTGACCGCGTCCATTTCCGAGGCCGGCAACAGCTTCTCCAGGTAGACGACCTTGCCGCCCGCGGCCAGCAATCGCTCCTCATCGGGTTTGCTGATGAAAGTGGATGGGACAATGATCGATACGCCGGGGTGGCGCTTGGCGTAGGATTCCAGGACGCCGATGTTCTTTTGCCACAGGCAGGAAACGATGGCATGACCGCTCATACGCGCTCCCCCGTGAACATGCCCAGATAGTCGGTAAGAAGCCGCTCCATCAGGAAATACTCCGTCGCCTCGCCTATCGAAACGCCGCGATTCTCCGTCGCCTGCCTCATGTCAGGCTGGGCATACCAGGCCCTGGCCATGCGCAGCGCCTGGTCGTCGGCGCGCTCGTTTTTGCGCCAGGCGAGAACGCGGTCCTTGTGCCGTTGTTCCAGGATACCCTCCGGCAGCTCCCCCCAGCCCTTCTCCAGCATTTCCCGGTAGAGCGCGTAAAAGAAGGTGAAGTTGCGCAAACTGGCTCCCACATGCTGATTGAGCGCCCCAAGAAAATCCTGGTCATGCAGGCCGATGAAATCGAACAGTTCCGTCAGGGTGGCGCTCGATTTCATCAAGCGATTCAACTCCGCATTGCGTGCCAACCAGGCCCGGTTGGCTTCCGGGTCGGCGACGTTGTCGAGCACCACCATGTAGCGACCGGTGGCCCGGGTGCTCAGTTTTGCCACCAGCGCCTGTTCGAGAAATAGGCCGAAAGCGTGGAAGCGCTCGTCCAGGGCCATCCAGGACAACAACCGCTTCCAGCCCCACTGGCGTTCCAGCCCCTCTACCAGGTAATTGACGTTGCCGCCGCCGAGAAACGCCCCGTAGGGGACCAGCGCCGCCACCCGGAGACCGAGCTTGTCCGCCTCGGCAACCATGTCCTCGGCGGCCACGCGCAGGACGTAGGCGGAAAAGTCGCCGCTCTGCTCCACCTGCCGCAGCAATTCCTGTTCCGTCACGCCCTCGCCGTAGGCGCAGCGATAGTTGTCCAGGGAATGCACATCGAAGACGATCCTGCCGCCGGGACGCACCACCCGCTTCCACTCGGGCAGGAGCCTGCGCCAATGGGGGAAATGCACCACCACGTTCAGGGACAGCAGCGTATCGAACGACGCCTCCGGAAAAGACAGCTTTTCCACATCCCCCAGTTGCAGGGTGATCGGCGTATCTCCGGCCAAGCGGCGGGTTTCATCCAGCATGGCCTGGGAGCTGTCGATGCCGGTCACGTCCCGTCCCTGGCGGGCCAGGGGCAGCGACCCGCGCCCGGTGCCGATGCCGACGTCGAGAATCTTGTTGCCCTTGGCATGGGCCATGCACAGGCCGACCTCGAGGGCGTGCTTGAGGGGCATGGTGCCGCTGTTTTCCACCATGCGCCCCGAATACCAGGACACCATGCCCGGATCCTTCCAGGCATCGGTTTTCCACTTGATCAGTTCTTCCGGATTCAACATGAGATATCGCCTTTACGAAGGGTGGACCCGGTACACCAGGTGCACCTCGGAGGACAGGTTCCGCCGGTCCAGGCATAACTGGAGGTCATCGAGGGCATCGTACAGCTGTTCGGTCAGGACGGGCGCCAAGCCCCGGGTTTCCTCGTTGCCCTGCAAGCTCACCAGCAAACTCCGGTAGATGTCCGTCATATCGGCGCCGAACCACCATTCGGCGGCCACCTCGAAGCCGTAGTGCCACGCCAGCCAATCAAGGGAGGAGCGAGTGAACAGATGGGTATGCCCGATGGCGAGGTGCCGCGGGAATACATGGGGAAAGGCCGCCTCCACCATCACGCTCAGGGAGAACAGCGGTACCGAGACGAACAGATAGCGGATATTCGGATTTTCCCGGATGGCTCCCAGGATTTCCGTGGGATTCTGCAAGTGCTCGAGAACGCCGACCATGGAAACCACAGCGGCGGTGGATTGGCGCACCAGCCCCGCCAATTCGTCCAGGCGGATCTGCCTCAGGGAGGCCGAGGAGAGCCCCAGATGAGCAAGCATTTCCGAACCGAGCGCCACCTGGCTGGCGGACACCTCGAACCCTTCGACCTTCTCGATGCCGGCGAGGGACAGGGCGCTGACGAAATA
>JBFXHL010000099.1:0-8540 GCA_050177075.1 Sulfuricellaceae bacterium | reverse complement strand
GGCGGCTAATTCCGCTCTTGGCGCATCCCGATTACAGCAATAGACACTGAAAGGAATACGAAATGGCAGATCCGATGAAAATCCGCGCCACCCTGCAAGGCGACGTGGCCGACGTGAAAGTGCTGATGAGCCACATCATGGAAACCGGCCAGCGCAAGGACCCCAAAACCGGCCAACTCATTCCCGCCCACTTCATCCAGGAAGTCAGCGCCACCGTCAACGGCAAGGTCGTGCTGGACTCCCAGTGGAGCCAGGCCATCTCCAAGAACCCCTTCCTCGGCTTCAAGGTGAAGGGCGCCAAGGCCGGCGACAAAGTGGTCGTCAACTGGGTCGACAACAAGGGCGACAAGAACACCGCCGAAGCCGCCATCGGCTAATCCGGCCCATCGTCCCCGGGCACGCCTGCTGGCGTGCCCGCACCAAACGAGGAGGAAGACAGTATGAAAAAAATGATTCTGGCGCTCGTCGGCGCCGGCCTGGTTGCCGGCTCCCTGGCTGCCCATGCCAGCCCGGAGGAAGACCGCAAGCAGCTCACCGAATATTTCAAGAAGAAAGCCCCCAAGATCAAGGTGGACCAGTACGTCAACGGCGCCCTGATCTATGACAAGGATTCCATGGCCCAGTACCAGAGCATCATGGACTTCCCCCCCTTCGAAAACGTGGTGGAACTCGGCAAGAAGATGTGGGAGACCCCCTTCGCCAACGGCAAGACCTACGCCGAATGCTTCCCCAACGGCGGCAAGAACGTGGCCGGCAACTACCCCATGTTCGACGACAAGCAGGGCAAGGTGGTGACTTTCGAAATGGCCATCAACGCCTGCCGAGAAGCCAACGGCGAGAAGCCCTTCGACTACAGCGGCAAGGAAATCGGCATTCTGACTTCCTACGCCCGCACCCTGTCCGACGGCATGAAGATGAACGTCAAGGTGCAAAGCGCCGCCGCCAAGGAGGCCTACGAGCGCGGCAAGCACTTCTTCTATCAGCGCCGCGGCCAGTTGAACTTCTCCTGCGCCTCCTGCCACGTGGACAACGCCGGTCACCGCCTGCGTTCCGAGCTGCTCTCCCCGGCCCTGGGACAAGCCACCCACTGGCCCGTGTTCCGCGGCGGCGACAGGCTGGTCACCCTGCAGCAGCGCTATGTCGGCTGCAACAAGCAGGTCCGGGCCAAAGCCTTCAAACCCGGGAGCGAGGAATACAACGACCTCGAATACTTCCATTCCTACATGAGCAACGGTCTGCCGATGAAGGCCTCCGTGTTCCGTAAGTAAGCAAGCTCCACGGCCCAGATTCTTCCGGGCCGTTTCACGATTTCACAACGATAGCGTCCGCGCCCCGGTGATGGACGCAACCCTGAACAGAAACAACGGAGTCCCCCCATGAACCGCCGTGAATTCCTGCAACTGCTCGCCGTGGCCGCCGCCGGCGGCCTGGCCCTAGACAGCAAGAGCGCCCTGGCTGCCGCCGATACCGGCAGCCTGTACGACCTGCCGGCCTTCGGCAACGTCAGCCTGCTGCACTTCACCGACAGCCACGCCCAACTCCTGCCCATCTACTTCCGGGAGCCCAGCGTCAACCTGGGCGTCGCCTCCATGGCCGGCAAACCGCCCCACCTGGTGGGCGAGCACCTGCTGAAGCACTACGGCATCCGTCCCGGCACCTCGGAAGCCCACGCCTTCACCTACCTGGACTTCGAGGCCGCCGCGCGCACCTACGGCAAGGTGGGCGGCTTCGCCCACCTCTCCACCCTGGTCAAGCGCATCCGCGCCAGCCGCCCCGGCTCCCTGCTGCTGGACGGCGGCGACACCTGGCAAGGTTCCGCCACCTCCCTGTGGACCAAGGGCCAGGACATGGTGGACGCCTGCAAGCTGCTGGGCGTGGACGTGATGACCGGCCACTGGGAATTCACCTACGGCGCCGAGCGGGTGAAGGAAATCGTGGACAAGGACCTCAAGGGCAAGATGGATTTCGTCGCCCACAACGTCAAGACCAACGACTTTGGCGACCAGGTGTTCGACCCCTACGTCATTCGCCCGGTCAACGGCGTGCCGGTGGCCATCATCGGCCAGGCTTTCCCTTACACCCCCATCGCCAACCCGCGCCACATGATTCCCGACTGGAGTTTCGGCATCCAGGACGACCACCTGCAGCAGATGGTGAACGAGGTGCGCGCCAAGGGCGCCCAGGTGGTGGTGGTGCTGTCCCACAACGGCATGGACGTGGACCTCAAGATGGCGAGTCGGGTCAGCGGCATCGACGCCATCCTCGGCGGCCACACCCACGACGGCGTGCCTGCCCCGGTGGCGGTGAAGAACGCCGGCGGCCAGACCCTGGTGACCAACGCCGGCTCCAACGGCAAGTTCCTCGGCGTGCTGGATTTCGAGGTCAAGAACGGCAAGGTGGCGGGCTGGAAGTACAAGCTGCTGCCGGTGTTCTCCAACCTCCTCCCCGCCGACCCGGCCATGGACGCGCTGATCAAGAAAGTCCGCGCCCCCTACGAGTCCCAACTGAACGAAGTGCTGGCGGTGAGCGACGACCTGCTCTACCGCCGCGGCAACTTCAACGGTACCTGGGACCAGCTGATCCTCGACGCCCTGATGGAAGTGAAGGGCGCCCAGCTCGCCTTCTCCCCCGGCTTCCGCTGGGGCACCACCATCCTGCCCGGCGAGCCCATCACCATGGAGAAGCTGATGGACCAAACCGCCATCACCTACCCCCAGACCACGGTCAACGACTTCACCGGCCAGCAGATCAAGGACATTCTGGAGGACGTCTGCGACAACCTGTTCAACCCCGACCCCTACTACCAGCAGGGCGGCGACATGGTGCGGGTGGGCGGCCTCACCTACACCTGCAACCCCAACGCCCCCATGGGCAAGCGCATCAACGACATGCGACTCAACGGCAAGCCCATCTCCGCCACCAAGAAGTACAAGGAAGCGGGTTGGGCGCCGGTGGGCGAGGGCGTGACCGGCGAGCCCGTCTGGGAAGTGGTGGCCCAGTACCTGAAGGCCAAGAAGACCATCAAGGGCGTCAAGCTCAACACGCCGAAGCTGGTCGGCATGGCGGGCAACCCCGGCATCGCCTGAGCGTGGGGGGAAGCCGCCACGGCTTTGCCCCCTGCGGGTGGGAGTGTCAGCACAAAAAACCGGCCTCGCGGCCGGTTTTGTTTTGGGGCACGTCGCCCTTATCGGCCAGGCTTCCCGTGAAAGCCGCCGAAGGCCTCCTGGTCGAAAATCTTCTTCTGTTCCGGACTGAGGGCGGCGTAAAAGGTCTTCATCGCCTCGTTGCCCTTACGCATCCGCTCCACCCGCTCCTGGGCGCGGCTCAACATGCGTTCGGAGCGCTCCGGCGCGGACAGGGAACGCCAGTCGTCGCGCTTGAAATCCTCCTGTTTCGGTAGCAGGGATTTCATCGCCTCGCTATAGTTACGCCAGGCCTTTTCCTGGCTTGCCGACAGCTTCAGCTGATCGTGGAGCGCCTGTTGGCGTTTCTCCATTCGCTGCGCGAAGCGCTCGCTGTCGAAGCGGGCGCCGCCCCGACGCTCGGAGCAGGCGCTGTCGCCTTGGCGTTGGGCGAAAGCGGGGATGACCACGGCACCGGACAAGGCCGCGACGGCCAAGCCGAGGGCAATACGTTTTTTGAGGGTTTGCATTCGAGAACTCCTTTCCTGTTATGGGGAACTGCGGCACATCGTTTATGCCTGTCCGTCATTTAACCGCCCTGCTGTACGGACGGTGTTCCCGTCTGTCGCCGGAATGTAACCGATGCGAAGGAAACGGTAACCCTTCGTATCGGTCAATCCGCTCGATACACGCCGTTACATTTCGGCACTCAACAAAGGCATGGCGTTAACGCACACTTCACACCATGGAAACGCCCGAACACTTGCTGGTCGTCGACGACGACCGTGAAATCCGCGAACTGCTGGCCGACTACCTGGAACGCCAAGGCTACCGCGTCACCACCGCCGCCAACGGCGGGGAGATGCGCCGCGTGCTGGCCGCGGCCCCCATTAACATGGTCATCCTGGACGTCATGATGCCCGGCGAGGACGGCCTTGCCCTATGCCGGGAGCTGCGCGCCCAGTCGGCCATCCCCATCATCATGCTCACCGCCCGCGGGGAATCCGTGGACCGCATCGTGGGCCTGGAGATGGGGGCAGACGATTATCTCGCCAAGCCCTTCGAGCCCCGGGAGCTGCTGGCCCGCATCCGCAGCGTCCTGCGCCGCGCCCATGCCCTGCCCCCCAATTTGCAGCCGGACAGCGACCGGCTGTTCCACTTCGCCGACTGGACATTGGACGTGGAATCCCGCCAGCTGCTTTCCGCCAATGGCGTCGCGGTCGCCCTCTCCGGCGCGGAGTACCGCCTGTTGCGGGTATTCCTCGACCATGCCGGGCGGGTCCTGAACCGGGACCAGCTGCTGAACTTCACCCGCGGTCGGGACGCCGATCCCTTCGACCGTTCCATCGACCTGGCGGTCAGCCGTCTGCGGCAGAAACTGCGGGACGACGCCCGGGACCCGAAACTTCTCAAGACGGTGCGCAACGAAGGCTACGTCCTCGCCGTTCCCGTGCGCAGGGAATAAGCCGTGCGCTTCCTGGCCGGCTTTTTCCGCTCCATGGCGGGACGGGTTTTCCTGGTGCTGCTGTTCGGCTCCTGGCTTGCCTTCGCGTTCAGCTTCTGGATCGCCAGTGGCCGGGAAGCCAGCCATTTCGCCCAGCTGCGCGGCCACTTCGCCGCCGACCGGATTGCCCACTGGCTGCAATTGTTGGATACCCTCCCCCCCCAGGAGCGTCAGGCCCTACTCCCCCTTGCCGCCCGCGAGGAAACCCGCCTCAAGCTCGCCTTGCCGCCGCCGGCCATGGACAAGCGAGAGGTTCCTTTCCTCCGCGACCGCCTGCAAGAGAAGCTCGGCACCGCCATCCACCTCGAAAACGTCCGCTTGGAGGAAGGCGGTTGCGCCCCCGACCAGGAGGAAGGCAGCTGCGACAAAGCTCGCCGCGTCGTGGCCAGTGCCCGGCTCAGCGACGGCACCCCGGCGACGGTTGAACTCCTGGACAGACCTCCCCGCCGCCGTTCCCCCGCCCTGGACCGCTTCCTGGTCCAAATGGCCATTTTCGCCGTCGCCCTGGCCTTGCTCGCCGGCGGCGTGGCTTACTGGGTGACGCGCCCCTTGCGCCGCATGGCCAAGGCCGCCCTGTCCCTCGGCCGCAACATCGCCCAGCCCCCCCTGCCGGAAGCGGGCCCTGCCGAGGTCCGGGACGCTTCCCGGGCCTTCAACCGCATGCAGTCCCAAATCCGGCGCCATGTGGAGGAGCGTACCGGGATCCTGGCCGCCATCACCCATGACCTGCAGACGCCCCTCACCCGCATGCGCCTGCGCCTGGAAAACGCCCCGGCGGACCCTCGGCGCGACAAACTGCTCCAGGACCTGGAACACATGGGACAGATGGTGAAGGAAGGCCTCGACCTGGCTCGCAGCCTGGACGCGCCGCCGCCGAGCCAGCTGCTGGCTATCGACTCCCTGGTTTACAGTGTCTGCGAAGACCTGGCGGACGCCGGGCAGAAAGTGACTTGTTCGGGGGAAAGCCTCGCCACCGTCCGCGCCCGGCCGGTGGATCTGCGCCGCTGCCTGACCAACCTGCTGACCAACGCGGTGAATTACGGGGACCGCGCCGACGTCCATATCGAGCGGTCGGACACAGAAGTGCGGATCCGTATCAAGGACGCTGGTCCCGGCATTCCCGCAGACCAGTTGGAGCGGGTCCTGGATCCCTTCGTCCGCCTGGAGACCTCCCGTTCCCGCGATACCGGCGGCACCGGCCTGGGCCTGACCATCGCCCACAACATCGCCCGGGGCCATGGCGGCTCCCTCACGCTGCGCAACGGCCAAGACGGGGGGCTCGAAGCCACCCTTACCCTGCCCCTGGCCGAGGTGAAAACATGACCCCTGCAAGCACTTCCCCGACCCCGACCGGGCGGGGATATAATTGACCGGATTCGAGACCCCGGACCCTTCCACCCCCACGAAAGCCCACCCCCTCGACCATGGCACGTCCCTCCTTCTTTCGCCCCCTGATCCTCGTCGCCATCCTGGCCGCTGCCGGCAGCCTCGCCTGGTTCGCCTGGGGCCGCAACGGCGCGGACGCCGCCCAGCGCTATCGCACGGCGGAGGTGGAACGGGGCGACATCACCCAGTCCATCGCCGCTAACGGCACCCTGAATCCGGTCGTGCTGGTCAACGTGGGCACCCAGGTGTCGGGCACGGTGAAGAAGCTCTATGCGGACTTCAACGACCGGGTAAAACCCAACCAGGTTCTGGCGGAACTGGACCCCGCCTTGTTCCGCGCCCAAGTGCAACAAAGCGAGGCCAACCTGGCCAACGCCAAGGCCAACCTGGAACTGGCCATTGCACGGGAAAAACGCAACCGCGACCTGTATCAGAAGAAATTCATCTCCGCCGACGCCCTGGACCAGGCCGTCCAGACCCGGGATTCCGCGCGGGCCCAGGTCATGCTGGCCCAGGCCCAGCTGGAGAAGGACCGCACCAATCTCCAGTACTCCGTCATCCGCTCGCCGATTTCCGGCGTGGTGGTGGCGCGCAACGTGGACGTGGGCCAGACCGTTGCCGCCAGCTTCCAGACCCCCACCCTGTTTCAGATCGCCAAGGATCTACGTGAAATGCAGATCGATACCACCGTGGCGGAAGCCGACGTGGGGGCGGTAGAGGTGGGGCAAAAGGTGAAATTTTCCGTCGACGCCTTTCCCGAGCGCAATTTCGTCGGCCAGGTAAAACAAATCCGCCTTAACCCTACCATCCAGCAAAACGTGGTGACCTACAACGTGGTGGTGGGGGTGGATAACGCCGACGGCAAGCTGATGCCCGGCATGACCGCCCATATCAGGGTGGTGGTAGCCCAGAAAAAGGATGCGCTCCGCATCCCCAAGGAGGCCCTGCGCTTCAAGCCTGCCGACGAGGAGGGCAAGGACCAGGGCGAAAAGGGCAAGAAGCGCGCCGGCAGCACCGTTTACCGCCTGGAGGGCAATCGCCTGGAAGCCGTGCCGGTCAAGGTCGGCATCGCCGACACCAATTTCGTCGAAGTGACGGAAGGCGACCTCAAGCCCGGCGATCTGCTGGTCACCAAGGAACTCGCGGGCAAGAAGGACAAGAACAACGCCAAGTTCCAGGTCCGTCCCTTCTAAGTTTGCGGCCGCCACGGATGTCCGCTCCCCTCATTAGAACCGAGAACCTCGTCAAGCGCTACGACACCGTCGCCGGCAACGTTCCGCCCGCCCTCAATGGCGTGAACCTGTCCATTTACCCCGGGGAGTTCGTGGCGGTCATGGGGCCCTCCGGCTCGGGGAAATCCACCTTCATGAACATTCTCGGCTGCCTCGACACCCCCACTTCCGGCGCCTATTTCCTGGAAGAACGCAACGTGGCCGAACTGTCCGACGACGAGCTGGCCGATCTGCGCAACCGCCTGATCGGCTTCGTCTTCCAGGGCTTCAACCTGCTGAAGCGCATCAGCGTGGCGGACAACGTGGCCCTGCCGCTGCTCTACGCCGGCGTCGGCAAGAACGAGCGCCACCGGCGTGCCCTGGAATTGCTGGAGCAGGTAGGGCTCGCCGCCCACGCCGGCAAGCTGCCCAACCAGCTTTCCGGCGGCCAGCAGCAGCGGGTGGCCATCGCCCGCGCCCTGACCAACCGCCCCCGCCTGATCCTGGCCGACGAGCCCACCGGCAACCTGGATACCCATACCAGCGAGGAAATCATGGGCCTCTTCACCCGCCTCAATCAGGAACAGCACATCACCGTGGTACTGGTCACCCATGAGGCGGATATCGCCCGCTATGCCAAACGGCTGGTGCGTTTCCGCGACGGCGACATCATCCACGACGGCGAGGTCACGGTATGATGACCGGGGCGGTGATGGGCGAAGCCTGGCGCGCCATGGGCGTCAACCGTCTGCGGGCGGCGCTGGCCATGCTCGGCATGGTCATCGGCGTGGCGGCGGTGGTGCTGATGCTGGCCATCGGCCAGGGAACCCAGGCCATCGTCAACGACTCCATCGCCTCCATGGGCTCCAACCTGTTCATCATCCTTTCCGGCAGCACCACCTCCGGCGGCCTGCGGGCGGGCATGGGCAGCGCCCCCACCCTCACCGTGGGGGACGCCCAGGCCATCGGCAAACTGCCCGACATGAAGGCCTCCGCCCCCGTCTACCCCAACACCGCCCAGCTCGGCTACGGCCCCAACAACTGGAGCACGCCGGTGTACGGCGTGACGCCGGAATACCTGGACGTGCGCAACTGGAGCGTGGAATCCGGCCGCGGCCTGGACGACAGCGACATCCGCTCCGCCGCCCGAGTGGCGCTGCTGGGCAAGACGGTAGCGGTCAACCTGTTCGGCGACAAGCCCCCCCTGGGCAAATCCCTGCGCATCAAGAACAGCCCCTTCACCGTGGTGGGCATCCTGGAAAGCAAGGGCCAAAGTCTCGACGGCCGCGACCAGGACGATACGGTGCTGGTGCCCCT
>JBFXHL010000098.1:0-8730 GCA_050177075.1 Sulfuricellaceae bacterium | reverse complement strand
TACTCAATCTGACGTATTGCGCCAAATATAAGCACTCATTACTTACTTTTAAGCTCACCGGTCCGAAAACCGGCTGCTCGTAACAAGCGCCCACACTTATCGGCTGTTAGATTTTTAAAGAGCGTTGCTTCGTTCGTCGAAGCGAGGTGCGCATTCTACAGCACCTTTCGAAATCGTCAACCCCTTTCGGAGCTTTCTTTTTCGCCCTTCGCGCCACCTACCGGCTTGCTCGAAGAGGTGCGCATTTTACAGCGCGTTTCGAAATCGTCAACCCCTTTCGGAATCGGCTTTCTCGCTTCCCGCGTCGCCCATGGGGTCGTCGAGAAGGTGCGCATTATACGGAGCAAAAATACGCGGTCAAGGGGTTTGTGAAAGAAATATGGCGGCAAGGTTGCCGCCTCCTTACAAAACAGACCTCTAGGCTATCGTGATGCGGGCGAATTTCCGCTTGCCCACCTGCAGCACCACCGTCGCCCCCTTGGCTAACACCAGCGCTTTGTCGCTAACTTTCTCGCCGTCAGCCTTGATTCCGCCCTGGCCGATCATACGCATCGCCTCCGACGTGCTGGCAGTCAAGCCGGCCTGCTTCAGGGCCTGGACGATGGAAAGTCCCTCCCCCTCCGCCGCAAGCGTGAACTCCGGCATCTCGTCCGGCAACGCCCCCTGACGGAAGCGCGCCTCGAAATCGGCCAGGGCCCGATCGGCGTCGGCCCGGCTATGAAAACGGGCGATAATCTCCTGGGCGAAGGCCACTTTGATATCCCGTGGATTGCGCCCCTCCGCCACTTCCTTCTTCCATCGGGCGATGGTTTCGAGGCTCTCGAAGGACAGCAACTCTATATAGCGCCACATCAGGTCGTCGGACACGGACATCAGCTTGCCGAAGATCTGCTCCGGGCTTTCCGTGATGCCGACATAATTACCCAGGGATTTGGACATCTTGTTGACGCCGTCCAGGCCTTCGAGCAAAGGCATGGTCAGAATGCACTGATGGGGCTGGAGATAATGGCGTTGCAACTCCCGGCCCATCAGCAGGTTGAACTTCTGGTCCGTGCCCCCCAGCTCCAGGTCGGCTTTCAGCACTACCGAGTCGTAGCCCTGAATGAGCGGATAGAGAAACTCATGGATGGCGATGGGCTGGTTACCTTTATACCGTTTTTCGAAATCGTCCCGCTCCAGCATTCGGGCCACGGTATGGGTAGCCGCCAGCTTGATCATATCGGCGGCGTTCATCTTGTCCATCCAAGTGGAGTTGAACACCACCTCGGTCTGCTCCGGCTTGAGAATCTTGAAAACCTGTTCGGTATAGGATTTGGCGTTCTCCTGCACCTGCTCCCGGGTCAGCGGCGGGCGGGTGGCGCTCTTGCCGGTAGGGTCGCCGATCATGCCGGTGAAATCGCCGATGAGGAACAGGGCATGGTGCCCCAGGTCCTGCAACTGCCGCATCTTGTTCAGCAGTACCGTATGGCCGAGGTGCAGGTCCGGCGCGGTGGGATCGAAGCCCGCCTTGACCCGCAGGGGCTTGCCCGTCGCCAGCTTATCTTTCAGTTCGCTTTCCACCAGCAGCTCGTTGCTGCCCCGCTTGATAATGCGTAACACGTCATCCAACTCGGTCATGGCCACACCCGGACTTCCTTTTCACAAACCTTATTCGGTTCAACAAGTTCCAATTCAAATTTGAGGCCAAACAGAAGGATTTTTCCTTTGCGGGCCGGTATTTTTTTGTTAAGCTTGCGCCTGGCTAAAAAAACAGCAAGGGAATGCTATGCAACATGGCAAAGACGGAATTTTAGCGCAAACCCCTCCCCCCGATGAACGAAAAATCCGCATCCGCTGGCTGATCGGCCTCTCAAGCATCCCCCTCTTCGGCATGGTTGCCGCTTTCGGCATCGCCCCCGGCACCCAAACCCAGAATATCCAGGTCAAAACCGTCGTGGAAAGCCTGCCCGTGCCGGCGGCTGCCTCGACTCCCCTGGCCAGCGAAAACTTCTGGCGCGAAGAACGAATCCAGCGCGGCGATACTATCGCCGCCCTCCTTTCCCGCCTGGACGTGAACAGCGAGAACATCGCCGAATTCCTGAAAAGTGCCAAGGACGCCAAAACGCTCCAGCTGCTGATCCCGGGAAAAATCGTCGAAGCCCGCACCACCGATGACGGGGACCTGCTGTCGCTGCGCTACCTCCTCAACAGCGATACCGTGCTGAAAGTGGAAAAAGACGGAGACACTTTCAAGACGGTGGAAGAAGCCGCCGTCCTGGACAACCGGGTGGAGATGAAGTCCGCCACCATTCGCAGCTCCCTCTTCGGCGCCACCGATGCCGCCAACATCCCCGACGCCATCGCCACCCAGTTGGCCGACATCTTTTCCTCCGAGATCGACTTCCATCTCGACTTGCGCCGCGGCGACCATTTCAGCGTGGTCTACGAAACGGCCTACAACAAGGGCACCCTGGTGAAAACCGGCCGCATCCTGGCGGCGGAGTTCACCAACAACGGCAAGACCTACCGCGCCATCTACTACAAGGACCGCGAAGGCCACGAAGGCTACTACACGCCGGACGGCAAGAATTTGCGCAAGGCCTTCCTCAAGTCGCCCCTGGAATTTTCCCGCATCACCTCCGGCTTCTCCATGCGTTTCCATCCCATCCTCAAGGAATGGCGGGCCCACAAGGGCGTTGACTACGGCGCCCCCATGGGCACCAAGGTCAAATCCGTGGCGGACGGCGTGGTGGCCTTCGCCGGCGTCCAGCGGGGTTACGGCAACCTTGTCGTCATCCAGCACAACGGCCATTACAGCACCGCCTACGGTCACCTGAAAGGCTTCGCCAAGGGCCTGCACAAAGGCAGCAAAATCAGCCAGGGCGACGTGATCGGCTACGTGGGCATGACCGGCATGGCCACGGGCCCGCACCTGCACTATGAGTTCCGCGTCGATGGCGTGCAGCGCAATCCTCTGACGGTGGCCCTGCCGACGGCCTTCCCCCTCGCGCCGAAATATCGGGCCGACTTCGCCAGCCACGAGAAAACCCTCGCCGCCAAGCTGGATCTCCTGCGCGGCACCAACCTGGCCTCGCTGGAATAGCCCACTGACTTGGGAACGACGCCACTCTTTGCCGGGCTGATGTCCGGCACCAGCCTGGACGGCATCGACGCCGTCCTGGCTGAAATCGACCAAGAGGGTGCCTGCCGTCTCCGTCACGCGCTGTTTCACCCCTTTCCCGACGATCTGCGCCGCATCCTTCTCGGCCTGAACCACGCCAGCGCCAACGAACTGGAAACAGCCGCCCTGGCCGCCAACGAACTGGCCCGCCGCTACGCCGCCGCCATCGCCGACCTGCTCAAGGAAAGCGGCGCTCGGGCCGATCAGGTAACCGCCATCGGCTGCCACGGCCAAACCGTGCGCCACCGCCCGGACCTTGGCTACACCCTGCAACTCAACAATCCGGCGCTTCTGGCGGAACTCAGCGGCATCGCCGTCGTCGGGGACTTCCGCAGCCGCGACATCGCCGCCGGCGGCCAGGGCGCGCCCCTGGTGCCCGCCTTCCACGCGGGAGCCTTCCGTCACCCCCGCCGCAAGCGGGTCATCGTCAACATCGGCGGCATCAGCAACCTCACCTGGCTGCCGACGGAAGGCGACGCCCTCGGCTTCGACTGCGGCCCGGGCGGACTGTTGCTGGATGGCTGGTGCGAAAAACATACCGGCCAGCCCTTTGACCGCAACGGGGAATGGGCAGCGGGCGGCACCGTCATCGGCGAACTGCTGACCGTACTGCTCGCCCACCCTTTCTTTGCCCTGACGCCGCCCAAGAGCACCGGCCGCGACGATTTCCATTCCACCTGGCTGGAAGGCCACCTGAAACCGGAATACGACGCCCGGGATGTCCAGGCAACGCTGCTTGAACTAACGGCCCGGGCCATTGCCGACGCCATCGGCAAGCACTGCCCGGGAGCAGAGGAAATCTACCTGTGCGGCGGCGGCGCCCATAACGGCGCCCTGCGGCAACGCCTCGCCACCCTGACCGGCTTGAGCATCGGCCTGACGGACGACCTCGGCATTCCGGCCGACTGGGTGGAAGCCGCGGCATTTGCCTGGCTGGCGCGGCAAACGCTCGCCGGCATGGCCGGCAATCTGCCGGCGGTAACCGGGGCACGGCATCCTTGCGTGCTCGGGGCGATCTACCCGGCCTAAACCGCCACGTCCACCTGCTGCAAGCTGCCCACCGACCCATCCTCGGCAAGATAGATGCCGCTGGCGCGAATCTGCCCCTGAAGGCCCTTCTCACTATCCTTCAAGGAAAACGGCGTCGCGGCCGAGCCGAGATATAGCGCCCCCACCCCGGCACCCTTGGCCGACTCCAAAGACTCCTGCCCTGCCTTGTCCCACCCCCAGACCAGCAAATGGCCAAACACCGGGTCGCTGTCGTCGATCCAGCCGTCATGGTTGCTGTCGTAAGCGGCCAGGTCGGCAAAGCCGTTGCCGCTGATGGCACCGAACAACTCCTTGCCGTCGCTCACCTTGCCGTCGCCATTCTTGTCCAGGGCGAGAAAACCGCTACCGGAGGCCAGATAAGGAATGGCTTCGAGGGTCCCGTTTCCTTCCAGGTCGAAGTCGAAGCGGGTATCGGCCAGGGATGCCGCCGAGCCTGAAAAATTGATGACCAGGGGATCCTTCAACTGATAGCTGCGCCGGCCCGTTTCCGTTGTTTCTTCGTGTTCGTAGTGGCGTGACATATGTAAATCCAGATTGAAATTCATCTCCCGCCCGTCCGCCGATACCACCTTGCCGCAAGCGGAAAACGCCGTGCATTCCTGTTCGCTCACCCGTTCGGCGTGGCGGGTAGTCACTTCTACCTGCAAGGGTTCCACATCCTGCACCGTTTGCACGGAACGGCTGTTCTGGCGGGGACAATGGGCAAATAAACCGTCGGCCTCACTGCCACCCTTTTCCTTCTTGATGATGTCGAGGATTGCCAACAGCAATTGCAGGATCAGCGACTCCGCCTCCTTGCCCTGCCCCGAACGCACCCGGATCTTGGCAGGCGCCTCGGTGGGAGCGGCGTCCTTATCGTTGCGCACGCGGTCGTCAAACACCTCGCCGAATCCTTTCCAGCCTCCGGAAACGAATACTTTCATGCTGTCGCTGCTTTCCCGGCTTTCTTCCAGCCGATGCTCGCCCGCCAGCGCCACGCTCGACTCTGCGATTTTCATCATGCTCTCCTCAAAATGTTTCGCCACCTTCAGCGGTGGGTTTTGAAGAACGCGAGCAAGCGCCGTACCACACATCTAATGTATTGATACAGCAAGCGATTGGAATTTAAACAACCAAGCAAGGCGGCAGAAATTTCCGCCCTTGCGGAATATCAGGTGATGGGATGACTGTGAACGTGACCGTGGGAGTGAACCTCTTCTGCCATGGCCACCGGTATCATGTGCAGCTTGCCGTGGCGCACCCCCCGCTCGGCGATCACGCCATCGGCAAAGGCGCGCACCGCCTTTACCGGGCCACGCAACAGCACCGTCTCCAGGCAATTGTCATGGTCCAGGTGGACATGCTGGGTCGCCAGGGTCAGGTCATGGTGCTCGTGGTGGGAGGCCGCCAGTCGGCCGGCCAGATCGAGTTCGTGGTGGTTGTAAACGTAGGTCAGGGCGGCAACGCAATAGCCGCCGTCCTCCGAGGCCTTGAGCCGCTCCTGCTCCAGCCTTTCACGCATCAGGTCGCGCAGGGCCTCGGAACGGTTGGTGTACCCCTTGTCGCGGATGAAATCGTCGAACTGCTTGGCCAGTTCCTCCGTCAGCGACATCGTCAGTCGTTCCACTCCGGACCTCCGCAAAAATATGGATGCAGTCGAATTATAGGGTTCGGACAGGAAAGGAGGAACTCTGTGCAGACAGAAAAACCGATGGTCTGCCCGTTGTTGCGTAAGGATAAGGGATGGAATCGATGGGAAAGGAAGCTGGCGCGCCCGGCGCGATTCGAACGCACGACCTTTGGCTCCGGAGGCCAACGCTCTATCCAGCTGAGCTACGGGCGCGAAAGACGTGAAGCATAGCCGCTTTTTCCCCCGCCGTCTATCACCCTTCGATTGCGCCTCGCTTAAATCTGATTATAATTAGCACCTTTTGAAATACTAATCCCTAAGGACATACCATGAGCGAACACCACTCTATGCCCAAGACTACCGTCACCCAGTTTCTGCTGGCTGTTGTTGGTGGCTTGGTTCCGGTTCTGATCGTTGCCGTGCTGATTACTGGTCACGTCAGGCATTATGTCGCCAACTTCGGCGCTCCCGATGCCGAAAAAGACGGTGCTGCCGTCGCCGAGCGCATCAAGCCCGTAGCCGAAATCGCCACCGCCGAGGGCGGCGCTGCCGCTGCCGGCGGCAAGAGCGGCGAAGAAGTGGTGAAAGCCGTATGTTCCGCCTGTCACGCCACTGGCGCCCTGAACGCTCCCAAGATCGGCAGCAAGGGCGACTGGGGTCCCCGCATCAGCCAGGGTTACGACACCCTGGTCAAGCACGCCATTAGCGGCATCCGCGCCATGCCCGCCCGCGGCGGCGCTGCCGACCTGAGCGACGACGAAGTGGCCGGTGCCGTGGCCTTCATGGCCAACCAGTCCGGCGCCAACTTCAAGGCCCCCGAACCCAAGAAGGCCGAAGCCCCCGCTGCCGCCGCTGATGCTGGCGGCGCCGTCGACGGCAAGAAGGTGTTCGAAGGCACCTGCCAGGCCTGCCATGCCACCGGCGCTGCCGGCGCTCCCAAGGTAGGCGACAAGGGCGCCTGGGGCCCCCGCATCGGCCAAGGCAAGGACACCCTGTACAAGCATGCTCTCGGCGGCTTCACCGGCAAGAGCGGCGCCATGCCCGCCAAAGGCGGCAACCCCGGCCTGTCCGACGCCGAAGTGAAGGCAGCCGTGGACTACATGGTGAGCCAATCCAAGTAAAGGTTCCGCCTCCACGAAAAAGGCGCGGGAAACCGCGCCTTTTTTGTTGCCCATCGATCTCCGCGATCAGGCTGCGTCCTTCTTCCCCAGCATCGCCTTCAGCTGCGCCAAACGGGCGTTGCCCTCGGCCTTGGTCTCCTCCGTCGGCGCCGTCTCCCGGCCGCTGTAGCGCAGGTCCTCCTGGGACAATTCGGCGATGAAGCGGGACGGCTCGCAGGCCTGCCACTCCCCACCCCGTTTGCGCTTCAGGCAGTAGGTCATGGATAGGCTGCGCTGGGCCCGGGTCACGCCCACGTACATCAAGCGCCGCTCCTCTTCCACCTTTTCCGGTTCCTGGCACTCCTTGTGGGGCAGAATGCCTTCTTCCACCCCCACCAGGAAGACGTGGGGATACTCCAGGCCCTTGGCGGCATGGAGGGTGGACAGCTTCACCGCGTCCACTTCGCCGTCCTCGCGGTTTTCCAGCATGTTGATGAGGGCGATGGTCTGGGCCAGCTCCACCAGGCTTTTTTCGTCCTCCTCGGCCTTGCGGTTGATCCAGCCGACGAAGTCCTGCACGTTCTTCCACTTCGTCTCGGCGGCCCGCGGCTCTTCGGCGTCGTAGAGATAGGTCTCGTAGTCGATGGCCGCGAGCAGGTCGCTCATGATCTGCGGCGCCGGCTCCCGCTCCGCCCGATACTGCAGACGGTTGAGAAAGCCGGCGAACTCCCGCAGGGGTTCCAGTTGCCGGGGGGCCAGCTGGTGGGCGAGCCCTTCCTCGAACACCGCCGCGAACAGGCTGATATGGCGCCCGGCGGCGTATTGGCCGAGCGCCTCCAGGGTCTGGGCGCCCACTCCCCGCTTGGGCGTGGTGACGGCGCGGATGAAGGCGGGGTCGTCGTCGGAATTGGCGATCAGCCGCAGGTACGCGGTCAGGTCCTTGATTTCCGCCTTATCGAAGAAAGAGCTGCCACCGGAAAGCTGATAGGGCACCCGCTCGTTGCGCAGCACCTGCTCGAACACCCGCGCCTGGTGATTGCCCCGGTAAAGGATGGCGTAGTCGCCGAAGCGGGTGCGGTTCTGGAACTTGTGGGCCAGCAGGCGCATCACCACCGTCTCCGCCTCGTGCTCGTCGTTCTTGGCGGTCATGACCTGGATCGGGTCGCCGAGGCCGAGTTCGCTCCACAACTTTTTCTCGAACAGCTTGGTGTTGTTGGCGATGAGGGTATTGGCGGAGCGCAGGATGCGCAGGGTGGAGCGGTAGTTCTGCTCCAGCTTCACCACCTGCAGCCGCGGGTAGTCCTCCTGCAGCAGGCGCAGGTTGTTGGCGTCGGCGCCGCGCCAGGCGTAGATGGCCTGGTCGTCGTCCCCCACGGCGGTGAACATGCCCTTCACCCCCGCCAGCAGCCGCAGGAGCTGATACTGGCAGGCGTTGGTATCCTGGTATTCGTCGATCAGCAGGTAGCGCAGCTTGTTCTGCCACTTCTCCAGCACCGCCGGGTGGTCGCGCAGCAGCTCCACCGGCCGCAGGATGAGATCGTCGAAATCCATCGCCTGGTAGGCCCGCAGGGTATCCTGGTAAGTCAGGTAGACCCGGGCCGCCTGGTGCTCCGCTTCATCCTCGGCCTGCTTCAGGGCCAACTCCGGCGATACCAGGGCATTCTTCCACAGGGAAATCCGCCCCTGGAGGCGGCGGATTTCCGCCTTGTCGGTGGTCTTGAGATTCTCGCTCGTGTTGTGCTTGGCATCGGCCGCTTCCTGCACCGAGAAACGGGGTTGGTAACCGATGGCGGCCGCCTCCTGGCGCAGCT
>JBFXHL010000097.1:0-9115 GCA_050177075.1 Sulfuricellaceae bacterium | reverse complement strand
GCAACCGAACTCGTTGCGGGGCAGGCGGGCGATGGCAAAAGCGGGCAGATGCATGAAATCCTCCTTCTGGCCGGACAATTTACCACAGCAGCAAGGGAGCCGTTGTTGCGGAATCTGCGTATTTCCTTTTGCCGTGGCAGGTCTATGATGTATGGGTATTATTCTGACCCGGGAGGGGAAATGAATTCGAGCAAACTCGGGATTTTGTTGGCCGTCGCGTACTGGGGGGCCTGGGGGAGCGCGGCAGTGGCGGCGCCGGTGAGCTATGAAATGAACTTGCGCACCTATTCCGGCATGGGGGCGGGGGGAGCGGTGGGGATGATGGGGGCGATGTTCGGCGGCGGCAGCAGCGTATCCAAACAGATGGATTTGCGCCTGACCAACCCGGCGGACATTCCCCCCGGTTACCAGGCTGAGCATATCGTGCCGGAGGGGATGCGCATCGGCCCCTCCCTGCCGTTGAAAGGGGAAAGGCGTGGTGGCGGAACAGGTTCCCAGGAAGCGGAGCGTGGCGAGGGCAAGGTGTTGATCTATTGGGGCTGTGGCGCCACGGTGGCCAAAGGGCAGCCGGAGGTGCTGGACATCAAGGCCATGGGCAGCCGGGTGTCGCCGGAGGTGGCGGCCATGGCGCGGCAAAGCCGCGGCGGCAAGGGGGGGGACGGCGAAACCCTGCCGCCCCGCACCTTGTGGTGGCCCTATGGCGACAAGGGGTTCAGTGGCATCCCGGACAACGCTTCCGCCGTAGGCGAGCATCAGGTCAAGGCCAGCTTCCTGGAGCAGGACATCCGCTACACCTTGGGCAAGGAGATGGACTTCATGGAACCCATGAACCTGAAGGCCACCGCTTCCGACCTCAAGGCGGCGATTCCTCTGCAATGGGCCTCCTTGTCACGGGCCAAGGGCTTCAATCTGAATGCGGTGGGAGCTGCGAGCGACAAGGAAGTCATCATCTGGATGGCGGCCAAGAATAAGACCCCCATGCTGCCCGGTAGCCAGACCACGTGCACTATCCCGGCGGGCATTTTCCAGAAGGCCCAGGGGGCCATGGTCACGGGAGAAGTGATCGGACCGACCCAGGGCTTTGCCTATCCTCCGCAGAAGCCCGGCGAGAAAAAGCCCCTGGTGTGGACGGCGAAGGTGCGGGTAACCGGCTACGACAACGTGATGCTGGGCGTTCCCGGCGCCCGTGAAACGGCGGAAGGCGCTGCGGCGGACTCGGTGGTGCCGGGGGGAGGCGGCCTGATGAAAGGCATCAAGGGCCTCTTCGGCAACTGAGCGCGTGGGCAGAAAAAAAGCCACGGTTTGCACCGTGGCTTTTTTCATTACGCTGCCGCTCAGCGCGGGGCGTACTTCTTGTGGCCACCCTTGCCTTCCCCGTGGCGGGGCAGGGCGCGGGAGTGGTTGAAGCCTTCGTTGCGGGGCTTGCCGGCACCGCCGCTCTTGTTGCCGTAGGAGGGCTTGCCGCCGAAGCGCTTGCCACCGGGCTTGGGCTCGGCGCGCAGGGGGCGCTTGGGTTCCAGGCCGGCGATGGTGTGGCGGGGGATTTCCAGGCCGATGAAGCGCTCGATGCGTTTCAGGTGCATGCCGTCCCGGTTGCTGGCGAAGGACACGGCGATGCCCGAGGCGCCGGCGCGGCCGGTGCGGCCGATGCGGTGGACGTAGTCCTCGGCGAACTTGGGCAGGTCGTAGTTGATGACGTGGCTGATGCCGGGCACGTCGATGCCCCGGGCGGCCACGTCGGTGGCCACCAGCACGCGCACGGCGCCGCGGCGCAACTGGGTCAGGGTGCGGTTGCGCTCACGCTGGTTCATGTCGCCGTGGAGGGCGGCGGAATGGTGACCCAGGTCGTAGAGGTAGCCGGCCAGGTCGTCGGCGTCCCGCTTGGTGGAGGTGAAGACGATGGCCTGGGAGATTTCGGTGTCCGCCAGCAGGTATTCCAGCAGCTTGTTCTTGTGCTCCATGTCGTCCACCACGTGGAGGCGCTGTTCGATGTTCTCGTGGCGGGCCTTCTGGGCGGCGATCTGGATGCGGACCGGATCCTTCAGCATGTTTTCGGCCAGTTTGGCCACGGAGCCCTCGAAAGTGGCGGAGAAAAGCAGCACCTGGCGGCTGGGCGGGGTGGCCTTGAGGATGGTTTCCACGTCCTCGAGGAAGCCCATGTCCAGCATGCGGTCGGCTTCGTCCAGCACCACCATTTCCAGGCGGGAGAAATCGATGCGGCCGCGCTCGATGTGGTCGATGAGGCGACCGGGGGTGGCCACCAGGACCTCCACGGGCTGGGATAGTAGCTTGTTCTGCAGCGGATAGGGCATGCCGCCGAGGATGCTGATGGTCTTCACCTTGGGCAGGTACTTGCTGTACTTGAAGGCGGCGTCGGACACCTGGGTGGCCAGTTCCCGCGTGGGGGTCAGCACCAGCACGCGGGGGCCGCGGCTTTTCACCGGGGAGGGAGTGGCCAGGCGCTGCATGGCGGGCAGCATGAAAGCGGCGGTCTTGCCGGTGCCGGTCTGGGCGGAGGCCATCAGATCGCGGCCGGCCAGGGCTTCGGGGATGGCCTGGGCCTGGATAGGCGTCGGCTCGTTGTAGCCGCACTCGGTCAGGGCCTTGAGGATGGCGGGATGGAGGTTCAGTTCTGCAAAAGTCATAGTATTTCCTGAAAAACAACGGCCCCGTTCCGCTCCATAGTGGCGGATGGCCGCAAATTGAAAAAGCGCAAGCGTGGAACGGGATTGTTCCGGTATTCTGGCGCACATCTAGAGCCCCTGTCAGAGGGGCCGCATCGTCGCCAACCGAAACAAGAGTTGATTCAGGACAGTGCCGAATCAGGGAAGGTCAGGGAGCGATGAACCCTGGCAATTCGCCAGGAGGAGCGGATTATACTGAAATTCATCAGAAAAGCCAGCGAAATATGTTAGAATCTCGCCCTTTTCGCATCCCAGGAAATCTCCATGTCCCGCGCCCTACGTAACATCGCCATCATCGCTCACGTTGACCACGGCAAGACCACCCTGGTGGACAAGCTGCTCCACGAGGCCAACACCTTCGCCGCTCACCAGCAGGTGACCGAACGGGTGATGGACAGCAACGACCTGGAAAAGGAGCGGGGCATCACCATCCTGGCCAAGAACACCGCCGTGGAATACGAAGGCACCCGCATCAACATCGTCGACACCCCGGGACACGCCGACTTCGGCGGCGAGGTGGAACGCGTGCTGTCCATGGTGGACGGCGTGCTGCTGCTGGTGGACGCGGTGGAAGGCCCCATGCCCCAGACCCGCTTCGTCACCAAGAAGGCCCTGGCCCAGGGCCTGAAGCCCATCGTGGTGGTGAACAAGGTGGACCGTCCCGGCGGCCGTCCCGACTGGGTGGTGGACCAGACCTTCGACCTGTTCGACAAGCTGGGCGCTACCGAAGAGCAGCTGGACTTCCCCGTGGTCTATGCCTCCGCCCTCAATGGCTGGGCCACCACCGACCTGTCCCAGCCCAGCGACAACATGCGCGCCCTGTTCGAGACCGTGATCCAGCACGTGCCCGCTCCCGCCGGCGACCCCGACGCGCCGCTGCAGCTGCAGATTTCCGCCCTGGACTACAACAGCTTCGTCGGCCGCATCGGCGTGGGCCGCATCAAGAATGGCCGCATCAAGCCCGGCCAGGCCGTGGCGGTGATGGCTGGTCCTGGGGCTACCCCCAAGAACGGCCGCGTCAACCAGGTGCTGGGCTTCAAGGGCCTGGAGCGGGTGCTGGTGGACGAGGCGGAAGCCGGCGACATCGTGCTGATCAACGGCATCGAGGACATCGGCATCGGCGTCACCATCACCGACAAGGACAAGCCTGAGGCGCTGCCCATGCTGACCGTGGACGAGCCCACCCTGACCATGAATTTCCAGGTGAACACCTCCCCCCTGGCCGGCACCGAGGGCAAGTTCGTTACCTCCCGCCAGCTGCGCGAGCGCTTGGCGAAGGAGTTGCTGACCAACGTGGCCCTGCGGGTGGAAGATACTTCCGACGCCGACGTGTTCCTGGTTTCGGGCCGGGGCGAACTGCACCTCACCATCCTGCTCGAAAACATGCGCCGCGAGGGCTACGAGCTGGCCGTGGGCAAGCCCCGGGTGGTGATGAAGGACATCGACGGGGTGAAGTGCGAGCCCTACGAGATGCTCACCGTGGACGTGGAAGACGCCCATCAGGGCGCGGTGATGGAAGAACTGGGCCGCCGCCGCGGCGACCTGCAGGACATGCAGCCGGACGGCAACGGCCGCACCCGCCTGGAATACCGCATTCCCGCCCGGGGCCTGATCGGCTTCCAGAGCGAATTCCTCACCCTCACCCGGGGCACCGGCATCATGGCCCATGTGTTCGACGAGTACGGCCCGGTGCGGCCGGACATCCCCGGCCGCCGCAACGGCGTGCTGATCTCCCAGGAGCACGGCGAGGCCGTGGCCTATGCCCTGTGGAACCTGGAGGACCGGGGCCGCATGTTCGTCTCCCCCGGCGACAAGCTGTACGAGGGCATGATCATCGGCATCCATAGCCGGGAGAACGACCTGGTGGTGAACCCCATCAAGGGCAAGAAGCTGACCAACATTCGCGCCTCCGGCACCGACGAGGCGGTGCGCCTTACTCCCCCCATCAAGCTGACCCTGGAGTCGGCGGTGGAATTCATCGACGACGACGAGCTGGTGGAGATCACCCCCCAGTCCATCCGCCTGCGCAAGCGCTTCCTGCAGGAGCACGAGCGCAAGAAGGCCGCCAAGACCGGGGGCTGACGAAGGGTTGGAGCAAACAAAAACGCCGCGGCATGCCGCGGCGTTTTTTTCGGGGTGCGGGGCTCAGTCGCAGGAGAAGCGCATCACTTCGCTGTCGGGATCGTGGGCGCTCTGGCCGAAACACAGCGTGCCGCTGCCATGGAGCAGCATTTCCTCGCGCCGCACCAGCATTTCCGCCGCGCCGTCGAGGGTGACGAAAGTGCCGTTGGTGCTGACGTCCACCAGGACGATCTTTTCCCGCCGCCGCTCGAGGCGCGCGTGCTGGCGGGAGGCCATCTTGTTGGCCACCACCACGTCGCTGTGGGCATCGCGGCCGATGGTCAAGGCGTCGTGGCTGTCGTCCAGCCGCCATTCCCGGTCGCCGAGGGTGAGCCTGAATTTGCCCGCCGCCTTGGCCGGGGCGGGGATGCGTCCCTGCATCATGGTGAGGTCGTCGCCGAACTGCCAGATGGCCTCGCACACCTGGACGTCTTCCTGTTTGCCCTTGAGGGGCAGGATGCCCACGGGGCGGATGCCGAGGCGCAAGTAGGCGGGCAGAGCGTCCACCGTCTGCTGGCTGGTGAGGATCTGCTCCGCCTTGGCCAAGTCGCCCAGGCGGGCGGCCACGTTGACGGTGTCGCCGAAGACGTCGCCGTCTTCCTCGATCACCAAGCCGTAGTGGAAGGCGATGCGCACGGCGAGGCGGATGCTGCCTTGGGGCGGCTCCTTGGAAATGGCGACCTGCATTTCGGAAGCGGCCTGGAGGCCTGCCTCCGCGGTGGGGAAGACACACATGATTTCGTCGCCGATGGTCTTGACGGTGCGGCCGCCGAATTTCTGCGCCAGGCCCTTGAGCGTGGTCAGGCAGCGGTCGATGAGCTGCAGGGCGGCATGGTCCCCCAGGGTTTCGTAGAGCCGGGTGCTGTTGCTGATGTCGGCGAAAAGGACGACCAGATTCGATTGGGTCGGGTTCATCGGTCATCCGTTCCGCTATGTTTGTGCCGCCACTCGTCGGCCAGGCGTTCCGCTTCCAGAACGTCCACGTTGCCCATGCGCGGGATCAGGGCGCGCAGTTTTTCCCGTGCGGCGCTGTCCTGGGCCGAGGCGAGCTTGAGCCACATGTAGGCCTGGATGGTGTTCGCCGCCACGCCCCTGCCGTTGAGGTACATCAGGCCGAGATTGTACTGGCCGATGGCATTGCCCTGTTCGGCGGACTTGCGGTGCCATTTCACCGCCTCCGCCTCGTCCTTCTTGACCCCGAGGCCGGTCATGTACATGAAGCCAAGACGGGCCTGGCCTTCCGCGTTGCCCTGCTCGGCGGCCTTGCGGTACCACTTCACCGCCTCGGTGAAATTCTGCGCGGTGCCGCGGCCTTCCCGATACATCTGGCCGATCTTGGCCTGAGCAGTCGCGTCGCCGCTATTGGCCCGTTTGAGGTAATAGCCGAAGGCTTCCTTGGCGTCGGTCGGCGGGGTTTCGCCGCCGGCTCCGGCGGCGGTGTCGACGGGTTTCTCCGCGGCGGGGGGCGGGAGGTCGGACGCCGCCGGCGCGGCGGGTTTTGCTGCTGGTTGATCCGACGGGGACGGCGGAAGAATAACCTTCGCCTCCGGTTCCTTTTCCGCCGCGGCATTTTCTTTCTTGTTCCCCGAAACGGCAAACCAGGCGGCGACCCAGACGACAGCCACGGCGGCAATGGCGGCGGCCTTCCAGTTGACCCGTGGCATGGACAGGGGCTCATTCTTTTCGGCGGCTTTTTTGCGTTTCCCGCCCTCGCCCACGGTCGCTTGGCTGGCGCCGGTGGCCGGCCGGGAGCCGCCCAGGGAGGGCATGGCGCCGCTGGCGGCCACCGTTTTGGAGGGAAGCGCAAACTCATTGTCGCTGCCGCTGGCGGCCGGCGCGCCGCTCTTCGGAAGGGGGGTGAGGTCTTCCAGGGGGGCGAATTCGGGGTTGGCGCTGACGATGGGTGAGTTGGCGTCGAGTTCGAAGGTCTCCAGTTCCCGAAGGACTGCTTCCATGCTCTTGAATCCACCTTGCCACACCGGTTTCTGCATCTTCTTCAGCAGCTTGGGGATGCGCTCCTGGTGGTCGTCGCTGTAATAGTCGATGCGCCACAACGAAAGCTGGCGGAACCAGTAGCCGAGGGCGTAGAGATCGACCCGCCAGTCGTTCTGGTTGACCTGCAGGGAGGGAATCAGCGTTTCCGCATAGCGGCGCTTGGCCTTGTCGCTGAGTTCGTCCCAGCTGCCCCTGCCTTCTTCGCCGCAGATGCGGGCATAGTGCTCCCAGTCCTTGGTCAGTGCCTTGAGATAGGCCTCGGACAGGCCGGATTTGTCCGGGGATTGGCGGGAATCGAGAAAGGGAGGCTTTTCGAGCGGGTGGCGGTGGCTGTGGCCATTGGCGAAGTCGATCAGCTTGACGGATGCGAAGTCGACCCGCCCCTCGTCGGTGAGGCCGAGGAGGATGTTGTCCAATCGAAGTCCGCCGTGGACGACGCCCTTGGCGTGGATGGAGGCGACGGCCTGGCAGACCGCGTTCAGCAACCGGATTAGGTCGCTGGAGCGCTGGAAGGGATGCTGGAGCCCCTCGGCCGGCACGCTCAGCAATTGGGACAACAAATGTCCCGGCGCTTCCATGACGAGGGCCAGACGGTCCAAATCCAGGGAGACGAACTTGGCCACGGCAGGGTGGCTATTGTGAAACTCCTGCAGGATTTGGGCTTCGTGGCACAGCCAGTAGGCGGCAGCGGGAAAGTCGGGGGAGAGACGCTTGCACCAGCGCTCGCTTCCCTCATCGCCGTAGTGCTTTTCGATCCGGATCAGATGGCTGTCCGCTGTCTTCTCGTCCGTGGTCATAGGTCCGCATTATAGGGAAGCCGCGGGCGAGACGGCAACCAAGTTATTGAATTAATAAGCAGCTTCAGATGCCCAGCTCTTCCACCCACTTGAGGGCGTCGAGGTGCGCCTTGTTGACGGTATCCGGCTCCAGTTGCAGGGATTCGGCCAATTGCTGCAGCTGCGCGACGTCCGTTCCTTCGCAGGCCTCGGCCAGGGCGAGGAAGGGGCCGTAAATGCCCTGCCGCAAGAGGAGAGCGTCGCAGATGTTCTCCGGCAAATTGAGTTGTTCGAGAACCTTGTCCATGGGCATTTCCAGCATCACGTCGAGGAGCGAGAAGACGCCGACGATGAACAGGTTGTCCCGGTCCTGTTTTTCCAGGTAGTTCTGCCCCAGCAACTCCGTCAGGCGGCCACGGATGATGGCTGTCTTCATCAGGGCCGGGGGCGTGGAGTCTTCCTTCGCGGTGACCAGCAACAGGGTGAGCCAACGGTAAAGCTGCTGGTAGCCGAGGATGGTGAGGGCGTGCTTGATGGACTGTATTTCGCAGGAGAGGCCGAAACCCACCGAGTTGATGTAGCGCAGCAGCTTGAAGGACAAGGCCACGTCCCGCTTGAACAGCCGGTCGATCTCGGCCAGGTCGGCGTTGTTGCGGACTTTGTTCAGCAGTTCCAGCACATGGGCGTGGGCGGGGTTGATGACTTTGGCCGAAAGGGTTTCCGGACGGGCGAAATAGTAGCCCTGGAAATAATGGAATCCCAGTTTCTTGCATTCGTCGAACTCGGCCCGGGTTTCGACTTTTTCCGCCAAAAGCTTGACCGGATAGGCTTCCATCTTCTGGATGGCGGGGGGCAGCTGGGCCAAGGCAGTGAGGCGGATATCCACCTTGACGTACTGCGCCACGTCGAGAAGGGGCGCGACGGCCGGTGAATACTCGAAATCGTCGAGGGCGATCCCGAAACCGCGGGCACGGAGTTCGCGGCAGCGGGCGAGCAGTTCGGGGGTGGGCTGGGTGGTTTCCAGGAGCTCGAGGACGATCTTTTCCGGCGGCAGCAGCTCGATGAAGTCTGTCTCGAGCATGGGGTTGGAAAGATTGATGAAGGCCAGTTTGTCGGCGACCAGCCAGTTGGTGCCGATATTGCTGAGGGTATTGGCGAGGACGCTGGTGCCCGCGTGCAGGTCGCTGATGACCTGGGCGCTGGAAGCTTCGGCGCTGTGGCGGAAAAGCAGCTCGTAGCCGATGATTTTCTGCTGCCGGTCCAGGATGGGCTGGCGGCCGATGTATGCCTGGTCAGTCATAAATAGGGAAGCTCCCCTTTCCGCCTTGCCTGGCGCGCACGGCCGGAAAGGGGAAGCCAATCAAACGAAAAGTGCCGCGCGGGTTTCGTTGCTGGACATGTTGAGCAACTCTTCCATGTCCAAAACCAGCACCACATCGCCGTCACCGGACAGGGTAGCGCCGGCAATCCCGCGTGGCTTGATATCCAGCAGCGGTTTGATCACCACGTCGTCGCGGCCAAGGAAGCCATCGATGCCGA
>JBFXHL010000096.1:0-9209 GCA_050177075.1 Sulfuricellaceae bacterium | reverse complement strand
CTGTATTTCTGCAGAAGAGCGAGGGAGAGCTGCATGGCTGGGCAACGTGAACGTAAAGTCACATTATACCCCTCTCCTTCAGCCGGCACCGAATCCGGTCCGACAATCAGTAATTATACTAACCAACTCACCGCATGATGAACGCATATTTCCCTTTTATTACTTGACGTTACGCAAACATCCATTAGAATTCGATTATCTTTTTGGCTTGGCAGATCGCAGATAGTTTTATGAGCCTAATTCCGGTACAAGCAGGGGAAATCGTGGTGGGCAGCCCCTTGCCCTGGTCGGTTTTCGACAGTGAAAACCGGCTGATGATGATGGCAGGAGATGTCGTTGCCTCGGAAGAGCAGCTGCAACTCCTGATGGAAAACAGCCCCCTCCATCCCATGAGTGGGACACAAGCTTCACCCGGCCTGGATGACCTCGGCGATGCTTTGGCCGCAGGCGATACCCCTTCTAAACCAAATAATAGCGATGGCACTTTCACCTTCAGCGACATGCGGCTGAAAATCGGTGACCGGCTGCAAATCCAGCCCCCCGCCCAACTTACCCAGGAGCGCTTCACCGTCCGCCTGATCGGTTATCTGGATGGCCAAACCCTCTTGGTCACCCCCCCTTACGCCAACGGCTTGCGCCTCCCGCTGCAAGAAAACGAGAACGTCGTCATCCGCTATTTTTCGGGTCAGAACGCCTTCGGCTTTTCCACCACCATCGAAAAAATCCAGAAGCTGCCGTTCGAGTACTTTCACCTCTCCTTCCCCCAAACCGTGAAGGGGATGATTATTCGCAAGGCCCCGCGGGTCAAAACCCGCATCATCAGTTCGGTGGCGAAAACCGATGAACAGGGCAGCAACAATGTCAAATCCGCCCTCATCGCCAATGTCAGCGCCACGGGGGCGCTGGTGGATGGTCGGCAGCCCCTCGGCGACAAAGGCGATGTTATTCGCCTGACCTTTCGTGTCCATCTCCACAATATCGACGCTTTGCTCAACGTCAACGCCGTCATCCGCGCCATCTTCGAGGATGAAACCCCCGACCCGGACAAGCCTGCTTATGTTCATCACGGCGTTGAGTTCCAGGATTTGCAACCCAACGACAGCGTCATCCTGCAAAGCCTGATCTACCAGCAAATGATCGAGTGTCCCCACATGGTGGCTTGATCGCCACCCTTTATGGGGGAGGCCGGTCGGACATATAATTGGCGCATGTACGCGCTCATTCGCCCCTTCCTGTTCGGCCTCGACGCCGAAACCGCCCACGGCCTGACCCTGAAGGCCCTGGATTACGCCCACCGCCTGGGAGTCTTGCCCCTTATGGCCGACAAAGCCGAATGCAAGCCCCGCACCGTCATGGGCCTGACCTTCCCCAACCCCGTCGGTCTGGCCGCCGGTCTGGACAAGAACGGCGACCATATCGATGCCTTGGCCGCCCTGGGGTTCGGCTTCCTCGAAATCGGCACCGTCACTCCCCGGCCTCAGCCGGGAAATCCCAAACCCCGCCTCTTCCGTATCCCCCAGGCAAGCGCCATCATCAACCGCATGGGCTTCAACAACGACGGCGTGGACCGCCTGGTGGAAAACGTGAAGCGCTCCCGCTACCGGGGAATTCTCGGCATCAACATCGGCAAGAATTTCGACACCCCCATCGAGAACGCGGTGGAGGATTACCTTATCGGCTTGCGCAAGGTCTACCCCTACGCCAGCTACGTGACGGTGAACATCTCCTCGCCCAACACCAAGAACCTGCGCCAACTCCAGCAGGCCAGCGAACTGGAACACCTTCTCGACGCCCTGAAGCGGGAGCAGGAAAGCCTCGCCCGAACCCATGGCAAGCACGTCCCCCTGGCGCTGAAAATCGCCCCCGACCTGGAAACCGAGGAAATCATCCAGATCGCCGATCTGCTTCTCCAGTACCGCATCGACGGCGTCATCGCCACCAATACCACCCTTTCCCGCCAGGGGGTGGAAAACCTTCCCCACGGCGAGGAGGGGGGCGGCCTTTCCGGCGCTCCCCTGCGCCTGAAATCCACCGCCGTCGTCAAGCAGCTCTCCCTCGCCCTGCAGGACAAGATACCGATCATCGGCGTCGGCGGGATTCTCGAAGGGCTGGACGCGGAAGAGAAAATCCGCGCCGGCGCCAGCCTGGTCCAACTCTACAGCGGTCTCATCTACCGAGGACCGCCACTGGTGGGCGAAGTCTGCCGGGCCCTGGGATAAACACGTTTGATTGGCTATTCCCTACTTTTTTAGTTTACTATTATTCTGCGTCATTGTAAGGAGCCCGTTCCATGCTGGTCGGCGTCCCCAAGGAAATCAAGGATCACGAGTACCGGGTCGGCATAACCCCTGCGGGCGTTCGGCTTCTGACGGCCTCGGGCCACCAGGTCCGTATCGAACGGGGGGCCGGCGAGCGCATCGGGTTCGGCGATGACCAGTACCGCGCCGCCGGCGCCGAGGTTGCTGCCGGCCCGGAGGAAATCTATGACTGCCCGCTAGTGGTCAAGGTCAAAGAACCGCAGAAGACGGAATTTTCTTTGTTGAAAAAGCGACAGGGATTGTTCTGTTTCCTTCACCTCGCCCCCGACCTGACCCTCACCCAGGCCCTGGTGGATGCTGAAACCGTCGCCATTGCCTACGAAACGGTTACCGACCGCCACGGCGCCCTGCCCCTCCTGACCCCCATGTCGGAAGTCGCCGGCCGCCTGGCCATCCAGATGGGAGCGGCCGCATTGCAGCTTGCCAACGGGGGAAGCGGCGTCTTGCTGGGTGGCGTTCCCGGCGTAAGCCCCGCCCGCGTCACCGTCATCGGCGGCGGACACGTCGGCACCCATGCCGCACGCATGGCCCTGGGACTTGGCGCCGACGTGACCATCGCCGACATCGATCTGGAGCGCCTGCGCCAGCTGGACGATCTCTTCGGACCCCGCCTCAAGACCCGTTTTTCCGAGCCTTCCGCCTTGGCCGAACTGGTGAGGGAATCGGACCTGGTCGTCGGCTCCGTGCTGATACCCGGAAAACGGGCACCGAAATTGCTTAGCCGTGAAACCATAAAGACCATGCGTCCGGGGTCGGTATTGGTGGACGTGGCGATCGACCAGGGCGGATGCGCGGAAACCTCCCGCCCCACCACCCATAGCGCACCGATTTACATAGAAGAGGGCGTCGTGCACTACTGCGTCACCAACATGCCCGCCGCCGTCGCCCGAACCGCGACCCAGGCGCTGACCAACGCCACCCTGCCGTTTGTCCGGATGCTGGCGGATAAGGGGCTGAAACAGGCTTTGCAGGAACACGCCGGGCTGCGCAACGGTCTTAATGTCTGCCAGGGGAAAGTCACCGAGCCCCATGTGGCGGCGGATTTGGGTTATACCCCGGCGTCCGCGGAAGAGGCCCTCGCCTCGCTGTCGTAAGGAATGAGTAAGTAAGCTTGATGTAAGCTTATGGATTATTGCGAATTGTCATTGCCCAATCGGGGAACGGAAAGTAAAATTCACCTTCGCAATTGGGTGATATCTTAAATATCTTATAGAGGACCTGCGGGCGAGACTGAAGATGGAAAGCTACCTGCTGATGATCGTCGGCACCGTGTTGGTGAACAACATCGTGCTCACCAAAATGCTGGGCCTGTGCCCCTTCATGGGCGTCTCCAAGAAGGTGGAAACCTCCATCGGCATGGGCGCGGCCGTTACCTTCGTTCTAACCCTTGCCACCGCAGTCACCTATCTGGTCAACAAATATCTGCTCGGCCCGGAGCTCTCCTATCTGCAGACTGTGGCCTTCATCGTGGTCATCGCCGGCATCGTGCAATTCACCGAAATGTTCGTCAAAAAGAGCAGCCCGGTACTGTACCAAGCCTTGGGCATCTACCTGCCTTTGATCACCACCAACTGCGCCGTGCTGGGCCTGGCCCTGCTCAATATCAACGCCAAGCACAATTTCGTCGAGTCCGTGGTTTACGGCCTTGGCGGCGCACTGGGCTTCAGTCTCGCCCTGGTGCTCTTCGCCGCCCTGCGCGAGCGCCTGGAATCGGCCGACATTCCGGTCCACTTCCGTGGCGCGCCGATCGCCATGATTACCGCCGGCCTGCTGAGCCTGGCCTTCCTCGGTTTTTCCGGTTTGGTGAAATGATGGCCATTACTCCTTCGTTCATGGCCGTCAGGAAAGGTTGAGTATGCTTACCGCGATTATTGTCATGGCCGCCATCGCCCTGGTCCTGGGCGTCGTGCTCGGCTATGCCTCGATCAAGTTCAAGGTCGAAGGCAATCCCCTGGTGGAACAAATCGATGCCCTGCTGCCGCAGACCCAGTGCGGCCAATGCGGCTATCCCGGCTGCAAGCCCTACGCGGAAGCCGTCGCCAACGGCGAAGCTGCTCCCAACCTGTGCATCCCCGGCGGTCCCGGCGCCGGCCAGGCCATCGCCGATCTGGTGGGTGTCCCCTACGAACCCCCTGGCGGCGAGGCCTCCAAACCGGCTCCCAAGGCCGTGGCCGCCATCGACGAGAAAACCTGCATCGGCTGCACCGCCTGCATCAAAGCCTGCCCCGTGGACGCCATCATCGGCACCACCAAGCAGGTTCACACCGTCATCTCCGCCGTCTGTACCGGGTGCGGTTTGTGCGAGCCCGCCTGCCCGGTGGAGGAGTGCATCATCATGGAACCGGTCAAGACCGATATCGGCAACTGGAAGTGGGAATACCCGACTTACGAGGTGAAAAAAGTCGCATGAGAACCCTGTACACCTTCCACGGCGGCATCCACCCGCCCGAGCACAAGACCGAATCCAATCGGCAACCCATCGCCCAGGCTCCCGTTCCCCGGCATCTGGTGGTTTCCCTCCGCCAACACATGGGCGCCCCGGCCAAGCCCCTGGTGCAACCAGGCGACAAGGTCCTGAAGGGTCAACTGATCGGCGAACCCGTCGGCTTCATTTCCGCCGCCGTGCACGCCCCCACCTCCGGCACCGTCACGGCCGTGGAACCGATGGCGGTACCCCACCCCTCCGGCCTGCCCGATCTGTGCGTGGCCATCGAGGCCGATGGCGAAGACCGCTGGGCCGAACACGCCCCGATCGATTACAAATCCGCCCCTCCCCAAGCGGTGCTGGACCACATCCGCAACTGCGGCGTGGTCGGCCTGGGGGGAGCGGTGTTCCCGACCCACATCAAGCTCCAGGTAAACGGCAAGCTGGAGACGCTGGTCATCAACGCCGCCGAGTGCGAGCCCTGGATCACCAGCGACGACCTGCTGATGCGGGAACGGGCGGACGAGATCGCGCAAGGGATAGAAATCCTTCAGCACCTGCTGCAGCCCGCGGAGACTCTGGTGGGCATCGAGGACAACAAGCCTGAAGCCATCGCCGCCATGACCCGCGCCGCCGAGGGAAAAAACATCGATGTCGTGGCCGTCCCCACCCTCTACCCGACCGGCGGCGAGAAGCAGCTGATCAAGATCCTCACCGGCAAGGAAGTCCCCTCTGGCGGCCGCCCGTACCAAATCGGCGTGGTGTGCACCAACGTCGCCACGGTCTACTCGGTGCACCTGGCCGTCAACCTCGGCGAGCCGATGATCTCCCGCATCGTCACCGTGACTGGCAACGTCCGGCAGCCCGGCAACTTCGAAGCCCGCATCGGCACCTCCGTCGACGAACTGCTCCAGCTGGCCGGCGGCCCTCTGCCGGACACCAACCGTTACATCATGGGCGGCCCGATGATGGGCACCCCACTGCCCAACAGCGGCTATCACGTGCAGAAAGCCAGCAACTGCTTCATTGCCGCCTCCGATGTGCTCTTTCCGCCGGAGCCCGCCGCCATGCCGTGCACCCGCTGCACCCACTGTGCCGAGGCCTGTCCGGTCAACCTGCGCCCCTACGAACTGCATTGGTTCATTCGGGGCAAGAACTTCGACAAGGCTCGCGCCTATAACGTGTTCGATTGCATCGAGTGCGGCTGCTGCAGTTATGTCTGCTCCAGCAATATCCCGCTGGTTCAGTATTTCCGTTACGCCAAAAGCGAACTCATGGAACGCGACCGCGAAAAACGCGCCGCGGAAATGGCCCGCCAGCGCAGCGAAATGAAACAGCAGCGCCTGGAACGGGAGAAAGCCGAAAAAGCCGCCAAACATGCGGCGGCTGCCGCAGCCGCCGCCAAGAGCGAAACCGCCGAGGAAAAAGCCGCCAAGCAGGCCGCCATCGCCGCGGCCGTGGAGCGGGCCAAAGCCAAGAAAGCCGAAGCCGAGCCTCAGAACACCGAGAACTTGAGCCCCGCGGTCCAGGCGGAAATCGCCGCTGTTGAAGAACGCCGGGCAAAATCCGGCGAAGCGGTAAACGAGGAGGCATAAGCCGACCGCTCCCGCAACCGGATTCTGCCCAGTGTAGCTTTTTGAGGAAACCCATGAGTTCACCCCATATTTTCGAGGGCCACGGCGTCGCCCGGACCATGTTCCGGGTCATGGCCGCCCTGGTACCCGGCATCGTCGTCTACGTCGTCGCGTTCGGGCCGTCCATCCTCGTCAGCCTGACCATCGCCAGCATCACGGCGGTTGCGGTGGAAGCGCTGATGCTCAGAATCCGCGACTATCCGGTCAAGCCCTTCGTCTTCGACGGCAGCGTCCTCCTCACCGCCTGGCTACTTGCCCTATCCATTCCCCCCATGTCGCCCTGGTGGCTGATCGTCACGGGCACCGTCATTGCGGTGGTCTTCGCCAAACATCTCTACGGCGGTCTTGGCAACAACCTATTCAACCCGGCCATGGTCGGCTTTGCCGCCCTGATGATTTCCTTCCCGGCCTACATGACCCACTGGCCCGCCCCCATGGCGCTTTCCAGCGCCCACCTCGGCTTCGCCGACCAGCTATCCTACATGCTGACCGGCGCCCTGCCTGCCGGGATGGATGCGGACGCCGTCAACATGGCCACGCCTCTCGATACCCTGAAGACCCAACTGCACCTCCACCACACGGTGAGCGAAATCCTGCGGATGCCGATCTATGACGTCATCGGCGGCAAGGGCACGGTGTGGATCGCGGTAATGTACCTGCTGGGCGGCGTCTACCTGTGGCGCGCACGCATCATCACCCTCCACATCCCCATCGCCTTCCTCGGCGGGCTGTTCCTGATGGCGGCCTTCTTCTACCTCAAGGACGCCGATCACTACGTGGCCCCCTGGTTCCACCTTGTCACCGGCGGGACGATGCTGGGCGCTTTCTTCATTGCCACCGACCCGGTGACCGCCGCCAGCACGCCGAAAGGGAAAATCATCTTCGGCCTGGGCATCGGCGCCCTCACCTACGTGGTTCGCGTCCTGGGCGGCTACCCGGACGGCGTCGCCTTCTCCGTCTTGATCATGAACGCCTTCGTCCCGCTGATCGACGCCTATACCCAGCCCCGCGTCTTTGGCCATGTGAAACAAGAGGAGGCTTCCCGGTGAGCGCCCTGCCCCTTTCCCTCCAAACCACGCTGCGCACCGCGCTCAGCCTGCTGATTTTCGCCGTCATCGGCACGGCGCTGCTGGCCTTTACCTTCAGCGCGACCAAGGACAACATCGCCAAAAACGAGGAACAGGCCAAGCTGAAACTGATCGGCCAGATCCTGCCCACCACGGCCTACGACAACAACATCCTGCAGGATACCCTGACCCTGCCCCCGACGGCGGAACTGGGCTCCTTCGAACCCTCCACCGTATACCGGGCCCGCAAGGGGGGAGAGCCAGCCGCAGCGGTTCTGGAAGCGATCGCCCCCGATGGCTACGGCGGCAAAATCAAGCTGGTCATCGCCGTCTACGCCAACGGCGAAATCGCCGGCGTCCGCGTGATCTCCCACAACGAAACTCCCGGCCTGGGCGATTACATCGAAATCGCCAAGAGCGAGTGGATCAACATCTTCGGCGGCAAGTCCCTCGCCAAGCAGAGCGACAAGGAATGGAAGGTGAAGAAAGACGGCGGGGTGTTCGAATACGTCGCCGGCGCCACGGTGACGCCCCGGGCCGTCATCAAAGCCGTGCACAAGGCCCTGCTTTATTTCGAGCAGAACAAGGACAAGCTGTTCGCCACCCAACCGTCGGCTGAGGCCGGCACTGGAGCCGCAAAATGAGCACCGTATCCTACTCCGAAATCGCCAAGAACGGCCTGTGGCGTCAAAACGCCGGTCTGGTCATGCTGCTGGGCCTCTGCCCCCTGCTGGCGGTCAGCTCCACGGTGGTCAACGGCCTCGGCCTCGGCCTCGCCACCGCCCTCGTCATGACCTTCAGCAACGCGGCCGTTTCCGTCGTGCGCAGCTGGGTGCCCCAGGAGGCTCGCATTCCGGTCTACATTATCATCATCTCGGTGCTGGTGACCATCATCCAACTGGTCATGAACGCCTACATGCAAGCCCTTTACGTCGTACTGGGCATTTTCGTCCCCCTGATCGTGGTGAACTGCACCGTGCTCGGACGCGCCGAAACCTTCGCCTCCAAGAATGCCGTCTTTCCCTCCATGGTGGATGGCCTGATGGTCGGCCTCGGCCTCGCCCTCACCCTGGGCGGCCTAGGCGCGCTGCGGGAGATATTCGGCAAGGGCACGCTGTTCAGCGGTATCGAACTGGCCCTGGGAGAAGGAGCCAAGTCCATGGTCATCCATCTCGCTCCCGCCGACTACCCTGGCTTTCTGCTGGCCATTCTGCCGCCCGGCGCCTTTTTCGGCCTAGGCCTGATGATCGCCGGCAAGAATTGGCTCGACGAGCGCAATTCCCGCAAGAAGCAGGCGGTCGCCGTGGGTTGCGCGGTATCCCAACAGGCCTCCTGACCATCGTGGGCGAGGCATGCCCGCCCGAGGGGTGGGCATGCCACTCATCCCGGACCAACGCCCAAACCCCGGCAACATCTGGCATAATGCAGGCCGATGAACGCCCAAAAACGCCGTGAAATTTTCCAACGTTTGGCGGCCACCAATCCCCAGCCCACGACCGAACTTCACTACCGCACGCCTTTTGAGTTGCTGGTTGCCGTGTTGCTGTCCGCCCAGGCTACCGACAAAGGCGTCAATCTGGCCACGGCAAAGCTCTTCCCCGTCGCCAATACCCCGGAAAAAATCCTTGCCCTCGGCCAAGCCGGCCTAGAGGAATACATCAAGACCATCGGCCTCTACCGCAGCAAGGCCAAGCACCTCATCGCCACTTGCGCCATCCTCCTGCGCGAGCACGGCGGCCAGGTGCCCGAAGACCGCGAAGCCCTG
>JBFXHL010000095.1:0-9244 GCA_050177075.1 Sulfuricellaceae bacterium | reverse complement strand
CCAGCGCTTTTCTCCACCACATGGTGCGCAATATCGTCGGCTGCCTCGTCTACGTGGGCAAGGGCAAATACCCGCCGGAATGGATCGGCCAGCTGCTGGCCAGCCGGGACCGCCGTCTGGCCGCGCCGACCTTTTCTCCCGACGGGCTGTATCTCGCCGGCGTCGGCTACGATCCGAAGTGGGGGCTGCCGGCGTTTTGAGGTATAGTTTCGCCTCCGGCTTTTTCTCGATTTCCCGTCATCAAGCTCATGACCCGCATCAAAATCTGCGGCATCACCCGCGAAGAAGACCTGCTCGCCGCCGCCCGCCTGGGGGCGGACGCCATCGGCCTGGTGTTCTATCCGAAAAGCCCCCGTTTCGTCACGCCGGAGCGAGCGGCGGAGTTGCTGCGGGCGCTGCCGCCCTTCGTCACCAGCGTCGGCCTGTTCGTGAACGCCAGCCCGGAGGAGGTGCGGGCGACCCTGGCCGTGGCGCCCCTGGACCTGCTCCAGTTCCACGGCGACGAGGAGCCGGAATACTGCGCATCCTTCGGCCAGCCTTACCTCAAGGCGGTTAGGGTCAAACCGGGGGTGGATTTGGTACAATACGCAGCCCGCTATGCCGGTGCCCGGGGTCTGCTGCTGGACGCCTTCGTCGAGGGAATCCCCGGCGGCACCGGCCTGTCCTTCGACTGGAGCCTGATCCCCGGCAACCTGCCCCTGCCGGTGGTGCTGTCCGGCGGGCTCGACCCCGCCAACGTGCAACAGGCCGTGGAACGGGTAAAGCCCTGGGCGGTGGACGTCTCCAGCGGCGTCGAGGCGGACGACGGAATCACTACCCTGAAGGGCATCAAGGATGCGGCGAAGATCGCCGCGTTCGTGCAAGGAGTGCGCAATGCAACAGTATGACCAGCCGGACCGACGTGGCCATTTCGGCCCCTACGGCGGTGTTTTCGTGGCGGAAACCCTGATGGGCGCCCTGGATGAGTTGACACAGGCCTACGAAACCTGCCGCAACGATCCCGCATTCATGGCCGAGTTCCGCAACGAGCTCAAGCATTACGTGGGCCGCCCCAGCCCCATCTACCATGCCAGGCGCTGGTCCGAACACCTGAACGGCGCCCAGATTTACCTCAAGCGCGAAGACCTCAACCACACCGGCGCCCACAAGGTGAACAACACCATCGGCCAGGCCCTGCTCGCCCGCTACATGGGCAAGAAGCGGGTCATCGCCGAAACCGGCGCCGGCATGCACGGCGTGGCCACCGCCACCGTGGCCGCCCGCTACGGCATGGAATGCGTGGTCTACATGGGCGCCGTGGACGTCAAGCGCCAGGCGGCCAACGTCTACCGCATGAAGCTCCTGGGCGCCACCGTGGTGCCGGTGGAGTCCGGCTCCAAGACCCTCAAGGACGCCTTGAACGAGGCCATGCGGGACTGGGTGACCAACATCGAGAACACCTTCTACGTCCTCGGCACCGCCGCCGGCCCCCATCCCTATCCCATGCTGGTGCGGGACTTCCAGACCGTGATCGGCAAGGAAGCCATCGAGCAGATGCCGGAAATGGCCGGCCGCCAGCCGGATGCCGTGATCGCCTGCGTCGGCGGCGGTTCCAACGCCATCGGCCTGTTCCACCCCTACATTCCGTATGAAGATGTGCGTCTGATCGGCGTCGAGGCCGGCGGCTTAGGCGTCGACAGCGGCAAGCATTCCGCCCCCCTCAACGCCGGTAGGCCCGGCGTGCTCCACGGCGCCCGCTCCTACCTGATGCAGGACGAGAACGGCCAGATCATCGAAACCCATTCCATCTCCGCCGGCCTCGACTACCCCGGCGTGGGCCCCGAGCACAGCTACCTCAAGGATATCGGTCGCGCCGAGTACGTCACGGTGAACGACGACGAGGCCCTGCGCGCTTTCCACGACCTGTGCCACCTGGAAGGCATCATCCCGGCCCTGGAATCCAGCCACGCCCTGGCCTATGCCGCCAAGCTGGCGCCGACGATGTCCAAGGACAAGGTGCTGCTGGTCAACCTCTCCGGTCGTGGCGACAAGGACATGGCCACCGTGGCCGACCTGGTCGGCATCAAACTCTAGGATGGGGAAATACGACAAGCTGCTGTTTCAGATTCTGCGCGGCCTGTCCGACAGTAATATCGGCTTCGATGAGTTGTGCGGCTTGCTGGAGCATCTGGGGTTCGAAAAAAGGACTCGGGGCAGCCATAATGTTTTTCGTAGGGTAGGTGTTGACGAACTGATCAACCTGCAACGGGACGGTGGCAAGGCCAAGCCTTACCAGGTAAGGCAAGTGAGGGCGGTGATCCTGAAATATCGCCTCGGAGGTGACGCATGATCGACAGATACGAAATCATCATTTACTGGAGCGACGACGACGGCGTATTCATCGCCGAGGTCCCTGAACTGCCGGGCTGCCTGGCTCACGGTGATTCACAAGAAGCCGCCCTGGCCAACGCCAAGGACGCCATCGCCCTGTGGGTGAAAACCGCTGCCGAGCATGGCAACCCGGTGCCCCAGCCCAAGGGCCACCGTTTGATGTATGCATGAACGTTTAGCTGATGCCGGTTCCAGATTTTCAAACCTTGATGTTGCCTCTCCTCCGCCATTGCGCGGATGGGAAGGAACATAGCAAACGCGATGCGGTTCCCGCGCTTGCCAAGGAATTTGGGCTGTCAGCCGAGGAGTTGGCAGAGTTGCTGCCGACGGGGCGCCAAAGCAAGTTTGATAACCGGGTCGGTTGGGCAAAGAGCCATCTCAAGCAGGCCGGACTGTTGGAAATTACCGGTCGAGGCATATTCCGCATCACTCCCCGCGGCCATGAGGTTTTACAGAAAAACCCGGCCAGGGTGGACATGAAATATTTGGAGCAGTTTCCCGAATATGTGGCTTTCCGGGAAGGGAGCAAGCGGGAGGGAGCCATTCAGGAACTGGCGAGGCCAACCGAGGCCACCCCGGAAGAGTTGTTGGAGGCGGGTTATAAGCAGTTACGTGCCGCGTTGGCGGCGGATGTGCTGCAACAGATCAAATCGGCTTCTTCTGCTTTCTTTGAGCGGGTGGTGGTGGAATTGCTGCTCAAGATGGGTTACGGTGGCACCCGCGAAGACGCCGGGCAGGTTGTCGGCAAGAGCGGCGACGGCGGTATTGACGGCATCATCAAGGAGGACCGGTTGGGCTTGGACGTGATTTATATTCAGGCCAAGCGGTGGGAAGGGGACGTGGGCCGTCCCGAAATTCAAAAATTTGTGGGTGCCCTGGCTGGGCATAAGGCCAAAAAAGGGGTTTTTATCACGACCTCCGGCTATACCAAGGAGGCCAGAGCCTATGCTGCCCAGGTGGATAGCAAGATCGTACTGATCGATGGCCCCATGTTGTCCGACCTGATGATGGATTTTAATCTGGGCGTTTCGATGGTTACGAGCTACGAAATCAAGCGCCTCGATTCGGATTATTTTGCGGAAGAATAATTGATGAGCCGGTTTGACCAAACCTTTAGCAGGCTGAAACAGGAGGGGCGCAAGGCCCTGATTCCCTTCATTACCGCCGGCGACCCGTCGCCCAAGCATACCGTGCCTCTCATGCACACCCTGGTGGAGTCCGGGGCGGACGTGATCGAGCTTGGCGTGCCGTTCTCCGACCCCATGGCCGACGGCCCCACCATCCAGCGGGCTTCCGAGCGGGCCCTGGCCCACGGCGTGAGCCTTTCCATGGCGCTGGAGATGGTGAGCGAATTCCGCAAGAAGAACGCCGACACCCCGGTGGTACTGATGGGCTACGCCAATCCCATCGAGGCCATGGGCGTGGCGAGCTTCGCTGACCGCGCCTCCGCCGCCGGCGTGGACGGGGTGCTGGTGGTGGACTATCCGCCGGAGGAAAGCGCCGATTTCGCCGAAGCGCTGCACGCCAGGAACCTGGCGCCGATCTACCTCCTGGCGCCCACCTCCTCCGAGGAACGCATCGCCCAGGTGGCCAAGCTGGCCCGGGGCTTCGTCTATTACGTGTCCCTGAAAGGGGTCACCGGCGCCGCCAACATCGACACCGCCGAAGTGGAGCGCAACGTGGCCAAGCTCAAGGCTGCCCTGCCGTTGCCGGTGGGGGTGGGCTTCGGCATTCGCGATGCAGCCTCCGCCCAGGCCGTGGCGGCTTTCGCCGACGCGGTGGTGATCGGCAGCCGCATCGTGCAGGAAATCGAGGGCGCCAAGGTTTCCGAATTGCAAAACAAACTGGCCGCCCTGGTCGCCGGGTTCCGGCAGGCCATCGACGAAGCCGCATAACGACAGAACGATAGGGAGAGACGCCCATGAGCTGGTTCCAGAAACTGCTGCCGCCCAAGATTCAGCGCAAGACCGAAGGGGGCGCCAAGAAAGCCGTCCCCGAGGGACTGTGGTCCAAGTGCCCGACCTGCGTGGCGGTGCTGTACCGCGCCGACCTGGAGAAGAACCTCGAGGTCTGTCCCAAGTGCGGTCACCATCACCGCATCAACGCCCGCACCCGCCTCGATTTCCTGCTGGACCCGGAAGGCCGTTTCGAGATCGGCGCCGAGGTGCAGCCCACGGACAGTCTCAAGTTCAAGGACAGCAAGCGCTATCCCGACCGCCTGACCGACGCCCGCAAGCAGACTGGCGAAACCGACGCCCTGGTGGTGATGCAGGGCGCCATCAAGACCATCCCGGTGGTGGCGGCGGCTTTCGAATTCAGCTTCATGGGCGGCTCCATGGGGTCGGTGGTGGGGGAACGCTTCGTGCGCGGCGTACAGCAGAGCCTGGAGCACCACGCCCCCTTCATCTGCTTCTCCGCCAGCGGCGGCGCGCGGATGCAGGAAGGCCTCAACTCCCTGATGCAGATGGCCAAGACCAGCGCCGCCCTGACCAAGCTGTCCGAGGCCAGGCTGCCCTTCATTTCCGTCCTCACCGATCCCACCATGGGCGGCGTATCGGCCAGCTTCGCCATGCTGGGTGACGTGATCGTCGCCGAACCCAACGCCCTGATCGGTTTCGCCGGTCCCCGGGTGATCGAGCAGACGGTGCGGGAGACCCTGCCCGAAGGCTTCCAGCGGGCGGAATTCCTCGTGGAGCACGGCGCCGTGGACCTGATCATCGACCGCCGCGAGATGCGCGACCGTCTCGCCAACCTCCTCGCCATGATGATGGGCCTGCCGCCCGCCAATGCCTGATACCCTGGCGGGCTGGCTTTCCTACCTGGAAGGCCTCCACCCCAAGACCATCGACCTCGGCCTGGAGCGGGTCGCGGCGGTGAAATCCCGCTTGGGGCTGGTGCCCGCTTTCCCTCTCGTCACCGTCGGTGGCACCAACGGCAAGGGTTCCACCTGCGCCTTCCTGGAGGCCATTTTTGCCGCCGCCGGCTACCGCGTCGGCCTCTATACTTCCCCTCATTTGCTGCGCTACAACGAGCGGGTCCGCGTCGCCGGCCGGGAGGCTGACGATGATGCCCTGTGCCGTGCCTTCGCGGCGGTGGAGGCGGCGAGGGGGAAGACCGCCCTGACCTATTTTGAGTTCGGTACCCTGGCGGCCATGTGGCACTTCATGCAACAGGGCGTGGACGTCGCCGTGCTGGAGGTGGGCCTGGGAGGGCGACTGGACGCGGTGAACGTCTTCGACCCCGACTGCGCCGTGGTCACCGGGGTGGCCATCGACCACACCGACTACCTGGGGGACGACCGGGAAAGCATCGGCTTCGAGAAAGCGGGCATTTACCGTGCCGGCCGGCCCGCCGTCTGCGCCGATCCCGATCCGCCGGCCAGCCTTGTGCGGCATGCCGAGGCCATCGGCGCCAAGCTGTGGCGCATCGGCCGCGAGTTTTCCTACCAGGGCGATGGCGGAGCCTGGGATTACGCCAGCCCGGCAGCCCGGCGCAAGGGGCTGCCCCGACCCGCGCTGGCGGGGTCTTTCCAGTTGAACAACGGGGCGGCGGCCCTGGCGGCCCTGGATGCGTTGGCCGAGCGCTTGCCGGTGGGGGAGGGCGCCATTGCCGAAGGGCTGAGAGCGGCCCGGGTGGCGGGGCGCTTCCAGGTTTTGCCGGGAAAGCCGCCGTGCATCGTCGACGTGGCCCACAATCCCCAGTCCGCCGCCGCCCTGGCGGACAATCTGCGGAAGGAGAGGGGCGCGGGCAGGACCTTGGCCGTTTTCGCCATGCTGGGGGACAAGGACATTGGCGGCGTGGCGGCGGCGCTGCAAGGGCAGGTGGACCACTGGCTGGTGGCGGGGCTGGATGTTCCCCGGGGCGCGCCCGCCGAGGCCTTGGCCGAGGCGCTGGCGAAAACGGGGGGGCGGGCGCCCGTTGAGCTCTGCGGCTCCGTGGCGGAGGCCTATCGGCGTGCCTGTGAACTGGCGGGGGAAGGTGATAGAATAGCCGCCTTCGGCTCCTTTTACACGGCGGCGGCGGTCCTGGCTCTGCGTGCCGGGGTGACAGAACATGGCTCAATCTCTTAGCGACGAAGAAATTCAATTGCGTGGCAAGGCCCGCCGCCGTTTGGTGGGGGCCATCGCCCTGGTCCTGTTGGTCTCCGCCGTCTTGCCGATGGTGCTGGACAGCAAACCCAAGCCCGCCGGCACCCAGGATATTGCCATCGATATTCCCAAACAGGACGACAGCGGTTTCGCTTCCCGGGTCGTGCCGGCCGTGCCTCAATCCACCACTCCTCCCGTTGCCGAGGCGCCGAAGCCCCCCGTCGCGGCGGCAGTCGAAAAACCCGCCGAAGCGGCGGAAAATCCGGTGGCGAAGCCTGTCGATAAACCCACCGAAAAGCCTGTCGAGAAAGCCCCGGTGAAACCGGTGGAAAAACCCGTTGCCAAGGAAGCGCCGAAAGCGCCCGAGAAGGCGGCGGAAAAGGCTCCGGCCAAGGTCGCGGAGAAGAAACCCGCCGAGGAACCGAAGGCGGCCAAGACGGACAAGGAGACGAAGCCCCAGGCCGGTGCTTATGTCGTGCAACTGGGGGCCTTCTCCAACGCCGAGAATGCCAAACAGCTGCAGACCAAGTTGAGCGCCAACCATATCAAGGCCTACACCGACACCCTGAAAACCGCGGCCGGCGAACGGACGCGGGTGCGGGCGGGCCCCTATGCCAGCCGCGAGGAGGCGGACAAGGCGCTGGCCAAGATCAAGCAGCTCGGCCTTGATGGCAAGGTTGTCCCCAAGTAGACGTTCTGACGGAGTGAGCCTCCGGGAGCGCATTCAAGCATGACAGTATTCGACTACGCAGTCTTGGCGGTCATCGGCATTTCCGTGTTGCTGAGCGTGCTGCGGGGCGTGGTGAAGGAAGTGCTGGCCCTGTTGTCCTGGGTGGTGGCGTTCTGGATCGCCAGCACTTTCGGCCCGGATGTGGCGCAGATGCTGCCCAAGGACGTGCCGGGCGAGACGGTTCGCCTGCTGGCGGCCTTCGCGGGGTTGTTTTTCGCCTCCCTGCTGCTGATGAGCCTGGTGGCCATCGCCGCCGCCGAACTGGTGAGCACCCTGGGCCTGGCTCCCCTGGACAAGGGATTGGGCGCGGTGTTCGGCCTGGCGCGAGGCGTGCTGGTGGTCTGCGTGCTGGTGATGCTGGGGGGAATGACCACCCTGCCTCGTCAGCCCGCCTGGCAGAACGCCATGTTCAGCCCGCCCCTGGAGGCGATGGTGACGAACCTGAAGGCGTGGCTGCCGCCGGATTTTGCGCGGCGCATCCGTTTCGACTGACGGGGCGCCGGATGGATTTTCTTTTGACCTGAGTGTGAGCGGAATATGTGCGGGATATTGGGGGTTGTGGCGAAGGGCCCGGTGAACCAGTTGTTGTACGACGGCATGCAGGTGCTTCAGCACCGCGGCCAGGACGCAGCGGGCATCTGCACCGCCGAGGGCAATACCTTCCACATGCACAAGAACATGGGCTTGGTGCGGGACGTGTTCCGCACCCGGGACATGCGCAACCTGACGGGCAACATGGGCATCGCCCACGTGCGTTATCCCACCGCCGGCTGCGCTGCTTCCTCCGCCGAAGCCCAGCCTTTCTACGTCAACTCGCCCTTCGGCATCGTCCTGGCCCACAACGGCAACCTCACCAATACCGAGCAGCTGCAGCAGGACCTGTTCCGCCAGGACCTGCGCCACGTCAACACCGGTTCCGACTCCGAGGTGCTGCTCAACGTCCTGGCCCACGAGCTGCAGGAGAACGTCGCCAACTTCCGCCTGGACGAGGCGGCGGTTTTCGCCGCCGTGGCCGGCGTGCATCGCCGCTGCCGCGGCGCCTACGCCGTGGTGGCGATGATCGCCGGCTACGGCCTGCTGGCCTTCCGCGATCCCCACGGCATCCGCCCTCTGGTGGTGGGGCGTTGCGACACGCCCAACGGCCACGAGTACCTGGTGGCCTCCGAGAGCGTGGCCCTGGATACCCTCGGTTTCGAGCGGGTGCGCGACGTGGCGCCCGGCGAGGCGGTGTTCATCGACATGGAGGGGCGGCTCTCCAGCCGCCAGTGCGCGGAGAATCCCTCCCTCAATCCGTGCATTTTCGAGTACGTCTATCTGGCCCGCCCCGATTCCGTCATCGACGGCGTTTCCGTCTACGAAACCCGCCTTCACATGGGCGAGTTCCTCGCCGACAAGGTGATGCGCCTGCTGCCCGACGAGAAGATCGACGTGGTCATCCCCATTCCCGATACCAGCCGGCCCAGCGCCCTGCAGCTCGCCAACAAGCTCGGCGTGCCCTACCGGGAGGGGTTCATCAAGAACCGCTACATCGGCCGCACCTTCATCATGCCCGGCCAGGCCCTGCGCAAGAAATCCGTGCGCCAGAAGCTCAACGCCATCGGCATCGAATTCAAGGACAAGAACGTGCTGCTGGTGGACGACTCCATCGTGCGCGGCACCACCAGCCGGGAAATCGTCCAGATGGCGCGGGATTCCGGGGCGAAGAAGGTGATTTTCGCCTCCGCCGCGCCGCCGGTGCGCTACCCCAACGTCTACGGCATCGACATGCCGACCCGGGCCGAGCTGCTGGCCACCGGCCGCAGCGACGAGGAAATCGCCAAGGAGATCGGCGCCGACGCCGTGGTCTACCAGGACCTGGATGCCCTGATCAAAGCGGTGAAAATGGGAAACGGCGAAATCCAGTCCTTCGACTGCTCCTGTTTCGACGGCAAGTACATCACCGGCGACATGACCCCCGAGTACCTGGCCAAGATCGAGAACGCACGCAGCTGCGGCAGCAAGAATGGTGGGGAGAGCCAGCAGCTGGACCTCAACCTCACCAAGATCGGAAGAGCGT
>JBFXHL010000094.1:0-9268 GCA_050177075.1 Sulfuricellaceae bacterium | reverse complement strand
CTGGACGGTGTGGACCTGCTCACGGTGGCGGTGCCGGAGACCCTGCCCAACCGGGTGGGGGTCCTCGGCGTCGGCTACGCCTCGTCGGAACAGATGGGGGCGCGGGAGCGGGAGATCGTCCGTGCCATCCTGGCGGTGATGGTGATGGTGGTGGGGTCGAGCAAGGCCCTCACCCGCACCATGGCCGAGCTGGAATACTATTCCGTCCACGACCCCCTCACGGGGCTGCACAACCGGCGTCATTTCAACGACGTGCTGTCCGACGAAATCGAGCGCTCGGCCCGTCACCAGCACCCCTTCGTCGCCCTGTCCCTGGACCTGGACAACTTCAAGGACATCAACGACTCCTTCGGCCATCCCTGTGGCGACGAAGTGCTGAAGGAACTGGGGGGCATCCTGCGGAACCACCTGCGCAAGGGGGATGTCGTCAGCCGGCTGGGCGGGGACGAATTCGCCATTCTCCTGCCGGAAACCCAGCGCGAAGGGGGCATGGCGGTGGCCGAGGCCATCCGCAACGCCGTGCGGGAAGCCCGTTTCTACGGCCCCGGCGGGGAAAGTTTTCATGTCACCCTGTCCATCGGCATGGTGTGCTATCCCGACGATGCCGAGAGCCGGGAGGACCTGCTGTCCGGGGTGGACATCGCCCTTTATCAGGCCAAGGAGCAGGGCAAGGACAAGGTCAGCATGGCCGAGGCCCTGTCCCAAAGCCTGGAGCTGTCCCGTCGCACCCGTTCCCACGGCGAGCGCCTGCGGACCGCCCTCGAGGACGGACGGCTGGTGCCCTATTTCCACCGCATCGTCAGCACCCGGGACGGCAGCCTGCACGCCCACGAGGTCCTGGCCCGGCTGCGGGAGGAGGATGGGCAAATCATCTCCGCCGCCATGTTCATCGATATCGTGGAGAAATACGGTTTCGGCTGGGAGCTGGACCAATCCATGGTGGCCCAGGCCCTGGCGGCCAAGAAGCAGCGCCTGGACAGCCCGGACGGCGCCGCGCGGCTGTTCATTAACCTGTCCGCCCAGGCCATCCAGAGTCGCGGCATCCTCAACTACGCGGAGGAAACCTGCCGCCGCCTCGGCGTGCCGGCGGAACGGGTGGTGTTCGAAATTCTCGAGCGGGAAGCCATCGGCGACATGACCAACATGCGCCGTTTCCTCTCCGAGTTGCGGGAAAAGGGCTTCGCCTTCGCCCTCGACGATTTCGGCAGCGGCTACAACTCCTTCCACTACCTGCGGGAGCTGCACTTCGAGTACGTCAAGATCGACGGCGCTTTTGTGCGCAACATCGTCCACTCCCGGGTGGACCGCTCCCTGGTGAAGAACCTCACCCGCCTGTGCCAGGACCTGGGGATCCTCACCATCGCCGAGTTCGTCGAGTCGGCGGAAATTCTCGACATGGTCCGGGACATGGGCGTGGATTTCGTCCAGGGCTACCACATCGCCCTCCCTCGTCCGAACTTCGACTGACGGGGACGGCGGCCCCCAGGGGTATAATCCCTGGCCATGGATACCGTCCACCCTTATCAGAGCCTTACCCCCGACACCGTCCTGGACGCGGTGGAAAGCCTTGGCTACCGTTGCGACGGCCGCCTGCTGGCCCTCAACAGCTACGAAAACCGGGTCTATCAGGTGGGCCTCGAGGAGGGCGCGCCCCTGGTGGCCAAGTTCTATCGCCCGCGTCGCTGGTCCGACGAGGCGATTGCCGAGGAGCACGATTTCACCCGCCGGCTTCAGGAGCTGGAAATCCCGGTGGTGGCGCCCTTGGCGGTGGACGGCGGCACCCTGTTCCGGTTCCGGGATTTTCGTTTCGCCCTCTATCCGAAGCGCTCCGGCCGGGCGCCGGAACTGGACGACCCCGACACCCTGCGCTGGATGGGGCGCTTCATCGGCCGCATCCACGCCCTTGGCGCGGTGGCGCCCTTCCGCCACCGCCCGGCGCTGACGGTGGAGTCCTTCGGGGAGGAATCCCTGGCTTTCCTGCTCGAAAACGGCTTCATTCCCCCCGACCTGGAGCCCGCCTACCGCAGCGTGGCGGAGGACGTGCTGCGGCGGGTGCGGGCGGCCTACGCCCGGGCGGGGAAGGTGCGGCCGATCCGCCTCCACGGCGACTGCCACCCCGGCAACGTGCTGTGGAGCGAGGCGGGGCCCCATTTCGTGGACTTCGACGACTGCCGCATGGGGCCGGCGCTGCAGGATATGTGGATGCTGCTCTCCGGCGACCGGGCAGCGATGACCGGCCAGTTGTTGGATTTCCTCGAGGGCTACGAGGAGTTCCACGAGTTCGATCCGGCGGAGCTGCACTTGCTGGAAGCCCTGCGCGCCCTGCGCCTGCTGCATTATTCCGCCTGGCTGGCGCGGCGCTGGGACGACCCGGCCTTTCCGGCCCATTTCCCCTGGTTCAATACCCAGCGCTACTGGCAGGATCAGGTTCTGGCTTTGCGGGAGCAGGCGGCGCTGCTGGACGAGCCGCCCTTGCGGGTGGCGTAGCGCTCACTGCTGCGCAAGGCCCTCCAGGGCGGCGCGCGCCTCGGCGATTACCGTCGTCCAGTCCCCCCGGGTTTTTTGGCGGAACAGCCGCAGGGTGCCGGGATACCACGGCGAATCGGTCCGCTCCTTTAGCCAGCGCCAATCCGTCTTGAAATCCGGCAGCAGCAGCCAGCATGGCTTGCCCAGGGCGCCGGCCAGGTGGGCCATGGCCGTGTCGACGCTGATGACCAGGTCGAGCCCCGCCATGATGGCGGCGGCATCGGCGAAATCCGTCATGCGGGAGCCGAGGTCGACGAGGCGCAAGCCCTCGGGGGGGCGGGCGGCCTCGCTTTCTCCCGCCCCTTTTTGCAGGCTGACGAAGCTTACGCCGGGCACCGTGCCGAGGGGGGCCAGCAACTCCAGGGCGGGCAGGGAGCGGTCGGCGTCGTTCTCGTGTCGGGGGTTGCCTTTCCAGATCAGGCCGACCCTCACCCCCTCCCGTGGCAGGAACGCCGACCAGCGGGCGACCCGCTCGGCGTCCGGACGCAGGTAGGGGATGGCGGCCGGAATGGTCTCGAGGCGCGTCTTGGCGAGGGAGGGAAGACTCAGGAGCGGAATCCAGTAATCCCATTCTTCGGCGGGAAATGCCTGGTCGAAGGCCACCACTTCGTCCACCCCTTCCAGGGTGGCGAACAGGGTTTTCAATGCCGGGTGGCATAGCAGGGTGATGGAGGCGGCGCCCCGGGCTTTCAGGGCAGGGACGTAACGACTGAACTGGATCATGTCGCCGTGCCCTCCTTCGTGGAGGATGAGGAGGGATTTTCCGGCGAGGGCTTCGCCCCGCCAGCGGGGGCGGGTCATGGGGGCCGCCAGGGGGGCGTGCCAGTCCCTGGCCTCGAAGCAGGCCCATCCTTCGTCGAAGCGGCCCTGGCGCAAGAGCAGGTAGCTGAGGTTGAAGCGCGCCCTGGCGTGGTCCGGGTCCAGTTCCAGGGCCTGGCGGTAACATTGTTCGGCCTCGTCCTCCCGTTTCAAGCAGGCGTAAAGCACACCCAGGTTGGACCAAGCGGCGGTGGCGCGCGGGTCGGCGAGCAGGGCCTGACTGTAAGCCACTTCCGCGGCCGGAAAGCGGTTCTGGCTCGCGAGCAGGGCACCCAGGTTCAGGTGGGTTTGCGCCTGCAGGGGGTCGAGGGCCAGGGCGCGGCGGTAACAGGCTTCCGCCTCTTTCGGTTCGCCACGCTGGTCGAGGAGGTAGCCCAGGTTGGACCAGGCGGCGGCGAAATCCGGCGCGAGGCGCAGCGCCTCGCGGAAGCGGGCCTCGGCTTGGCGGACATCGCCGGCCTCCAGGTGGCGGTTGCCGTCGCGGAACAGCGCTTCCGGGTCAGCCGCCGTCAAGGCCTTTTCCTTGCCCTGCGCCCGGGGCGGGAGAGGCACCGCGCTCAGGCCGGTTCGGGGACATCGAGGGCCGGGTGGTTGGCCCGGGGCGTATCGAGGTGATAGCCCTGCACCAAGTCGATGCCGAAATCCTTCAGCATCGCCAGGATGTCCTCGTCCTCGACGAATTCCGCCACCGTGACCTTGTTCATGCCCCGCGCCACGTCGACGATGGCTTTGACGAACACCTGGTTGTCGTGGTCGTTGGGCAGGTTGCGGATGAACAGGCCGTCGATCTTGAGAATGTCGGCGTCCAGGTGCTTGAGGTAGGCAAAGGACGAGAAGCCGGTGCCGAAATCGTCCAGGCACACGGTGCAGCCGGTCTGGTGGAGGGATTCGATGAAGCGCTGGGCGTCGTGCATGTCTGTGACGGCGGAGGTTTCGGTCAGTTCCACCAGCAGCCGGCGGGGCTGCACCCCGTGGATGGCCAGTTGCTCGGCGATGTAGCGCGGCAGGGTGGGGTCGTCGAAGGAACGGCCGGAGATGTTCACCGCGATGGGCGGGTTGTCGGGGGAGGAGGCCAGCAGTTCGATGGAGGCGCGGATCACCCAGCGGTCGATGTCGCGGATCTTGCCGCTCTTCTCGGCGAAGGGAATGAAGTGGCCGGGCATGATGATGTGCTCGGGGTTATCCTTGTCCGCCATGCGCACCAGAGCCTCCAGATGGGACAGGGAGCTGTCCGCGGCCCGGTAGACGCCCTGGAAGTGCAGGCGCATCAGGTCATTCTCCAGGGCGTGGGACAGGCGGTCGTTCCAGGATAGGCGGGTGACCATGGCACGGGAGGTGTCCAGGTCGGGGCGATAGATGCGCCAGGTGTTCTTGCCCGATTCCTTGGCCTGGTACATGGCGGTGTCGGCGTGGGCCACCAGGTCTTCGGTGTTGTTGGCGTGGAGGGGATAAAGGGCGATGCCGACGCTGGTGGTGAGGCGCAGGTTCTGGCCCTCGAAGCTGAAGGGAATCTGGGACACGGCGCGGACGATGCGTTCGGCGAAATCGGCCAGTTCTTCTTCGGTGACGTCCTGGACCAGGACGGCGAATTCGTCCCCACCCAGGCGGCTGAACATCTCGTTGCGCCGCACCAGGGTTCCCACCTCGCCGGCGATGCGGATCAGCACCGTGTCCCCAGCCCGGTGGCCGAAGGTGTCGTTGATGGATTTGAACTCGTCCAGGTCGAAGAACAGCAAGGCGCAGTTGGAGCGGCGGCGGTCCGCTTCCGCCAGCATGCGTTCCAGTTCCTCCTGGAAGCGGTGGCGGTTGTAGAGGCCGGTGAGGGAGTCTCGTTCGGCGAGGTAAATCAGCTGCTCGGCGGTCTGGCGCTCCAGGGTGACGTCCTCGTAGATCCAGAGGCGGCCGATGAAGCGGCCGTCCGTGTCCCGCACCGGGTAGGTGAGCTGGGTCACCACCCGGCCATCGGCCATCTGGATTTCGAAGGAGTCGCTCACCTCGTGGGTGCCGGCCACCCGCAGCAGGTGCTTGGAGAAGTGGTCGGGGCGGGACAGGACGTTGGCGGAATGTTCCAGCACCTTCGTCACCTCCTTGCCGACCAGGTCTTCCTTTTCGCTGATGATCCAGATGCGCAGGAAGGCCGGGTTGTGGTACAGCACCTTGTCGTTGGCGGAGACGAAGAGGATGCCCACGTTCATGGCGGAGAGGAGGGCGGCGAGGCGGGCGTGTTCCTGCTGGGATTCCTTCAGGTAGTGCCGCTGCTTCTCCTCCGAGCGCTGCAGGGCGTCGATGCGGGAGCGGATGGCGCCGGCCATGGCGTTGAAGGTGGCGGTAAGCTGGCCCACCTCGTCCTGGCTGCTCACCGGCAGGTCGACGTTGAAGTCGCCGGCGGCCACGGCCTCGCTGGCCCGGGTGAGGATGGACAGATGGCGGGTAAGCCAGAAGCCGACGAAAGCCAGCAGGGCCACCGTCAACAGGATCTCGCCGGCGGCGATCAGGAGACTCTGCTCCATCAGGCGGTGCTTGGCGTCGTCCAGGAAGCGGGTGGAGATGCCGAAGCGCAGGGTGCCGTAACGCTGGCCGGACAATTCCAGGGGCATCGCGGTATCGAAACGGCCCTGGCCGTCGGCGGCAAGGTCATGGGTTACCGGCGGCAAGGGGCGTTGAAGGTCCCAGCCGCTGGCGGCCACCACCTTGTCGGTGTCGTCGAACAGAACCAGGTAGACGATGCCTTTTTCCCGCCGGTTCTCGTCCAGAATCTCCCGCAGGGTGGCGTAGTCCCGCGAAGCAAGGGGGGCGGCGAGGGAGGCGTTGAGCAGGGTTTTGACTTCCGTCAGGCGCAGGTTGGCTTGGTCCACCAGATGGGACTCGATCAGGCGCACGCTATTGCTGATCAGCAGGAACAGCATGACGATTTCCACCAGCACGCTGGCGAAGACGAGTTTGAAGCGGAGAGAGGCAGCGTGGGACGTCATTAGGGAATGCCGAGGATTTTTTTGGTTTCTGCGGCGTAGGGATCGAGTTGCTTCAGTTCGCCGCTATGGAGGGGACGCAGGCCGCCGAACTTGTTGATCTCGAGAAAGGCGCGCCCTTCCGGCGTGCGGGCAAAATCCAGCAGCAGTTTGCGCAGCCGCTCGACTTCGGCGGGAGGGAGCTTGGGGCTGGCCATGAAGGCCTGGTGGGGCGCCTTGTCGGAGGTGGCGAGAACCCGGACCTGGCTCTGCGTGTCTTCCGGCATTTGTCCGAGGGGCGCGGCGGAGGTTGCCGCCGCCGCGCTTTCGCCGTGAATGACCGACAGAACGGCGTTGTCGTGGCCGCGGACGTTGACAAGGCTGACGTCCTTGCCGGGGGTCAGGCCGTTGTCCCGCAGCATCTGCACCGCGAACATGGACATGAGGGCCAGGGAGTCGGGAATGGCGACGGATTTTCCCTTAAGGTCGGCGACGGATTTGTAGGGGCTGTCCTTGGGGACCACCAGAATGGCCCGCAATTCGCGGGAATAAACGGCGAGGGGAATGTAGCCGGCATCCGTTTCGGCCAGGCGGGCGAAGTGGGGGGCTGCCAGCATCAGGTCGTACTCCTTCTTCAGGGAGCGCTCGATGAAGGCCTTGAAGGTGGGAGCCGTGTAAATGCGGACCGGACGGCCGAGGTGTTTTTCCAGGTAGGACCGCAGGGGCTGGTAGATGGCCACGACGGTGCGGGCGCTGAGATTGGGGAAGACACCGAATTCCAGGGGGGGGTCGCCTTGGTCGGCGGCGACGGCGTTCAGCGCCAGCATCAAGGCAAGCAGGCGGCCCGCAAGGCCTGAAAGGCGGGCGCCCCGAAGAAAAGCGGGGACAAGCATGAAAACCCCTCCCGGGAACTAGGTATTCTTGCGTATGTTACCGCAACAGGGGTTTCACAAAAACCTTTGACCGCCGCTGGTAGTTGTACAGTTCCCGTTTTTTCGCCGGCAGGGCTTCCACCGCCGCCTCGGTGAATCCCCGCTCCAGAAACCAGTGGGCGGTACGGGTGGTGAGCACGAACAGACGCTGGATGCCCGAATCCTTGGCGACGTCCTCGACATGCTCCAGGAGGTCTTCCCCCCGTCCGCCGTCGCGATAGGAGGGATGGACCACCAGGCAGGCGAGTTCCGCCGCCCCTTCCTCGGGGAAGGGGTAGAGGGCGGCGCAGCCGATGATGATGCCGTCGTGGTCGAGGACGAAGAAGCGGTCGATTTCCATCTCCAGCAGTTCCCGGGAGCGGCGCACCAGGGTGCCGTCCGCTTCCAGGGGCTCGAGGAGACGCAGGATGCCGCCCACGTCGTCGATGCTGGCTTGGCGCAGGGTTTCCAGAGGCGCCTCGGAGACCATGGTGCCGATGCCGTCGTGGGTGAACAGCTCCATCAGCAGCGCCCCGTCGGTGTGGCGGCTGATCAGATGGGTGCGGGCGACGCTGTTCTCGCAGGCGCGCACGGCGCAGGGGAGGAAGATGCTCACGTCCTCGGGCTGGCCCTTGTCGGTTTTCAGCAGCTTGCGCGCTTCCTTCAGAGGCAGCTCCCGCAGCAGTTCACCTTTCTTGTTGCGCACGCCGTCGGCGTCCATGAGGAAGATGAGTTTTTCCGCGTCGAGGGCGATGGCGGCGCTGGTGGCCACGTCCTCCACCGTCAGGTTGAAGATTTCGCCGGTGGGGGAGTAGCCGATGGGGGACAGAACCACGATGTCGTTCTGCTCCAGGCGCCGCCGGATGCCGGTGACGTCGATCTTGCGCACTTCGCCGGTATGCAACAGGTCCACGCCGTTGACCACGCCCATGGGCTTGGCGGTGACGAAGTTGCCGCTGGCCACCCGGATGTCGGCGCCGGCCATGGGGGAATTGGCCAAGCCCATGGAAAGCAGGGCCTCGATTTCCACCCGCACCAGCCCGGCGGCCTCCTTGACGCAAGTGAGGGCTTGCGGATCGGTGACCCGCAGATTGTTCACGTACTGAATCTTGGCCCCCCGCTCGGTGAGCTCCTCCTCCACCTGGGGCCGGGCGCCGTGGACCAGCACCAGGCGCACGCCCAGGCTGTTGAGCAGGTTGAGGTCGTGGGCCAGGGAGATGAACTGCCCCTCGCTCACCACCTCGCCGCCGAAGGCCACCACGAAGGTCTTGCCGCGGAAGGCGTGGATGTAGGGCGTGGCGGAGCGGAACCACTGGACGAAGACGTCGAGGAAGGTTTCGGGGCGGATGAAAGCGGCGCCGATGGAGGGGGACTTGGCGGGCATCGTTCAGTTTCGGCTTGAAAAGTGGTTTCTTGGGGTTTGAATTTACGGCGGAATCGCCGCGAAAGCAACTGTCAGAAGTCCCCCCACAGGGCTTGCATGGCAGCCAGGGCCGCCAGGGCCGCCGTTTCCGTGCGCAATACCCGCGCGCCCAGGCGCACCGGGATGAACCCCCGGGAGGCGGCCATTTTCACTTCGTTGTCGCTGAAGCCGCCCTCCGGGCCGATGAGCAGGGTCACCGGGCCGGCGGGCGGGGGGAGGTCGCTCAGGGAGCGCTCGGCGAAGGGGGAAAGCAGCAGGCCGAGGCCGGTTTCGTCCTGCGCTCCCAGCCAGTTGGGCAGGGTCAGGAGGGGGGCGACGGCGGGCACGACATTGCGCCCGCTCTGTTCGCAGGCGGCAACCACCACCCCCTGCCAGTGCTGGGCCCGCTTTTCCGCCCGCTCGCCGACGAGTTTCACCACGCAGCGCTCCGCCAGCAGCGGTTGAATGGCGCGAATGCCCAGCTCCACCGCCTTCTGCAGGGTGAAGTCCATTTTGTCCCCGGCGGACACCGCCTGGGCCAGGCGCACCTCCAGGGGGGATTCGCTGTCCCGCTCGAGCCAGGCGCCGGTTTTCGCGGTGACGTTGTTCTTGCCGATGTGGGTGAGGGTGGCGGGGTATTCGCCGCCTTCGCCGTTGAACAG
>JBFXHL010000093.1:0-9691 GCA_050177075.1 Sulfuricellaceae bacterium | reverse complement strand
CCGCAAAACGACGCCCCTTCTTGCGGAAGAGTGTGTCGACGATAGCGCCCACGATGGGTGCCCCATCCGGCAGTGTATCGGTCACACCTGCAATCACAGCAGAAAATAGCGCTGGAACATCAATGCGTTCTTGCTCAAAAACGCGATAGTTTGCCGACCAATCCTGGAACTGCTGACCGGAGGTTGCGAGCATGCCCGCCACCGTATGGCGTCCGAGACAAAGAAGCCCCGAGAGCGCAAGCGTCTTGGCTCGCTCGAAGGTGCGCTGTTGGCGAAATGCGGGCCGCGTGCGCTCGAAGAGTTGTTCGAAAGCTTGTCTCAGCCCGATCCCATATTTTCCTTGGAAGAGCGCTTGAGGAGTTTTTTTTTGAGCGCAGACTCGACAGGAATCTGGCGTTTTAAAACAAGCTGATTCTTGTCTTCGACGATCCATTCCCAAACTTCTCCTTTGTCGAACTCCATGGCCTGAGCGAGGGCGGCGGGGAAGTTGACGTACCACTGTTCCGAGGTTTGGCGCTGGATAAGCTGAATCTTGGTGGGATGACCCATAGACACCTCCTTATTATCTAGTCAATAAACTAGATATCAAGAGACGAAAAAGTAGTCAATTCGGAATGATGAAAAGATGGGGTTGGATGAAAAAAGAAAGCCCTTCGATCTAGTCAAAGGGCCAAACGCGAGAGCCCCGCCGAGGCGGGGCCGTCGCTATCGAGACTCCCAGTGTGCGGGCCGCCGGGGCCGAAGCCCCGGCTACATCACAGGATTTCAGAATCTGGAGTTGCCACAAATGTGCCGGGATGCGGCAGGGTGGGCGAGCTGGGCGCGGCCGCAGGCCGCATTTCCTGCCCCCCGCCGAAGGCGGAGAGGGGGGCGGGTGTGTCCCCCGAATCGTCACTGGCCGGGGCGTCCAGGCCGAGGAAGGCCCGGGCCTTCGCGTCCGTGATGTACGCGTCGAGGACCTGGGCCAGCAGCTCGTCCGGCACGCGAGAATCCCCGGCAGTGTTGGCCGTGATGATCGCCGCGCCGACCAGCACCTTGCGCCTGGTGTCCGCCTTGCGGGCTGCGGAGCTGAGGCGGGCCTTCTCGCGCTGGATCTTGGCTTCCAGCTCCTTACGCTTCTGCTCCAGTTTTTGAAGTTTTTCTTCAGCTTTGGTCATAGTCTGCACCCCTTCGGTTTTGAGTTCAGATTTTTCTTGACGTACTGGTTCAAGATTGTCAATATGGCTAATAATGGATTGCGGATTTTCTGGTTTTGGTTTTTCCGGAATACCACGTAGTGCGCACTTAGACGTTTCCCTTCGGGAAACTGTGCGCTCTGCGAGGCTGAAGACACGGCACCGTTGGTGCCAAAAAGAAAGGGACTCATGGCCATATTTCACCTACATGCCCGCGCAGGATCGAGGGGCGGCGGAGGCCGCACCGGGGCGGGGCGTGTCATCAAAGGCAAGGCCGCTGGCCAGAGCGCACGCGCCAAGGCCGCGTACAACCTGCGGGTGCAGGAGTATGCGGCCAATCGCCACGAGCTTGCCTATGTCGCCAGCGGCAACCTGCCGTCTTGGGCGGCGGACGATGCCTTGGTGTACTGGGAGGCCACGGACACGCACGAGCGCCAGAAGGCGACGCTCTTCCGCGAAGTCGAGTTTGCCCTGCCGCACGAGCTGCCGGAGCCGGAACGCCACCGGCTGGCCCATGAGTTCATGGCCAGTATCTGCGATGCCCAAGGCCTGCCGTACCTGCTCACCGTGCATGAAAAAGAGGGGAACCCGCACGCCCATGGCCTGATCTCGGAGCGGATGCACGACGGGTACGACCGGACCCCGGAAACGTGGTTCCGGCGTGCCGCCAACCAGGGAAAGGAACCGGGGACCGGCGGGGCGCGGAAAGCCCGACTCGGACAGAATGGGGATTGGTTACAATCCACCAGGGCGACCTGGGCGGCCATGTGTAACAACGCCCTGGAGCTGCGCGGCCACGCCGTGCGGATCGACCACCGCACCTTGGAGGCCCAGGGCATCACGGACCGGTTGCCGCAGATCCACCTCGGGCCACACCTGGCCGAGATGGAAGCGCGGGGCATCCGGACCGACCGGGCAGAGCTGGCGATGGAGATCGAGGAGACGAACAAGCGCATGGCCATGCAGGCCAAGGCGCTGGAGGATACGCATGGACAACATCTTGGACAGGATACGAGCGGCCCGGAGCGCGGAGCAAGTGGCCCAGGAGCTGGAGCCATTGACCGTGGCCCTGGCCACGATAGCGGACGACTTTCGCCAGGCGACGGCCCAGGCATCGGAGCAGGCCCAGACCTCGGCGCAGGAGGCGGCCAAGGCCCAGACCGGGGCCGCAGCCGAATGGCTGAAGGCCCAGGAGAAGGCGGCAGCGTCGTGGACAGCAGCGGCCCAGAAGGCCCTGGACGCCGCCAGAGCGACGCAGGAGGCCTCGGGCAGGGTCAAGGCCATGTTGCGGGTCTCGATGCTCCAGACGGCTCTCACGGCGTGCCTGGCGGGCCTGATCGCGGGGGGAGTCTTGACCGCATACGTGATTTGGCGGCCACCAGTGCAGGTGCTGTCGCCGCAGATCAACCTCGACCCCGCCAAGGTGGTCGAGCTGCTGAAGGAGGCAGGATGGCAGGCGCCAAGTGGGACAAAGCCAAAACGGCAGTAGATCGGCAGACGCAGGGCATGGGGTGCGAGCGGTTCGAGATCGGGATCCTCGACCCCAAGAAGGGGATGCTGGTCAAGGAGTGGGACAAGGCCACGCTCATGGACTCCCTGCCTTGGCTCAAGAGGGAGAACGCCAAGGGCGCGGACATCTACGTGCGGCCAGCACGGGGAGAGCGGGCCGCGTTGATCCTGATCGACGACGTGAATCTGGCGACCCTGGACAAAATGCGCATGGACGGGCTGTGCCCGGCCTGCGTGGTCCAGACCTCCCCCGGCAACTACCAGGGGTGGGTCAGACTGGCCGAGAAGGGCCAGCAGATGGACGAGGCCGCACGGACGTGGACGGCCAAGCACATAGCGCGGGAGTACGGCGCGGACCCGAACTCCGCTGACTACCACCACTTCGGCAGGCTGGCCGGGTTTACCAACCGCAAGCCGCAGCACGTGAACCGCCAGGGGCAGAGCCCGTTCGTGACCCTGGACGCCTACAACGGGAAGCCGGCCAAGCGTGCCGCCGAGGTCGTGGAAGAGGCTGCACGGTCCCATGCCGTGGACCGCGACCGCGAGGTGCGGGCGCAGATCCGCGAGCACCCGGCACCGGAACGGGGCGGGGACCTGGGCGCGTGGTACCGGGAAATCTGGTTTCAGATGGAGCTGAAGTGGGAGAAGGATTTCGACCGGAGCCGGGCGGACTGGTACCTGGCGTGCGTCATGGTCGAGAAGAAGCACGACCTGGCGACCATCGCCAGGACGATGCGCGAGCACTCTCCGGAGCTGCAGCGCAAAGAGGGACACGTGGACGACTACCTGGTGCGGACCATCGGCAAGGCTGCTGCCTGGTCAGAAGCGGCGGCCAAGGGCGAGAAGTGGGAGGCCGTGAAGGACCAGCTTCTGGAGCGGTCCGTGCGGTACCGCGAGCAGATCATGGAGCTGCCCGAGAACCACCTGGCCAAGGCCGCAGAAGCGGCCCCGGCAAGAGGCCCCTCGCGGGGCTATGGCATGGGGGGAAGATAAGAGGGGCCGAAAGGCCCCTTTTTAAAGAGCAGGTGTTAAGTCGTTTAGCTCTTCAATGCGCAACATTCTGATGTCACGAATGCACGGTTTAAACCAAGGATACGTTTGGCTTAACTTTTGTGCAGCAAGTACGCATTGAACCGCGTTTATATCTTTCCCAAAGTAGACACTGCCTTGCTGCCAATCAAATCCAAGTGGTGTTAAAATTTTTTTGATATCACCATAAGCATTTTGCCATGACGGCGTTGGATATATCTGCTTCAGTTGTTCTGTGTCGAGGTCGAAAGAAATTGCGTATGACATGGATCGTCTCTTGTTGAATTTGCGTTGGCTACACGTTAAGTTTTGAGGCCCATTGAGAGATTGCGCTTGGTGTGACATCTAAAATTTTAGCAACAACGCTGTTTTGGACCTTATTTTTCACACATGCGTGGACAAAATCTTTTCCGAATTCGGTCAGCTTCCCGCCGTCAGTCTTGCCCATTGTCCTAAGAGTATCCACGAGATTTGCGTCAGCTTCAAGTTTTTTGAGTTGTTCTCGAATTGTGGCCATATATCCATCCTTTTCTAAATTAGATATTGAGTTTCTAATTTAGAAAAAATGGGGTGTCAATAGGGCTTCTGAACGAGCTTCTTGCAGATGTCGCACATGAGAATGGGCCGGGGTGTGCACTGGCCCTGCTTCTCGGCGAAGCACTTGGTCGCGGCGATCATCGCCTGATTTCGCTTCTGCGACTCGTCGGCCACGGCCTTCTTTTTCTTGGCTGCGGCGACAGGGGTGACACGGGCCTGGGAGAAGACGAAGCGGACGCCTGTGACTACACGGCCCTGGCGTACCGGCTCCCAGTCAAAGCGGAGCGAGGTGTGCTTGTGGATGTCCTTGTGGGCCTTTTCCAACACCCGGCGTCGGAAGGCTGCGAAGTCCGCCCTGTGCGACTCGGGCACGTCGAGCTGTTTGTATAGGTCCTCGATCGGAAGAGTGACCTCGGGGTGCGTGGGCTGCCATGACTTGAGGATCTCAAAGATCCTTTGAGAGTACACGGATGGGAGGAGCAAGAACTCGAACAAGCTGTACTGCGTGAAGTGGCCTTTGAGGGCCAGGTAGTGGGGCTTCAGGTCTGGATCGAAGCGGACCGTTACGGTTCGTTTTTTGCGATTGTAACGGCACTTGGAGAAGACGCTGTACATGGTCCAGCCGTCCGGATCGTGGATGAGAATCGTCCGTCCCATCAGCGCCTTGGACACTTCGTCGATAGCGCGGTGCGTCATCCCGCCCTCTTCGCGGAAGAGTTCGTCCACGGGGATTTCGTACTCTTTGAAGTCCTCATCCTCGACCGTTACGCGGGATGCGACCAGCGCCACCAGGCGCGGTTCAAACACTGACTTGGCTGGCCACGCGCAGCGAGCGATGTGGTTTGACTTTTTGACTATCGGTCCGGGCAAAGCTAGTTGTCTCTCGGCCATGAGCGACCTCCCTTCAGGTCGGCTAGTGGTTATTGGCTGGGATGGGTGTTGGCGCACCTTCCCGGCCTTTTTTTTGAGTTCTATACTCGGCTCTCTGACAAGCGTCAACAGCGTGTCAGGTGGAAATTTGTCAGATGAAGTTGGAAATTTGTCAGATGAAGTTGGAAATTTGTCAGATGAAGTTGGAAATTTGTCAGAATAGAGGCTGGGAACCCGCGCCAACCGGAGCTTCCCGAGGCTCTGAAAAGGAAAAGGAAAAGGAAATATAAGAAGAAGAGAAGACCTCGGTCGATCGTCGGAGGTCACGACTCAGGGGACACACCCGCCCCCCTCTCCGCCTTCGGCGGGGGGCAGGAAATGCGGCTGCGCCGCGAAAGGCATCCTGGGTGGAGGGTCACTGCTGACGGACGGACGGGTGGAGGGGCCGGGGGCCAAAAAAAGCCCCGCCGAGGCGGGGCCCTCGCCGTTGGCCGTCTTCTTACCGTGAAAATCCGAGCCGTACCAGGAGGCGACCCCCGTTTCGGAGTATCCTTCGGCGGAACCCAGCGGATAATAGGTCTGCCCGAGCACGGTGTAGGGCTTGTATGTTCCTCCCTTGCCGGCAGGCGCGGGAGTGGTCTTCTTCGATGGAGCCGGGGGAATGCTGATTCCGGGAACATACTTCGAGCCGCATCCGCTCAGGCCTGCGCACAAAAGCGCGATGGCCAGCAACGCGGCCAGCCATCCGCAACCACCACGTCCCCGGAACATACCCGGGGTCATGCAGCGTTCATCCTTACGACAAGGGTGATGTCCTCGCACGCTCCGGCCAGAATCTCTCGCACCTCGGAGGGGCTCGCGGAAGATCCGTTCCACTCGCAGTCGCACTCTTGCAGATCGATCTGCTGATCGTCCACGTATTGCAACACAGCCTGCGGGGAGACGACAACCCCGCGCTTCAGGACCGGCTTGAAGCAGTCCAGCGCCACGAAATTGAACATCTTGACCACGGCCACTCCGCCCTTGCTTTTCTCGTCGTCATGCCGGCTGACCAGGTCGGGGCGAAAGGCCCTGATGGGACTCGACCGGCGCAGGGCGATGCCACACAGGCCCGGCATGGTCCCGCTCATGCCCAATTCGTCACCGTCGCCGACAAGCTCCTCACGCCATTCGTCAACGGGCGCGTTGTTGAGAAAGAGCCCCGGTACGCTGTTGGTCGCATAGTCCAACTCCATACCAAGAATTTCGGTCATGAAATCACGAACGCTGACCGCCTGTTCCAAAAAGATGCCCACCCCGCGTCTGAGCAGGCCGTGCCAGATTTTGGCGGAAGTTTCCGGAATGGTCAGAACCAGTTGATTCGACGCCGCACAAGTTATGCCTTCCATGACATAAACCCCCTTTTTTCTTGACTTTCCATGAAGACTGTCTGCTAACATGCTCTTAAAAGCAAGTTCAACACGCGTAACCGCGCTCAACCTTCAAGGAGTCTTCATGAAAATCCTACGCATCAATACCAGAACCAAAAGCTTCAAGTTTGAAGAACTCGGCGAGCTGGCCGGTCTTGGAGGTCGTGCCCTGACCTCAAGAGTGGTCAATAAGGAAGTCCCGGCAAACTGTCACCCGCTTTCCGCCGAAAACAAGCTGATTTTCGCGGCAGGCGTGCTCGCTCCGACCAATGCAGCCAACTCCGGCCGCATCTCCGTCGGCGCCAAGTCGCCCCTGACCGGCGGCATCAAGGAGAGCAACTCCGGCGGACAGTTTGCGCACACCCTGCCCAAGCTCGATCTTCTGGCCGTCATCCTCGAAGACAAGCCCGAGGCCGGTTCTCCCATGCAGGAGATCTTCATCTCCGCCGACAAGGTCGTTTTCAAGGATTCCACCGTGGCCGGCATGCGCAACTACGCCGCCCAGGAAAAACTCCTGGCCGCTTACGGCGACAAGGCTGTTACCGCTCTGATCGGACCCGCCGGCGAGCAGTGCCTGTGCGCATCCACCATCCAGTTCTCCGATCCCGAAGGACTGCCCTCCCGTTCCGCCGGTCGTGGCGGCCTGGGCGCGGTCATGGGTTCCAAGGGCGTCAAGGCCATCATCCTTGACGGCGACGCCAATGCCAAGACCGTCTACGGCAACGAGGAACTGTTCAAGGAAGCCCGCAAGGAATGGGTCGACGTGCTGCGCAATCATCCCGTCACCAGCCAGGGCCTGCCCGGATTCGGCACCGCCGTTCTGGTCAACGTGATCAACGAGGCCGGCGCCCTGCCGACCAAGAACTTCCGCATGGGCAAGTTCGACGGCGCCGAGAAGATCTCCGGCGAGACCCTGGCCGCCAATATCGAGAAGCGCGGCGGCAAGGTCAAGCACGGCTGCCACACCGGCTGCGTGATCCAGTGCTCGCAGGTTTACCACGGAGCGGACGGCAAGTACCTGACCACCGGCTTCGAGTACGAGACCATCTGGGGCTTCGGCGCCAACCTGATGATCGACAACCTTGACGACATCGCCGCCATGGACCGTACCTGCGACGAAATCGGCATGGACACCATCGAGATGGCCAACACCATGGCCATGGCCATGGAAGGCGGCGCGCTTGCCTGGGGCGACAGCAAGGGCGTTCTGGCCGAACTGAACAAGGTCGGCACGAGTGATCCGCTGGGCCGCATCTACGGCAACGGCACGTCCTACACGGCCAAGGCTTTCGGCGTGGACCGCATCCCCGTGGTCAAGAACCAGTCCCTGCCTGCCTATGACCCGCGTGCGGTCAAGGGTGTCGGCGTGACCTACGCCACGACCCCCATGGGCGCGGACCACACCGCCGGCTACGGCGTGTGCCAGAACGTGCTGAAAGTCGGCGGCGACGTCGACGGTCACAAGAAGGAAGGCAACATCGAGATCTCCAAGAACCTGCAGATCGCCACTGCGGCCGTCGATTCCCTGGGCCTTTGCCTGTTCGTGGCCTTTGCGATCCTTGACGACGCACGCGGCGTACCCTGCATGGCCAAACTGATCTCCGGTCTGACCGGCAAGGAGATGAGCGTCGACGAGATGATCGGTATCGGCGTGAACTGCCTCAAGGACGAGCTGGACTTCAACAAGCGCGCCGGCTTCACCGACGAAGACGACCAGCTGCCCCGCTTCTTCCGCGAAGAACTCCTCGCTCCCCACAATGTGGGCTGGGGTTACTCCACCGAGGAATTGCAGGCCGCAAAGGTCTAGATTCCCGGCTCGTTACCGGACCGCTTGAAAAAAGAATCCCCGCTTCAAAAGCGGGGATCTCGCGTTTGGCTATCCCGTAGCGTAACAAACGGCAGTTGCCGCGCAACTTTCCAAATGAATCAGCTTCATGAACGATGCATTCGTGTTCATGAAGCTGTTTTTATTTTTCCCACCCAGCGAGTCCCCCCATACTTCCGCCCGAAGCTCGCGCAACGCCTGGGCCGTGGAAGTGCGCGGTTGTCCCGCGATTCTTTGACGTTGCCAGGCAGGAGGCGGGAGTGAGCGTCTTCGGCCGCCGACTTTCTCAAGAGCGAGTAACAGCATCGCGTATGCTGCAACCAGAAACGGCGTGAGCGTTTCAATGCTTCTAGTCGTACGGACCTGCGCTTCCCCGAGGCCGAGCAAGGTCTTCTCATCACGGAAGTTGACCTCTATTTCCCATCTCCAGATGTAGGACTGAAGGATCTTTTCAAGCGGTAGCGCCAGGTCGGTAGTGATGAGGTACGCAGGAGCGCGGTAGTTCATGGGGGCACGTTTTTTCAGGCGATAGGCGAGGGGGCGGACGATGATAAGACGCAGCGTGCGCTCCCCGCCGGCATGCTTCCAGCGGCATGGTGAGATCTCTTTGACGTTGAAGAGATGTTCTTTGCCAGCGGCATAGGCCCGAACGTCAACCCAGGGAATGCTCTGATCCTTGCGGATTTCCTCCGGCGTGGGCAGACGATCGCCGTAAGCCCGCTTTCGTCCGCGTCCGCAGTTTTCCTGCTCTGGCGTAGGCAGTTTGTAGAGCCTGGCGTCCTTACGTATGCGCCCGATCAAGTCGATGCGTTCTGGTAAATTTTTGAAGACTTCGCGGCAGGTAAAGGTTCCGTCCGCAGTCATGATGATCTGGCGTTCACGCATGCCCTGGCGATCGAGCTCCTCACGCAAAACACGCATACGACGCGCCCCTTCGGCGGAGATGCGAGCTTGGGAAGATGCGTTTTTCCATTCCATCCACTGCTCGTCGGAAGCGCGCTTGCCCGGCTTGCGCGGTGATGGGCAGTGTCGCAGATCAACGGGAATCATGCGCGCTGGCGAAGGTCCATTCGCGCTCTCAGGCATTGCGAGGGAGAGCTGGAGAAAGCGACTCGCCCAGATGAAATTGTTTGTAAACGGCGGCCCCAGAGGATCACGACGCCAGGAGGTTCCCGCAATACGTCGCCCCTTCTTGCGGATGAGTGTGTCGTCGATAGCGCCCACGATGGGTGCCCCATCCGGCAGTGTATCGGTCACACCTGCAATCACAGCAGAAAATAGCGCTGGAACATCAATGCGTTCTTGCTCAAAAACGCGATAGTTTGCCGACCAATCCT
>JBFXHL010000092.1:0-9804 GCA_050177075.1 Sulfuricellaceae bacterium | reverse complement strand
CCATGCTATCGTCGGTCATCGGGTTCTCCCTTGGTAATGTTGGTCTTCGCAAAACCCAACCTTACCGGAGATCTTCGATGGCCTCACACCATCACCCGCATTTACACCACGTCCGTGGACTCTATCAGAGTTGAATGACAGTCGAGTACGGGAACGCATTGACGCACTTCAGAAAACCGAGTCAGATATTGCGCAATACCTATATGAATCAGGCCGGTGCGCGGTAGCCCACGCCTTCTCCGACCCGTTAATTGACCCAGATGACCTAATTCATTTAAGGCGACTGTCTGCAGATTTAGATATCGCACGCGCACTTGCAGAACATTTGATCAAGCACGAATTACACGTCCCAGACTACCCATTAGGTGCCAATGCAAACTAAAGCCTGTGTAGGGTGGGGTAGGCGCACACCGTCGTAACTCACCAAACCCAAATTTCCTCGCTTGCCTTTATACGGCAGTGCCGTATCATATATCCATGCTCACCGTCATCGAGACGCCTACTTTCCAGCGCTACGCCGCCCAGGTCTGGAGTGATGAGGAACGCCAGGAGTTCATCGGCTGGCTGGCGGCCAACCCTCTGGCGGGAGACGTTATCCCGGGCAGCGGCGGCCTGCGCAAGGTGCGCTGGAGCCGGGCTGGACAAGGCAAGCGGGGCGGGGCGCGTGCAATTTACTATGCGGTTCTCGAAGACGGCGTAATCTGGCTCTTGATCGCCTATGCCAAGGCCAAATTCGACAACCTGCCCGTGGCCTTTCTGCGGGAGTTGAAAGAGGAGATTGAACGTGGATAAGGAAATGGACCAGTTTCTCAAGGATCTCAAACAATCGGTGCAGGAAATGAAATCCGGCACGGCGGCCAAATCAACAGCTGTAGCCTTGTCCCCCATCGCCGAGGCCCGATTGAAATCTGGTCTGACCCAGACCCAATTCGCCGCGCTGATGGGGGTGTCGCCCCGTACCATTCAGGACTGGGAACAAGGCAGGAGGGAACCTTCCGGGGCGGCCAAAACCCTCCTAAAGGTAGCCGTCCGTCATCCCGAAGTGCTAAAGGAATTGGCGGCGTAAACAACCGCCAAAGAAATGCAAAAGGGGGCATCCTGAATGTTTCTCCAAATAGGAAGGTGATGTTTCACGCTCAGGAGCGCACCGTGTCCCTTTCCCTTAACATTGCCGTTCTGACCCCATTCCTTCGCCAACGGCTGTCCTTATCTGAACGCTGGCAGACGACCCGGCCCCTCATTTTGCGCTTTCTCCGCGTCGCCTTTCTCGCCTGCTTGTTTCTCACCTTCCCTAGCGCCCGGGCCTTCGACGCCCCGGCCTTCCAGGGCGACGTGCTGGACGAGGCGGGCATCTTCAGCGAGGCCGAGCGGGACACTCTCCTACAGCGGATAAAGGAACTACGGGAGAACAGCGACATCTGGGCGGCGGTATACGTGGCGAAAAGCCTCCAGGGGGAGTCCATCGAGGGCGGGGCGGTGGATACCTTCGAGAAGTGGAAGCTGGGGCAGAAGGGCAAGGATAATGGCGTGCTGGTGCTGGTCGTCCCCAGCGAAAGAAAGGTGCGGATTGAGGTGGGCTACGGGCTGGAGGGCTTCATCACCGATGTCTTCAGCCGCAGGGTGATCGACGACATCTACAAGCCGGCGTTCCGCGACCAGCGCTTCGCCGACGGACTGCTGGAAGGCTTCGACGCTATGGCCCGAGCCAAGAGTGGAGAGATTCCGGCGACAGAAAACCCCGCCGCACCGGACGCTCAGACAGGCATGGACTGGCCGGTGGCAGGCCGGCTGTTCGGCTTTGCCTTCGTGCTCAATCTGTTGCCCGCCGCCCTATATGGCGCGGCCAAGATGTATGGGCAACGCAAAGGTCGCACGGATGGAACCTCCTTGCGGGAAGCCCTGCACGGGCCGGTTCTCCTGTTTGGCTTCCTGGGGCTCGTTTTCGGTCTGTTCACGGGCATATTCGGCGGGGCGACGCCGTACGACCCGGAGGTCGTGCCGGGCATCGCGGTAGTGAATGGGATTTTCCTCCTCCTCCTGAGCCTGCCCATGGCCCTTCAGGTGCGCCGCTTTCTCTCCGCCTCGGCCTACCAGCGCTATCGGGCGGAGGAACGCCTGCTGCGCATCCGGCGGCGCTCCAATGTGGCGCGGAAGATTTTCGGTGTGTGGTTCGACCCGGCGGCCGTCTCCACGAGCAAGGGAGGTTCACTGCCGGAACCGCGCAGCTCCTCCGACTCCTCGTCCGACTCCGATTCCTCCTCGTCCTCCGGCGGGGGCAGTTCGGGAGGTGGCGGCGCTTCGGGAAGCTGGTGACGCGATCCTCGGCGCAGATCATCGACGAACTCCGCTCCCTCAACCATTGACGGGGAGCTATGGGATAATGGGCCCATGTCCCGCGCCCTGTTCATTTCCGACCTCCACCTTTCCCCCGGCCGCCCCGACCTGACGGCAGCCTTCGAGGGCTTTCTCAGCAAGCTACCGGTGGATACCCAGGCCCTGTACATCCTCGGGGACCTGTTCGACTACTGGGCCGGCGACGACGACCTCGCCGACCCCTTCAACGCCCGCATCGTCGCCTTGCTGGCTTCCCTGGCGGAAAGAAACGTCGCCCTTTTCCTCCTCCCCGGCAACCGGGACTTCCTCATGGGAGAACGCTTCATGACAGCGGCGAAGGCCAAGCGGCTGGCGGAAATCCACCTTCTCGACCTCCGCGGCGTCCCCACCCTGCTGCTGCACGGGGACGAGCTATGCCTGCGGGACGCCGCCTACCGGAATTTCCGCGCCACGGTGCGGGACGAGGACTGGCAGAAAAGCTTTCTTGCCCGTCCGTTGGCGGAACGCAAGGCGGAGATCGAGGCCCTGCGGGCCCGCAGCGAAGCGGAAAAGATGGTGAAGGATTACGACCTGATGGACGCCGACCCCGCCGCCGCCGAGGACCTGCTCCGCACCCACGGCGCCACGCGCCTGATTCACGGCCACACCCACCGCCCGGCGCGGCACGCCCATATCGTGGCCGGCAGGCCCTGCGAACGCTGGGTGCTGGCGAGTTGGGACGACTTGCCGGGGGGCCTGGAGTGCGACGCCGAGGGCTGCCGCCCCTTCACGGCCTGAAAGCCGCTACCCGCCGCCGCAACTCCTTCAGACCGTCTTCCGTCCCAGCCGTCCCGTAGCGCAAGGCGATATACAGGGCGGTAACCTGCCGCACCGCCACGGCCAAGTCGGGCCGCTGCGCCGCTACCCGCGTGGCGAAGTCTTGCGGACCCTCCGCCTCCCCCCTCGCAAGGCCAACCCGCGCCAGCTTGCGGCAGAAGCGGCGATAGCTGCGCAGCGGCGCGTCTTCCCGCCCTCCGCGCCGGGGGCGCAGCATGAACAGGGCGAAGCCTCCCAACAGGAGGCTCACCGCCGCCACCAAGCCGAGTCCCAGTTCCCGCCAGGAGACGATGCCGAAGCCGAGACCGGCCAGCAGTTGCAGCTGGCGCTCCTGGTTATAGCTCAATACCCACAGATTCCAGCCGCCGTTGAGGAAGTCCCAGCCCAGGCGCAGATTATGCAGCCACGGGCTGTCGCGCCGGAGCAGGCCCGGGATGGGGTCCGGCGCCGGCAGGGCGGCAGCGATGCCGGCCTCCACCCGGCTTGGGGACACGGCGGCAGTGGGGTCCACCCTTACCCAGCCGCGCCCCTCCAGCCACACCTCGGCCCAGGCGTGGGCGTCGGACTGGCGCACGGTAAGGTAACCGCCAAAGGCGTTGAACTCTCCCCCCTGGTAGCCCGTAACCACTCGCGCCGGAATACCCGCCGCCCGCATCAGGACCACGAAGCTGCCCGCATAGTGCTCGCAGAATCCGCGCCGGCTGCCGAAAAGAAAAGCGTCCACCGGATCGGGACCGGGCAGCAGAGGGGGCGAGAGGGTATAGACGAAATTCTCTTCGCGAAAATAGCGCAAAGCCCGCTTCACCACCGCCTCCGGGTCGCCCGATTCCTGCCGCCAGGCGCGGCCGAGGGCGATAGTGCGGGGATTAGCACCCGTCGGCAGCCCCAGTCCCCAGCGCCGTTCCAGGGCAGTCAACGCCTCGGTGCGGTAGTCCAGGTAGGAGGACATGGCATAGCGCAGTCGGCTCAACACCGGGGACGCCGCCAGCACCTGGAAATCGCTGCTGATGCGCGCCCGGGGCGGCGCCTGGGCGGGCAGGTCGAGGGCGAACAGCCAGGGCTTGTTGCTGGGCTCCTGGGTGACGAAATAGCCGATTTTCGGCCCCAGGGCCGCATAGCGCAGGGTATCGGAGCGTGGGCCGAACCCCGCCTTCCAGCGCCGCCCGTCGAAAAACCACAGCACCGGACCGCGCCAGTAAAGGGCGGAGGGCTTGGGCCGCGGACCGTCGAATTCCACCCGGAAAGCCACCTCGTCCGACTGGGACAAGCGGCTGATGCTGCCGGGCGACATTTCGTCCGACAGGCCGGTCATGCCGCTGCGGGCATCGGCGGGCATGTGCCAGAGAGGGCCGGGTAGACGAGGAAAAAGGACGAACAGCGCTACCATCAGCGGCAAAGCCTGGAGCAGCATTTTCCCCGCCAGGCGCAGGTGGACGGCCAGGTAGCGCTCGCCGCCGGGATGGTGGGCGCCGATCAGCACCGCCGTCAGGGCGAGGACGGCCAACACCATGAAGAGCGCGAGGAACACCGATTGCGCGAAGAGAAACTGAGTCATCACCAGGAAATAGCCGAGGAACACCAGCAGCAGGACATCCCGCCGGCCCCGGGCCTCCAGCAGCTTCAGTCCCGTCAGGAGGGTGAGGAGGCTGACCCCGGCATCCCGGCCAAAAAGCGTTCTGTAGCTGAGCGCCACCCCCACCAAGACGGCAATGGTCGCCGCGATGAGCAAAATCTTCCCCGGCGCGGCTGCCTGCCGACGCAATGCCGCCCAGCGCCACAGCCCCGCCACCGCCACTACGGGAACCACCCACCACCGGAGGTGAAAAAGATGGGGGGCCACCGCCAGCCCCAACGCCAGGAGGAGTAGCTCGTCGGCAGATAACGGCGTGCGCCGCAGCTTCATGCCACATCCTCCAGACCGAACAGGGCCAGGGCCGCCAAGCAGGCGCGGCGATGGCTATCCCCTTGAGCCGGACCGAATTCCTGGCCGGGCAGGCGCAGGCCATAGGCCAAACCGGCGCCGTCGGCGTCCAGCACCCAGCGGGTGAGACGGGAGAGGCGGGCCTCGGCGTCGAGTGGGGCGAGATCGTTCCAGTCCAGCCACAGCAGGCGCCCCGCCTCGCCGGCGAACTCCTTGGTCAGGAGGCGTTCGCCGCGAGCCGCCGCCTTCCAGGCGATATGCCGAGGGGAATCGCCGGGGCGGTATTCCCGCAGGCCGCCGAAATCATCCTGGCCGCGGCGCAAGCGGCTAGCGCCGGCGTCCTCCCCCGCCCCCGGCGGCAGCGGCACGTTCCCTTCCTCGGGGGCGGGATAGACCAAGCACGACAGCTCGGGTGCCGCCCAGGACCAAGCGCGAAACAAGCCGAGAGGGAAAGAGGTCGCCAGATGCAGCTTCCCCGGACGCAACACGCCGCGCCGCGTCGCGGGAAAAGGCAGCAGGATTTCTCCGCCCCCCGCCGGGATGTCCGCCACCGTTTCCTGCCCCCCTTCCGCCTGCACCGCTAGGGCAAAACGGGGGGTGGCGCTCTCGGCACGAAGGCGCAGCAGGGCCGATTGGCCGGCAAACACCGGCTCGACCTTGCCCGGCCGCAGCACCAGGCCGGCCAGATTGCGGTAGGCATGAAGCATGGACACCAGCCCCAGGCCGCCAAGCAGAAAGGTAAAGGCGAAACCCAGGCCGATGGCGTAGTTGATGGAACCGATCAGCAGCAGCAGCAGAACCAGGGCGAAGAACAGCCCCTGGCGGGTGGGCAGGATGTAGACGCAACGGTGGGTAAGGACGGCCTCTTCTCCCCGCGGCATGCGGGCGTTAAGCCATGCCTGGAAAGGCCTCGCCATGGGCTCAGGGGATGGGCACCTGAAGCAGTTCGGCCACCATCTCCGCCCGGGGCGAATCGCCGTAGCGGGCGGCGGGGCGCAAACGATGGCCCGCCACCGCCGGCAGGATGGCCTGCACGTCCTCCGGCAGCACCAGGGCCCGCCCTTCCATCAGCGCCCACGCTTGGGCGGAGCGCAGCAGGGCAAGGCCGGCACGGGGGGAAAGCCCGGCCTGGAGCCGGGGGGATTGGCGGGTATGACCGATCAGGGCCTGGAGGTAGTCAAGCAGGGCGTCGGCCACGTTCACCCTGCGCGCCGATTCCTGCAGCGCCTTCAACTCTTCCATGGAGAGGCAAGGAGTCAGTTCTTCGATCATGCCCCGCCGGTCCTCCCCTTGCAGCAGGGCGCGCTCCGCCTGGCGGTCGGGGTAGCCGAGTTCGATGCACATCAGGAAGCGGTCGAGCTGGGATTCGGGCAGGGGAAAGGTACCGATCTGCTGCATCGGGTTCTGGGTGGCGATGACGAAGAACGGCGACGGCAGCGGGCGCGTTTCCCCTTCCGCCGTCACTTGCCGCTCTTCCATGGCTTCCAGCAGGGCGCTCTGGGTCTTGGGCGTGGCCCGGTTGATTTCGTCGGCCAGGACCAGCTGGGCGAAAATAGGGCCGGGATGGAACTTGAAACTCGCGCTGTCCCGGTCGTAGACCGACACGCCGAGAATATCCGCCGGCAGCAGGTCGCTGGTGAACTGGATGCGGTGGAAAACCAGCCCCAGCGCCCTGGCCAGCACGTGCGCCAAGGTGGTCTTGCCCACGCCGGGCTGGTCCTCGATCAACAGGTGGCCCTGCGCCAGCAGGCAGGCGAGGGCGAGGCGGATTTGCCGCTCCTTGCCCAGCACCACCTTGCCGGCATAGGCCACCACCCGGTCGGTCAATTCGTGGCTGTTCATCGTCTTAAAGCCTTGACAGGTTTCCCACTGATGGTAGCAAAAGCGGTCCGCTTGTAGGAAAATCAGACATCCCATCGCCCGGAAACCGAACCGTGCTTCTTCATTGGCGCAACAAGCAGAATGCCCGCTACTACACCGTCAGCCTGCAACAGGACCTGTTCGGCGACTGGGCCCTATCCCTCTTCTGGGGCAGCGACGAAGGCAAGAACGGTCGGGTGGTCCATCAACCGGTCGCCAGCGAGAAGGAAGGCCTGCTGGCCATCCGCGACATCAGCGCCCGCCGCGAAGCCCACGGTTATGAGCTGGTGGACGTCAATTTCCAGTCCCGCCGCTGACGGACGAAAAAAAACCCGGGAAATCCCGGGTTTTCGATACCTCGAAATAAGAGCTTAAGCGGTCTGGATGTTGGAGGCCTGCTTGCCCTTCTGACCCTGGGTGATCTCGAAGGAAACGCGCTGGCCTTCCTTCAGGGTCTTGAAGCCCGGCATCTGAATCGCCGAGAAGTGAGCGAAGAGGTCCTCGCCACCGTCGTCGGGAGTAATGAAGCCGAAGCCCTTGGAATCGTTAAACCATTTCACAGTACCTGTTGCCATTTCCAAATCCTTACTTAAATTTCAAAGATAACTGTCTGAAATCAAGACTGAAAAAAGCTTACAAGTACGCTCTAAAGCTTGAATCCAAACGGTCACTTGGCTTTTTACGCCTTATTTTCTGGCAAGTCAAATTGTTTTTGGCACTTTGTTTTTCCGCCTATCTCTGCATCCAGCCTCGCTTTCCACCGCGCCGCGCCGCCGCCCCCTTTACGAAAAATGCCGCATGCCTAAAAATAGCGGCGAAGCACGCCTACCGCCGGGGAGAAAATGGAACAGCCGACCATGTTGGGGAAATACGCCGTCGAGGGGGAGCTCGGCCGCGGCGCCATGGGTATCGTCTACCGGGGCCACGACCCCGACCTGGACAGGGAGGTGGCCATCAAAACCTTCCGCAAGGACGCCCTCGACAAGTCCGAAAGCGCAGAGCTACTGGAGCGCTTCAAGCGCGAAGCCCAGGCGGGCGGCCGCTTGCAGCACCCCAACATCGTCTCCATCTACGATTACGGCGAAAGCGATGACGTGGCCTATATCGCCATGGAGATCATCCAGGGCCAGGAGCTGAAGGAACTGTTCGACCAGAACCGGCGCTTCGCTCCCAAGGACGCGGTGCGCCTCATGAGCCAGCTGCTCGACGCCCTGGAGTACGCCCACCGGCACGGGGTGGTGCACCGGGACATCAAGCCCGCCAACCTGATACTGATGCCGGACGGCACCCTTAAGATCACCGACTTCGGCATCGCCCGCCTCGAGTCCTCCACCCTCACCCAGGCGGGAACGGTCCTGGGCACGCCCACCTACATGTCGCCGGAGCAGTTCATGGGGCAGACGGTGGACGGCCGCTCGGATCTGTTTTCCGCCGGCGTCATCCTGTATCAGTTCCTCACCGGCGAGAAGCCCTTCGCCGGCTCTTCCATCACCACCATCATGCACAAGGTGCTGAAGGAGGAACCCCTCAAGCCCTCGGAGCTGAACGTCCAGGTTCCCCCCGCCTTCGACGGCGTGGTGAAGAAGGCCCTCGCCAAACGCCCCGACGACCGCTTCCAGAGCGCCGCCGAGTTCCGGGCCGCCCTGATGGCCGCGGTGGAAGCTCCTGCCGTGTCGCCGGACGCCGAAATCACCTCCGTCAACCTGGCCATCCCGCCGGTGGCCGCCGCGGCAAAACCGCCGGCCAAGCCCTGGCTGTGGCTCGGCGTCGGCGGCGCGAGCGTCGCGGCCCTGCTCGCCTTCATCTTGCTGCGTCCCGCGGCCGAGCCCGAAACACCGCCCGCCCCAGAAGCCGGCGCGGCAGCCTCCCTCGCGCCGGCAGCGAACACCACCACGGCGGCGGCCGAAACGAAACCGCAGCCGGCGCCCCCAACCAAGGCGCACACGCCGGAAAAGACCGCGGAAAAGCCCAAAACGACCAAAACCGCCCAAGCCAGCAAGAAGGACAAGGAAAAGAGCGCGACGAAGAAAGGCGTCTTCGGCGAGGACCTCAAACCCTCGCCGTGGCGGAAGGAAGGAGACCTCTTCTAGCCTCCCCTTACAAGCGCTTGAGCTCGACGCCATACTTCTTCAGGGCATAGCCCATCTGGCGCGGGGTAAGCTGCAATAGCCGGGCCGCCTTGGCCTGGACCCAGCCGCATTTCTCCATGGCCCACACCAGGCGCTCCCGCTCTCCGGCTGGCATTTCGTCCGGGATGGGCGTCGAAGCCGGCGGCGCTGACGGCAAGGACGGCCGTTCGGCAGCCTCCCGCGGGCCCCCCGCGACGATGGGCACGGAGCGGTGGGTGGTGCCGTAATCCCGCAGCACGGAAGAGAAGCAGGTCCCCTTCTGGCAGCGCATATCCACCTCGCGGATGAGATTCCCACGGGTCATGGTGGCGGCCCGCTCGACGCAGTTCTCCAGCTCCCGCACGTTGCCGGGCCAGCCGCAATCGAGGAACACCTGCAGGGCCTCCGGGCTGATCTTGAGGTGGCGGCCGTTTTCCTTGTTGAAGCGCTGGAGGAAGTAATCCGCCAGGAAGGGGATATCCTCTTTCCGTTCCCGCAGGGGCGGCAGGAAGATGGTCACGACGTTGATGCGGAAATACAGGTCGGCGCGGAAATCCCCCTTCGTCACCATTTCCTCCAGGTTGCGGTTGGTGGCCGTGATCAGGCGCACATCCACCTTGATCGTCCTGCTCCCCCCTACCCGCTCGAATTCCTTTTCCTGCAGCACGCGTAGCAGCTTGGCCTGGAACGAAGGAGAGATGTCGCCGATTTCATCCAGGAACAGGGTGCCGCCGTTGGCCAGCTCGAAGCGGCCCTTTCGGTCGT
>JBFXHL010000091.1:0-10129 GCA_050177075.1 Sulfuricellaceae bacterium | reverse complement strand
TTCCGGCCTGACCGGTCTGGGAGGCTTCACCAACGGCGAAGTCACCCGCACCGCCGGCACCAATCCCAAGGTCTATCGGCAACGGCTTTTCCTGCGTCAGACCTGGAACCTGGGTGGCGGTACGGAAAAAATCGACTCCGATTTCAACCAGCTGGCGGGAACGGTGGACAAGAACCGCTTCGTCCTCACCGTGGGCAATTTCTCCACCCTCGACGTGTTCGACGACAACGCCTACGCCAAGGACCCCCGCAGCCAGTTCATGAACTGGGGCAACATGACCTACGCCGCCTACGACTACGCGGCGGACGCCCGGGGCTTCGGCTGGGGCTTCGCCGGCGAGTGGTACCAGGGAGAGTGGGTGCTGCGCTTCGGCCGCATGACCGGCCCCAAGGAACCCAACATGCAGCCGACCGACTACGCCATCGGCCGGCATTACGGCGACCAGGTGGAAATCGAACACGCCCACGCACTGGGCAGGCAACCCGGCAAGGTGCGCATTCTGGCCTGGCGCAACAAGGCGCGGCTGGCCGGCTTCCAGGATGCCTTGGACTACCTGAACGCCCATCCCGGCACCGACCCGCAGACGCTGTTTCAGGTGCGCAACAGCGACAAGGTCAAGTACGGCCTCGGGGTGAACGTGGAACAGGCCATCAACGACAACCTGGGGATTTTCCTGCGGGCGATGAAAGCGGACGGCAAGAGCGAGACGCTGGCCTTTACCGAGGTGGACGGTTCCTTCGCCGCCGGCCTGTCCCTCAAGGGCGCCGCCTGGGGGCGGTCCCAGGACACCTTCGGCCTGGCGGTACTGCGCAATACCCTTTCCCCGGACCGGCGCCGCTATCTGGAGTCGGGGGGGATTTCCTTCTTCATCGGCGACGGCCGGCTGAACTACCGGCCGGAAACCTTGGTCGAGACCTACTACAACTGGAACCCGGCCAAGCACCTCTGGCTCACCGCCGACTACCAGCGCATCTGGAACCCCGCCTACAACGCGGATCGTGGCCCGGTGAACATCGCGGGCCTGCGGCTGCACCTGGAATACTGACGACGGGTGCCAAGGACCGCTTATCGCTCCACTTCCTCCGCCCAGATCAGCGCCTGGACATGAGCGACGTTGACGGCGTTGGCATCCAGGCCGCAGGCCTCCGCCAACTGGCGGATTTTCTCGTGGTCGAAGTCCTCGCAGGCGATGGCCAATTCCAGGTAGGGCGCATAGACGCCCCGGCGATGGAGCAAGGCCTCGACGATGGCGTCCGGCAGGTGCAGGTGCTCCAGGATTTTGTCCATGGGCATGCGCAGCAAGGCGTCCAAGAGGGAGAAAATGCCGACGATGAACAGCCCCTCGTTCACGGGATGGCCCAGCTTGCTGCTGCCCAGCATTTCGGTCAAGCGCGCCCGCACCAGGGCGTTTTTCATCACCGCCCGGCTGCGCTCGTCCATCTTGCCGCTGGTGAACAGCAACAGGGTGAGCCAGCGATATAGCTGTTCGTAGCCGAGAATGAAGAGGCCGTGGGCGATGGAGCGAATTTCCTGCTCCACCCCGCCGCCGGCGGAATTGATGTAGCGCAGCAGCCGGTAGGACAGCATGGCGTCGTGCTTGAAACCCTCTTCCAGCTCGGAAATGTCCGCCCGGGCCATGACCTTGTTGAGCAGGTCCATCACCAGGGCCCGGTCGTTGTCCACCCGCTGGGAGGGATTGATGGCCGGGCGGGAAAAGAAATGCCCCTGGTAGAAGTGGAACGCCAGCTTGTGGCAGGCATCGAAGTCCTCTTCGGTTTCCACCTCGTTGGCCATCAGCTCCGGGTTGCCCCCCTTCAGGATGGCCACCACCTGCTTGCCCAGCTCGATGGCGTCGAAACGGGAAACACGGATGCGGACATAGCGGGCCAAGCGCAGCAGCGGAACCAGTGCCGGATCGTAGGCGAAATCGTCCAGAGCCAATTGATAGCCGCGGTCGATCAGGCTCAGCAGGCGCTGGCGATGCTCCTCGCCAGCCTCCGCATCCAGTTCCACCACCAATACCATGCCCTTGCCGGGCAACTGGTCCAACAGGGCGCTGTTCAGAGAGGCGGGGGACAAATCGATGAACATCAGCCGCCCCCCCAGGAGACGCTCGATGTTGAGGTCGGCGATGCACTGCAACAGCATCTCGTCGTAGAGCAGGGCCAGGGAATCGTCCTGCCGGCGCGAAGACCGCTCCGACACATGACGCAGCATCAATTCGTAGCCGACCACCTGCTGGAAACGGTCGTAAACCGTCTGCCGGCCGATGAAGCGCTGACGCAGCTTGATGGCGTCGGTTTTTTCACCGCTGGTCTGGATGTCCAGAATACTGGTCACCACATTGTCGGGGGAGATGACCTTCGTATCGATCACCGGCGCCCCCCCTCGGCCCTCGTCCACCGCGGGGACGACCGGCTGGAGTTCGGTCAATTCATCCCCCTGGCCGCTTTCGAGCCGGGTTTTGCCAGTTATCAACTGCCTGATCTTATCGAACATTTCCGCCCATTTCGGCTGAGTTCCAAGAATATCCCATTCTAGTACAACAGGCCCGTCCACCGAAACATGCCCCTTGAACGGCGACGCAAGAACCTATCCCCCGCTCCCCCTCCAATTGGCAAACGAGCTAGAAGGAAGCTTACGCCCGGAGCGAAATCAGCCGCGAGAAGTACCTGCAATGGAACAATCTCACGGAAAAACAAGGGTGTCCTCGCCCCAGGTACTCCATGTCCACTCTTGCGAAAGAAGATCGTCATGACCATCCTCGACGTTTCAGGCGATTCGCCGCCTGCAACCTGGCCGTCACCCCGGCCGGAACAGCCCCTTCCTCGAGCAAGCGAAGACATTGCACAGCTATCGGCGCCGAGGTTGGACACCGGTCGCTGACCCTGACCTGTTCCTGTCTCGGCGCAGGGGCAGGTACATGCCCCATCGGGGGGCGGCCATTTCATGCTCTTGGCATATCCCGTTGAAATCACGACGGAATCCGCACCAAAAAAGTGCAAGTTATGCACACCATTCCTATGATTCGTCCATCTATGGTGGAAAGCCCGCGCAGGATATCAACCAATAAATAACCGATTGTTTAATATAAAAAATAATAAAGCCCAAATTATGAGCAAAATAAAAAAAACCTAAGCGCAAGGATGAGTTACGGATTTATGAAGGCTTTTCTCACAAACTTATCCACAGATTTTGTGGAAACCCTGAAGTCCTTTCGGCTGTCAAGTACGGGTTATCCCGTAGACCTATCGCGACGATCGGCGACAGAATCCCCATGAGAAGCCATTCCTACCGGGTTCTGCCGTGCTGCGCCGTCCTGGCCAGGCAGCGCCAAGCCCCTGACACAGGAGGCATTTCCAACGAAGCGGAAAATGATTTATGCACACAAGCTCAGCGGGACTTCAGCTACGTCACGGAACCCATTGACGCATCACGCAGATTAAATAACACATTGTTTTTATTGATATTTAAAAGCGGTCAAAATATGAGCGGGGCAAAAAAAATGCAAGCCGAATTGAGACTTAGCCGATTTTCAAAAGTTTTTTCACAGTCTTATCCACAGATAATGTGGACGCCCTGAAGAGCCCGCGCCTGTCAAGTTATGGTTTTATCATATTTTTGCCGCCATCCTGACCTTCCGCCAGCCAGCCGACGCAGCGGGGAGGCAGGGGGGGCTTCTGCGCGGAGGGTGCTGGTGGCTTGGCCGCGGCCGGCGTGAACCACCAGTCCAGCTCCGCCCCGCACCCCTCCCCTGGTGGAATGGGCGCGGCGGCGAGGCACTCCGGGCTATCCGCCGGGCAGGCCAGGCGCAGGTGAAAATGCTCCGTATGGCCCCACCAGGGACGCAGCTTGTGCAGCCACGCCCCTGGCCGGGTGAGGCACAGCGCCCGCTTGATGGCGGGATGGACGAAAATCCGCTCCACTTCCGGCATGCGCGCCGCCGCCTCCAGCAGCGCCCCGATGCGGGGCCGCCACAGCGCGCCATCGACGGTCTTGCCGTCCTGGGTAACTACTTCCGCCAACGGCGGGTTTTCCGCTTCATCTTCCGGCAGCAAGCGCTCCGGCAGATAGAAAAACACATCCGCATCCAGGCCGGTCTGGTGGCTGCCGTGGCCGTAGGCCATGGGCCCGCCCCTGACCTGGGACAGATCGCCGATCAGCAATATGCCCCAGCCGCTTTCCACGGCCTGCCGGCCCAGGGCGCGGACCACGCGCAGCAGGGCGGGATGGGCGAAATAGCGCTGGCGGGCGGAATGGACCACCTGGAATCCCTCACCCGCCAACGGCAACGCCTCGGCACCGACGATGCAGCCGTTGGCCGGTCTGCCGATCACCTCCGCCGCCAGGACGTTCGAGGCCTCCTGCCCCGCCGTCGCGGCGAGAAGAAGGGCGAGCGAGGCTTTCATCATCTTTTTCATCCGTTCATTGTACCCCTGCTAGAATCCTCAAAAACGGCAGAAAAACATGAAATCCCCTCTCCTGACAGCCCTCCTGTTCGCCCTGTGCATGGCTGACGCCCTGGCCGGCGACAGCGCCATCCTGCGCCAGAAGCTGGACCAGCTCCTGGCAGCGGCCCCCGAATCCGCCGCGCCCACGACCCGGGTCGAAAACGGCCCCCCGCTGCGCAAGGGTTCCTCCGGCCCCCGCGTCCAGCAACTGCGCGACCGGCTGCGGGAACTGGGCTACGAAATCGACGCGACCGGGGCGTTCGACACCCGGCTGCAGCATGCGGTAGAGCGTTTCCAGGACGACAGCGGCCTCGCGCCGGACGGCATCGTCGACCGCCAGACCCGCTTCAACCTCAACCTTTCCGAGGCAGAGCGTATCCGCATCCTCCGCGCGCAGCTGCCGAAAGTGGAAGAGATCGAGGCGGCGGAAGGGAACAGCCCCTACCTGGTGGTGAACATCCCGGCCTTCGTCCTCCACGCCTACGACGAAGGCCGGCAAATCCTGGAAAGCCGCGTCATCGTCGGCCGCCCCCAGCGCCCCACGCCGTTGATGCGCTCCGAACTGGTGGGAATCAAGTACAACCCGCCCTGGGTGCCTCCCCCCACCATCGTCAAGGAGGACATCCTGAAGGAAAAGAAAGTGGACCCGGCCTACCTGGCGGACCACGGCCTGCTGGTGCTGGACGCCAAGGGGCGCGCGGTGGCCCCGGCCAATCTTACCGAGGCGGACCTCCAACGCAACGGCTACCGCTTCTATCAGCCGCCGGGGGACAATAACGCCTTGGGCCGGCTCAAATTCGAGCTGGAGAACTCCTTCAGCGTCTACCTCCACGACACCAACCAGCAAAGCCTGTTCCGGCGGGAGAACCGCGCCTTCTCCTCCGGCTGCGTGCGGGTGGAGAAATACCGGGAGCTGGCGGCCTGGCTGACGGGCGGCACGGTGGAGGACATCGAAGCCGCTATCCGCAAGAAGGACACCCGTACCGAAACCGTCGCCCCGGTGCCGGTGTATTTCGTCTACTGGCTGGCGGACGTGGTCAACGGCAAGGTGGTGTTCTTCGACGACCTCTACCGCCGGGACTGAGCGTCAGTTTCACAGCCCGCTCACCCCAGGCCGTAGCGCCGCACCAGCCATTGCTTTACCCCCTGGGTAAGCATCAGATAGGCGGCGAGAATCACCGCCAGCGCCAGCCAATAGCCGCCGGGAAGGGGCACGAACCCCAGCGCCCGGGCCAACGGCGAGAACGGCAGCCAGGCTCCGCCTGCGCAGATGGCGGCCGTCGTCAGGGTCAGCGGCAGGCTCGCCCGGCTCTGCACCCAGGGCAGCTTGCCGGTGCGCAGGACGTGGACAACCAGGGTCTGGGACAGGAGCGACTCCACGAACCAGCCCGTCTGGAACAGGTGGGGCTGGTGCCAGCCGTCGAAGGCGTAGAGCAGGGTGAAGTAGGTGGCGTAGTCGAAGAGCGAGCTGATGGGCCCGATGAACAGCATGAAGCGGGCGATGCTGCCGATATCCCACTGGCGCGGCGCGCTCACGTACTCGTCGTCCACGTGGTCGGTGGCCACGGCGGTCTGGGAAAAATCGTAGAACAGGTTGTTCACCAGCACCTGCACCGGCGCCATGGGCAGAAAGGGCAGGAAGGCGCTGGCCCCGAGGACGCTGAACATGTTGCCGAAATTGGAGCTGGCGCCCATGCGGATGTACTTGATGATGTTGCCGAACACCCGCCGTCCTTCCAGCACCCCTTCCTCCAGCACCATCAGGCTCTTTTCCAGGAGGATGATGTCGGCCGACTCCTTGGCGATGTCCACCGCCGTATCCACCGAAATGCCCACGTCCGCCACCCGCAGGGCCGGGCCGTCGTTGATGCCGTCGCCGAGGAAGCCGACGGCATGGCCCTTGCGCTGCAGGGCCGAGATCACCCGGGCCTTCTGTTCCGGCGACAGCTTGGCGAAAACCGTCGCCTTCTCCGCCACCTCGGCCAGCGCCGCATCGTCCAGGGCCTCCAGCTCGTTGCCCAGCACGACATGGGCCACGTCCAGCCCCACTTCGCGGCAGACCTTGGTGGTGACGATGTCGTTGTCGCCGGTGAGCACCTTCACCGCCACGCCGTGCTCCCGCAGCACGGCGATGGCGTCGGCGGCGCTGTCCTTGGGCGGATCGAGGAAGGCGATGTAGCCCACCAGGATGAGATCGGCCTCGTCGGCCAGGCTGTAGGGCCCCCGGCGGGGATCGAACTCCCGGTAGGCCACGGCGATGACGCGGAAGCCGTCCTCGTTGAGCTCCCGGGTCACCTGGCGCAACTGCTCCAGATGCTCGGGTATCAGCTCGATGTGCCCCTCCTCGCTCTCGGCGCGGCTGCAGACGCTGAACACCTCTTCCACCGCCCCCTTGCACACCAGCACGTGACGCGCCTCCTCCTTCTCCACCACCACGGACATGCGGCGGCGGCGGAAGTCGAAGGGGATTTCGTCCACCTTGCGGTAAACCGTGTCCACGCGCAGGGCGTCGTGCAGCTCACCGTGCTCCAGCACCGCCACGTCGAGGAGGTTCTTCAGGCCGGTCTGGTAATAGCTGTTGAGGTAGGCGAAATCCAGTACCCGCTCGCTCTCCTCGCCGTTGATGTCCACGTGGCGCTCGAGAAAAATCTTGTCCTGGGTGAGGGTGCCGGTCTTGTCGGTGCACAGCACGTCCATGGCGCCGAAGTTCTGGATGGCGTTGAGGCGCTTGACGATCACCTTCTTGCGCGCCATGGCGATGGCGCCCTTGGCCAGGTTGATGGTGACGATCATGGGCAGCATCTCCGGCGCCAGCCCCACCGCCACCGCCAGGGCGAAAAGCAGCGCCTCGATCCAGTTGCCCTTGGAAAAACCGTTGATGAGAAAGACCAGGGGCACCATCACCGCCATGAAGCGGATCATCAGCCAGGCGAAGCGCTTCACCCCCCTGTCGAAGCTGGTCAGGGGGCGCTGGCCGGACACCGCCGCCGCCACGGAGCCGAAATAGGTGGCCGAACCGGTCAGCACCACCACCGCCGTGGCCGTGCCGCTCACCACGTTGGTGCCCATGAAGGCGATATTGGGCAGTTCCAGCACGCCGCCGCTGTCGGCCCGGCCGGCGAACTTCTCCACTGGCATTGCCTCCCCGGTGAGGGAAGCCTGGTTGACGAACAGGTCCTTAGCCGACAGGATGCGCACGTCCGCCGGCACCATGTCGCCGGCGGACAGGTGCACGATATCCCCCGGCACCAGTTCCGCCAGGGGAATTTCCTTGCGCTCCGGCCCCTTGCGGCGCAGGTTCACCTCGAACAGGCGGATCACCTCCTCGTCCACCCCCAGCACCTTGTCCTTGCGCACCACCGTGGCAGTGGTGCTCACCATCGCCCGCAGCCTCTCCGCCGCATTGCTGGAGCGGGTTTCCTGGATGAAGGACAGCAGCACGGACAACAGCACCATCAGACCGATAATCGCCGCCGCCTCGCCGTCCCCCATGATCAGGGAAATGGCCGCCAGGCCGGTGAGGAGGACATTGATCGGATTGGTGAAGAAATGGTCCGACAGGCGGCGCAGGGCGCTCCTGCGGGCCTCGTGGGCGACCGTGTTGGGGCCGTAGCGCTCCAGGCGCTCCTCGGCCTCCCGGTCCAGCAGGCCGTCGAGGGATGAGCCCATATCCTCCAGGAGCGCAGCCCCGTCGCGGCGGGACGCTTCCAGCAGCCGCTCCCCGCCGGGATGCGCGGCACCCGCCACGCTCCCCTGGACGGCGCGCGGCAAAAACACCGTGAAGAAACGGTGGAACTGCGTCAGATTGAACATCACGATGGTCCCCTCTTTCACCCGCGACGGTCGGCCGCGAGCCAAGTGCTATGAAAGGCGGGGAGACGTTTCCCCGCCCGGAACTTTCCTTAGGCTGCCAGCCTGCGGAGCATCCCGGGCGGTGGAAACCGGCTGGGGATTACCGCAGGAAGGCAGAGCTACTACTACAGTCGCCGCTTTCCAAGGTATGAACCTCCTGAATTGAAAAGGCGCCGGAGCGGAAGATTTCCACGCCGACGCCCTGAATGGTACGCCCCTTTGCTGACGTACCCCTTACTTCCGGGATGTTTCGCCTAACCGAACTTGAACTGAATGCCGTAACCGCCCCGGGGATACTCCCAGTCCACGTTGCGGTAAGTGGTGCAGATGATGCGGCAGGTGCCGCACTCCAGGCAGCCGTCGGTGATCAGCACCACCTTCTGCCCCTCCAGGGTGTAGCACCCCGCCGGGCAGCACACGGTGCACTGCTTGGTGGCGCACGTCTTCTCGCACAGCTCCGGATCCTTGAGGCGGATGTGGGGGTTGTCCGCATCCACCAGATAGCGGTTCTGGAACAGTTTCTCTTCGACTTTCACGGTTCTCATCGGAAGGCCCTCCACAGCTTGAACGCGTCACCCAGCAGGCCGAAAAGGCTGCGCCTTTCCTTGAAGCTGGCGAAAATTTCCTTCTCCTTGGTCAGCTTGTCCACCCCGTCCACCTTGAGCATGGTGTAGGCGGAGCGGCTCAGCAGTTCCGGGTAGGTGGTGAAGAACTGGTTGTTGGAATGGAAGATGTCCGGCATGTCCTTGTACTTCTTCAGGTCCTTCATCACGAAGCTGTCGTCCAGGCGCTCCTTGTACAGGGCCAGGTTGGCCTCGGACATGGGCTTGCCCGCCCGGTGCAGCTCGATGATGGTCTCCGCCGCCATGCGGCCGGTGGTCATGGCCAGGTTGGAACCTTCCCGGTGGACGGCGTTGACGAACATGCCCGAGTCGCCGACGATCATCCAGCCATCGCCATAGACCTGGGGAATGGCGTGATAGCCGCCCTCGGGAATGAGGTGGGCGGTGTATTCCTTCATCTCGCCGCCCTGGATCAGGGGCTGGATGGAGGGATGGCGCTTCATCTGTTCCAGCAGGTCGTAGGGGGTGAGCTTCTGCTCCATGAAGTCGGACAACATGCAGCCCACGCCGATGCTGATGGAATCGCTGTTGGTGTAGAGGAAGCCGGTCCCCATCATGCCCTTGGTGATCTTGCCCAGCATCTCGATCACCACGCCCTCGTCGTCCTTGATGTTGAAGCGCTGCTCCACGGTTTCCCGGGGCATGAAGTGGATTTCCTTCACCGCCAGGGCCACGTGCTTGGGGTCCAGCTCGGGGCGGAAGCCCGCCTTGCGGGCCAGGGTGGAGTTCACCCCGTCGGCCATGATCACCACGTCGGCGTAGATCTTGCCGTCGGCCCGGTCGGTCTCGACGCCGATTACCTTGCCGCTCTTGTCCCGCAGCAGCTCCTTGACGGTGGTTTCGCTGATGACCAGGGCCCCCGCCTCCTGCACCTTTTTCGAGAACCACTTGTCGAATTTGGCGCGGATGATGGTGTAGCGGTTGTAGGGCGGCTTGTTGAAATCGTCGGAGCGGAAGTGGGTACCGATGAAGGACTCGTCGTCCAGCACCCACATCCGCTGCTCGATGATGTGGCGCTCCAGGGGAGCGTCGTCGCGGAAATTAGGGATTACCTTTTCCAGGGCGTCGGAATAGAGAATCGCCCCCTGCACGGTCTTGGAGCCGGCCGCCTCGCCGCGCTCGAGCTGCAGCACGGACAGGCCGGCCTTGGCCAGGGTGTAGGCGGCGGCGTTGCCGGAAGGGCCGGCGCCGACGACGATGACG
>JBFXHL010000090.1:0-10190 GCA_050177075.1 Sulfuricellaceae bacterium | reverse complement strand
GAAACTTGTCATGGGGTTACTCCTTGGCGCTCTCGCGCTGTTTCGATGAAGATTCGCACCTCTATCAAAACGGGTAACCCCGCCTCTTGGCAAGGCCTTACTGTCAGATCAAGTCGGAACTTCTACATATTATGTGGGGCTGCAACCAGTATTGACAATCCAGTTCCTTCATTAACCCACTCATTAGAAGATGTAATAATTTCAATGTCTGATGGCTGATCGACATAAAACTTTGCACCATAAATAAAGGTTTGAAATTTATTAATTACCAAACCATCTTCGCATCTTAATGTATGCCTGAAACCATCTGTCGGCATGAGCGCACTGAATGACAGCATTATCCAGTGGTCAGAGCCGCATTCTGTCATATCTAGCGAAATATCTAGGTGTGTGCAGTTTTTTGCATGTTTTGACAAATCTACTGTAGCTAGCCTAGCCTTCCCTGCATCAATCTCCGTTGGCTTAAATTCAAGATTGTCGTGAACCTCACGGTCTCCGTGTGGTGTATTAACGACCACTTGCTTGCAGGTTGATTCTTCCTCTGCTTCAAGAAAACCAACCTTAATGTCACTGTACCCATCTTTTGTTGGATACAATCTGTATGAAATATTTGAATCCACACGCACTTTTTTTGCTTTTCTATCGAAATAAGCACGAGCATTAACTGTGTAGTTGCTTCTAACACATTTATTAGTGACTTCCATGATTTGATTTATGTAAGTATTAAGATAGTCCTCAATATTTGAATAAATTCTCTTTTCTTCTGTAGATGGTTTAATTAAGGAGCTTAGTGCTTCACGCTTGCTTTCGGTATCAATATTGCACAGAAAATCTCTACTCACCACTATATCTTGTAGAAGCGCTTTAATTTTTTCTATGAACTCTGATGTGCCTGATACATAGGTAAATATCGAGGCTACGACAATAGCTATACCAATCGATACAATTAGATTAATAAAGATAGAAATATAAAAATCCCTTTTAGGGAACTGTAAATCAAGCACTGTAGCAAGAAGCACCAAAACTATTCCAAGCCAGAAATAACTGGTAAATAGCGAAATAAGATTTCTTTTTGTGCTTTCTTTGCTCATATTCATCATAACCTTTGACGGATAACTAAAACGGACTTTAAGTTCTTTTAGCGAGACCTCTAATAGCGAGAGCCAACCCCTTTCCACCCGGGGCCACCAATACATCAATAAATACAATGAACCAAATACTGACTCTTCACATATTACCGCCTGATTCATATACCCACACCCATAAAAATACCAAATCCGCAATCAAAGGAATCTGTTTTACTTTATTTTTCATCCCTCTCTCCTTAATCCACCTATAAGCGCACCACGCCAACCATAACGGTTTTTCCTCGGCGCGACATCGGCATTTCTACCAAATCCCGCCATCCTTTTTGCCAGCCCCCAGGGCAAAAAAAACCGCTGGGAGCTTTCCGCAGCGGTTTGGGAAGTGCCGGCTTGGCGGCGAATGAAGGGGCTGGTTCCCTTTTGCGTCAGCGCCGCTTCACCATCACCAGCACCACCCCCGCTAGGATCACCCCCATCCCCACCATCTCCTGGGCGGAGAGGTGCTCGCCCGCCAGCCATACCCCCAGCAGCACGGCGATGGGCGGGTTGACGTAGGCATAGCTGGTGGCCACCGCCGGGCGCACGGAGTGCAGCAAGTAGAGGTAGGCGCTGAAGGCGACGAAGGAGCCGAACACCACCAGGTAGGCCAGGGCGGCGGCGGCCTTGAGGGAGGGGACGGCCTCCAGCCGTTCGCCGAAGGCGAAGCTCACCGCCATCAGGGCGAAGCCGCCCCCCAGCATCTGGGCGGCGCTGGTCATCATCCCCCCCGGCAGGGGCAGGCGCCAGCTCCACACCGAGCCGAAGGCCCAGCTGGCCGAAGCCAGGAGCAGGATCACCGCCCCGGCGGGGCTCGCCCGCAGGTTGCCGTCCAGGTTGAGGACCACGATCCCGGCAAAGCCGATCACCACCCCCACCACTTCCCGCCGGGTGGGGTATTTCTTCCACAACGCGGCGAAGAGCAGGGTCCACAGGGGGACGGTGGCCACCACCAGGGCGGCGATGCCGGAGGCCACGGTCTGCTCGGCGTAGGCCACGGCGCCGTTGCCCCCCAGCAGCAGCAGGGTGCCCACCGCCCCGCAGGCGGCCCACTGCCTGCCCGTGGGCGCCGGCGTGCCGCGCCAGCGCAGGTAGATATAGAGCCCGCTCCCCGCCACCAGGAAGCGCAGCCCCGCCATCAGGAAGGGCGGAAAGCTCTCGATGGCGAAGCGCATCGCCAGGTAAGTGGACCCCCAGATCAGGTAGAGGGCCAGCAGGGCCAGGCCGATGAGCCAGCGTTCGCGTGGGGTGTGGATGGTCATCGTGGAAGTATATCGTGCGGAGTACAGTCCGTTTGTTACACCAATAAAAAGGGCCGCTTGGAGCGGCCCTTTTCGCTGCGCGCCTTGCTCCGGGCCTAGACTTGCGGATGGGCGCGCTCCAGCTTGCTGTGCAGCTTGTTCAGGGCGTGGAGGTAGGCCTTGGCGGAGGCGATGACGATGTCCGTGTCCGCCCCCTGGCCGTTGACGATGCGCCCGCCCTTGGACACCCGCACCGTGACCTCGCCCTGGGCGTCAGTGCCGCTGGTGATGTTGTTCACCGAATAGAGCAGCAGCTCGGAGCCGCTGTTGACGATGGCCTCGATGGCCTTGAAGGCCGCGTCCACCGGGCCGCCGCCGTCGGCCGCCGCCTCGCGCTCCATGCCGCCCTCGGCCAGCACCACCTTGGCGTGGGGAGTTTCCCCGGTTTCGGAGCAGACCTTGAGGGACAGGAGCTTGAAGTGCTCCTGCTCCTGGGTGGACTGCTCGTCGCTCACCAGGGCGTGGAGGTCCTCGTCGAAAATCTCGTGCTTCTTGTCGGCCAGGTCCTTGAAGCGGGCGAAGGCGGCGTTGACCGCCTCCTCGCTCTCCAGCTGGATGCCCAGCTCGGAAAGGCGCGTCTTGAAGGCGTTGCGGCCGGAGTGCTTGCCCAGCACCATCTTGTTGGCAGTCCAGCCCACATCCTCGGCCCGCATGATTTCGTAGGTCTCGCGGTGCTTGAGAACGCCGTCCTGGTGGATGCCCGATTCGTGGGCGAAGGCGTTGGCGCCGACGATGGCCTTGTTGGGCTGCACGGCGAAGCCGGTGATGCTCGCCACCATGCGGCTGGCGGGGACGATCTGGGTGGTGTCGAGGCCGGTGTCGCAGGGGAACAAATCCTGACGGGTGCGCACCGCCATCACCACCTCCTCCAAGGAGGCGTTGCCCGCCCGCTCGCCGAGGCCGTTGATGGTGCACTCCACCTGGCGTGCGCCGTTCATCACGGCGGCCAGGGAGTTGGCCACGGCCAGGCCCAGGTCGTTGTGGCAATGGACCGAGAAGATGGCCTTGTCGGAGTTGGGAATGCGTTCCCGCAAGGTGCCGATGAGGGCGCCGAAGACGTGGGGCAGGTTGTAACCCACGGTGTCCGGCACGTTGATGGTGGTGGCCCCGGCGTCGATCACCGCCTCGATCACGCGGCACAGGAAATCGGTTTCAGAGCGGCCCGCGTCCTCGGGGGAGAATTCCACGTTGTCGGTGTACTGGCGTGCCCATTTCACCGCCTTCACCGCCTGCTCCACCACTTGGTCGGGGCTCATGCGCAGCTTCTTCTCCATGTGGATCGGGCTGGTGGCGATGAAGGTGTGGATGCGGCCGGAATTGGCGCCCTTGATGGCTTCGCCGGCGCGGGCGATGTCCTTCTCCAGGGCACGGGCGAGGGAACACACGGTGCTGTCCTTGATGGCGTCGGCTACCGCTTTCACCGCTTCGAAGTCGCCGTTGGAGGCGGCGGCGAAACCCGCTTCGATGACGTCCACCCGCATCTTTTCCAGTTGCTTGGCGATACGCACCTTCTCTTCCCGGGTCATGGAAGCGCCGGGGCTCTGCTCGCCGTCGCGCAAGGTGGTGTCGAAAATGATCAATTTATCTTTGTTCATGGCTGGCTCCATTGCTGCAATTCTTCATACAAACCCATCGACCGGGCATCCGGTCGCGGCACGCTTTGAAACTGGGGGAGGGGGGTGGGGGTCAGTGCGCGCGAACGCGCAGCAGCAGGCCGGCCAGGAGCAGGCTGCGGAGGGAAAGCTCGGAAGTGAGGATACTGGCGAACTTGAACATAGTGGAGCTAAATATAATGGCTTTCCCGCCAGCATGCAACAGGGGCGGTATAATTCGGTCCCATGCAGAACCCCTTCACCGCCCGCTGGACCCAGACCGGCAACAACCTGTGCCTGGGGGAATGGGAAATCCACTACCTCGGCCGCCCCCTCCAGCTCGATGCCGCGCGCCGCGACGCCGACATGGGCACCCACGGCATTTTCAGCTACATCTTCCCCGACGACGAGGACTTCGCCGAGGGCCTGCCCGAGGACGAGTGGATACTGGAGAACGCCGAGTGGCTGGGAGGACTCTTCGCCGCCCACGACATCCCCATCGACGAGGAGCACATGCGCTGGTTCTACCGGGCGGTGAACCCCCGGGACTGGCGCTGCGGCAGCTGCGGCGGCTGCCTTTAACTTTCCTCGCCCGCAGGCAGAAGACGGGCCCGGCAGGGGCGGCTTGCCGACCGCCTCGCGGAGGGGCCGGGTGGGAGGAATGGCCCTTACGCCGGCTGCGCTGACAGCTCGCCTGCCCCGCTGCCGGCGGCGTGGCGCTCGATGACGCTGTCGATGAAGCGGCGCAGGAAGCCTTCGGTCTGGGCGCTGTGGAAGCGGTCGATCTCCTCGCCGCGACTGTAGACGATCACCGTGGGGAAGCCCCGCACGCCGTGGCGGCCGGCGATGCGCATGTTCTCGTCGGCGTCCACTTTGGCCAGGAGGAATTGGCCGGCGTATTCCTTGACCAGCTTGTCCAGGATGGGGCCCAGCACCAGGCAGGGACCGCACCAGTCGGCGCCGATGTCCACCAGCACGGGGGTCTGGTGGGAGCGGGCCACCACCAGCTCGTCGAAATCGGCTTCTTCTACGTCGTAAGAGAAATTCATCGCATTGATCCGCAAAAACAAAACCCCGTCAGTCTACCCAGGCACACGCCCCGTCGCCACTACCCTGATGGGTAAGCTATTTGCCGAACAGCTTGCCCACCGCTTCGCCCACGCCCTTGACCGCGCTGCTGCTGGCGCTACCCACCCCCTTGGCCAACCCTTCCAGGCTCACCCCCAGGCCCTCGGCCATGGAGGCGCCGACACGGGTGGCGAAATTCTCGTTGAGGGCGAACTTGGGATCGTCGAGGTTGCCCTCCAGGGTGAAGTTCACTTTGATCTGGTCGTTGCGGTTCTTCAGCATGGACACCACCGCGTTGCGGGGCATCCCCATGAAGGTGCTGCCCGAAGCCAGCTCCAGGCCCGTGAGCGTCAACGAGCCGGGGGCGCGAAGACGGTGGCGCTGCACGGTGGACTTTAGATCCATGTCGAGGGTTCCGCGGCGCACGCCGGTTTCCGTCGCCTTGACCAAGTAAGGCTGGAGCGTCACCAGATCCACGCCGCGCAGCTGGGTGGTGAGGACGGAATCCTTGCTGGCGAGCTCGATGTCGCCTTTCAGGGAAACCTTGCCGTCCCGCCGCGCACCCTTCAGCACCCCGACGAGGTCGAGCTTGGACTTTCCGGCCAGGTCCGGCAGGCTCAGGCGATCCAGCGAGGCGTTGAGCTGTTCCAGGCGCAGCTTGAGGGGCGGCTTGCGCACCGAGGCATCGAAGAACTCCAGGGCGGAATCCCGCAATTCGACACGACCGATCTCGATGGCCGGCCCGGGGGCGCCGTCCGTCTTTGGCCGCTCCAGCAGGGATGGCAAGAGCCGCAGGCGGCCAGCCGGAGTGCGCAGGAGGGAGAGGTAGCCGCCTTCGACGGTAATAGCGCGGATACGCACCCGCGAAGACAGCAGGCTGCGCAGGTCAGGCACCACGACGATGCGTTCCGCCCTCAGCTGGTCCTCCGCCGGCCAAGCGCCCTGGGCCCCGTCACCGCGGATGCGCAAGCCGATGATTTCCACCCCGCCGTCCGCCACGCGAATGGCCGCCACTTCCCCCGCCGGCCCCAGGGCCTCCTCCACCTTGCCCTTGAGGGCCTGGACGGCGAAATGAAAAGCGGCGTAAGCGGCAACGGCAATAAGAACGGCAGCGGCAACAAGAATGGCAATCCAGCGTTTGGCGGCATTATTCATGGCGGGAGACCTGACGGGGAGCGCCGGCCCGACATGGGCAGGCATGACGTTTTTTAGCAGGTTTGCCCCCCTCCGGCAAGCGCCTCCACCCCTGGCCCGCTTGGTCGATTTCCGCCCCGACCTGATTCTCCTCGACGGCGTCCTGCCCGGCATGGATGGCGTGGCGTTGTGTCGCCAGATCAAGCAGCATCCCGGCGGGGCGGGAATCCCGGTCATTTTCGTTTCCGCCTGCACGGAACCGGAAGAGGAGGCCCGATGCCTCGCGGCGGACGCCGTGGATTACGTCCACAAGCCCCTCTCGCCGCCCATTCCCCTGGCTCGCATCCCAACCACCTGTCCCTCCCCGCCCCGGGCCACGGACGAGGCGCTGGATTTCATCCGCCAATCCGCCGGCAGCCATTTCGACCCGGCCCTCGTCGAAGTGTTCGAAAAAAGCTTCGACGAAATCCTAGCCATCAAGAACCTCTACCGGGACGACACCATCAACCCCCGGGAGCAATTCATCCTCCCGATGCAGTTCGGCGAAAGCGGCGAAGCCTTCCACTGGGAATCGAGCTTCGAAGTGGGCATCGACACCCACCATGAATACCTCTTCACCCTCCTGACCCAGATAAGTCATGCCATCGAACAAGACCTGGGGGCATGCGCGGCGAAAACCGCTGCGCTATAGTGGTGGGGTATTCATCCGCGAGGAAACGACATGAAACCGTGGCTGGCCTTCTCTTCCCTGTTGCTGCTCGGCGCCTGCGCCGACTATAGCGGTGGTGGCCTCAAGCCCGGCCAGGCTGGGCTCGACGACGTGCTGCGCGCCATGGGCCCGCCCGCGCAACGCTGGCAGGAGCCGGACGGCTCCCAGCAACTGGCCTATCCCCGGGGGCCTTCGGGCTTCCATACCTACATGGCCTACATCGGCCCCGACGGCAAGCTGAAAAAAATCGAGAACGTCCTCGACGAAGCCACCTTCGCCCGCGTCCGGCCCGGCATGAGCAAGGCGCAGATACTCCGCCTGCTGGGGCCCTCCCAGCCCGGCTGGAGCGCCTACTTCCCGGCCCGGGACGAACTGGTGTGGGAGTGGCGCTATTGCGACCTCTGGAACGCGGCGGCCCGCTTCGACGTCCTCTTCGACGCCAGCAAGGGCACGGTACGCTCCACCCTCAGCCAGACCGAGGCCCTTCTCGGCCTGTGCGGCGAAGGGGACTGTATCTGTTCCCGCTAGGTTGGGCCCGGCTCAGTTAGCCGGCACCAGGGTATCGCCGACCGCCGCTTTCGCATACCAGGCAAGCAGCTTGCCCTCCTCCCAGCCCTTGGCCCAGGGGGCGTAATCCCCTTCCACCACCGGCAGGTAAGGCCCGTGCTTGACCTCGAAAATCACCCCGCCCTCGTCCAGGGACAGCACCGCGTGCCATGTCCCCGCCGGGTTTTCCAGCACGCCCGCTTCCTCGCCCAGCACGGTTCTCCCGGTCACCCGCCCGCTGTCGTCGAAATGCAGCACCAGGAAACGGCCCCGCAGGGGAAACAGCAATTCGAAGGTGTGGGGATGGTGATGGGGCAGCACCACCGTGTCCGGCTCCATGGCGATGGCTAGGCGCTGGATGGGGTCGGCCAGTTCCGGGTGCAGGTTGTAGTTGGCGCGGCGGCGCGGGGACTGCCTGGCCTGCTGGCTCAGGGCGTCGAGATCAGAAACGGTAAGCTGCTTCACACATAAATTCCATTTGGCTGTTAATTAAGTTCCATTGGCCACGTCCTCCAGCACCTTGAGAAACTCGTCGCCGTAGCGCGCCAGCTTGGCCTGGCCGACGCCGCTGATCTCGCCCATTTCCGTCAGGCTGCCGGGGCGGCGGTGGAGGATTTCCAGCAGGGTGCTGTCGTGGAAGATGACGTAGGGGGGAACGCCCTGCTCCCGGGCCAGTTCCATCCGCTTGGCCTTGAGGGCCTGCCACAGGGGGTCGTCGTTGGCGCCGGCAAAGGCCTCCTTCGCCCGGGCGGCCCGTTCGGCCTTGCTGCCGCGGCGCTTGGCGGGCTCGGGGTCGCGGCGCAGCCACACGGCCTTTTCGCCCCGCAGCACCGGCCGCGCCTCCTCGGTGAGGCGCAGACCGCCGTAGGCTTCCATGTCCACCTGCAGCAGGCCGGCGGCCACCAGTTGGCGAAAGACACTGCTCCACTGGGCCTGGTTCAGTCCTTGGCCGATGCCGAAGGTGGATAGGCTCTGGTGGCGGAATTTCTCCACCTGGGGGGTTACCTTGCCCAGCAGCACATCGATCAGGTGGCCGACGCCGAAGCGCTGGCCGGTGCGGTAGACGCAGGACAGCGCCTTTTGCGCCGCCTCGCTGCCGTCCCAGGTATCCACCGGCTCCAGGCAGTTGTCGCACTGGCCGCAATGGCCCGGGTGCTCCTCGCCGAAGTAGCGCAGGATGGCCTGATGGCGGCAGGCGGTGGATTCGCAGTAGCCCAGCAGGGCGTCGAGCTTGCGCAGTTCGAGGCGCTTGCGCTCCTCGGGGGTATCGCCGGAATCGAGCAGCTGGCGCAGGGACACCACGTCCCCCAGGCCGTAGGCCATCCAGGCATTCGCCGGCAGGCCGTCGCGGCCGGCGCGGCCGGTTTCCTGATAGTAGCCCTCCATGCTCTTGGGCAGGTCCAGGTGGGCGACGAAGCGCACGTTGGGTTTGTCGATGCCCATGCCGAAGGCCACCGTGGCCACCATGACGACGCCCTCCTCCCGCAGGAAGCGGCTCTGGTTGGCGTTGCGGGTGGCTGCATCGAGCCCGGCATGGTAGGGCAAGGCGTCCCAGCCCCGCTCCTTGAGCCAGGCCGCGGTTTCCTCCACCTTGCGCCGGGAGAGGCAGTAGACGATACCAGCGTCGTTGGGGTGTTCCGCTTCGAGGAAGGCCAGCAACTGCTGGCGGGCGTTGGCCTTTTGCGTTACCCGGTAGCGGATGTTGGGCCGGTCGAAGCTGGAGACGAAGCGGCAGGCCTGCTCCAGGGCCAGACGCTCGATGATCTCCTTGCGGGTCGGCGCGTCCGCCGTGGCGGTGAGGGCGATGCGCGGCACGGCGGGGAAGCGCTCGTGGAGCACGGTCAGTTCCCGGTATTCGGGGCGGAAATCGTGGCCCCACTGGGATACGCAATGGGCCTCGTCGATGGCGAAGAGGGCCAGCCCCGGCCCCGCCTGCACCCGCTCCAGCATATCGAGAAAGCCCGGCGTCAGCAGCCGCTCCGGCGCCACGTAAAGAATGTCCAGCCCTCCTTGCGCCAACGCCCTTTGCACTTCCCGCGCTTCCTCGGCGGCGAGACTGGAGTTGAGAAACGCCGCCTTCACCCCGAGCTGGCGCAAGGCGTCCACCTGGTCCTGCATCAGGGCGATGAGGGGCGACACCACGATGCCGACGCCCGGCCGCAGCAAGGCGGGAATCTGGTAGCAGAGGGACTTGCCCCCGCCGGTGGGCATCAGCACCAGGGCGTCGCCCCCGTTCGCCAGGTGCTCGACGATGGCCGCCTGTTCGCCGCGGAAGGACGAGTAGCCGAAGACATCGTGGAGGATTTTCTGGGCGGGGGAAGACGGCACGGGGAAGGACACGGGAATGGGGGAAAACAGCTATTTTACCCTGACGGCCGACAAACATGCCGCTGGCGTGGAGCGAAGTCACAAACAGCCTGATGGCAAAACGGAACCTCCCGCAACATGGGACTGTCTCATCTGGAGTTTGAACCCAGGCCCCGCGAGCAAGAACCCGATTCAACGCCGAACAGGGGCGCTAAAATAAGTCGTCACCGCGCGGCCGACCGATAGACTCCCCGAACAACACCCATCAAGGAGATACCCCATGCCCTCGCTTTTCGACCCCTTTCAACTGGGCGATATCAAGCTCGACAACCGCATCGTCATGGCCCCCCTGACCCGCAACCGGGCCGTCGAAGGCAACAAGCCGGGGCCGATGACGGTCGAGTATTACCGC
>JBFXHL010000089.1:0-10432 GCA_050177075.1 Sulfuricellaceae bacterium | reverse complement strand
TCCCGTTCCTTTGCCCGTTCCCGCAGGTCGGACCAGCGGGGGCTGCCGGGAGAACGTATGAAGGCGAGGACGACGATATTGCCGCGGGAGAGGGAGGGCAGCATCAGCACCAGACCACCGAAACTCTTGCCGATGCGCTCGAAATAGATTTCGAAGCGGGGGTCGCTGCCCCAGAGGTTGACCGATAGCACGCCGTCGGGCGTCAACGCCTGGAAACAGCGGTCGTAGAAATCCTGGCTGGCAAGGGACTCCACCTGGGCCTGTTCATCGTAGCCATCCAGCAGCAGCACGTCGCAGCAGGCCGGGTGCTCGGCCACGTAACGGGCGCCGTCGTCCAGAACCACCGTAAAGCGCTCATCGTCGGGGGGGAGATGGAAGAACGAACGGGCGGCGGCCACTACCTGGGGGTTGATTTCCACCGTCACCGAGCGGCTGGCGAGAAAGTGGTGGTGGACGAACTTGGACAGGGAACCGCCGCCCAACCCCACCAGGAGCAGATTTTTGGGTTCGGGGTGGAACAGGAGGAAGGCCATCATGCGCCGGGTGTATTCCACCTCCAGGTCGTAGGGGCGGTTGACGCGCATGGCGCTTTGCACCGTGCGGCTGCCGAAATGGAGGGAGCGGACGCCATTCTCTTCGCTGATATCCACCTGCCCTCCTTGGCCCACGGTTTTGTGGATGCGGCGGCGGGAAAATAGGCCCATGATCAGGTTCACCAACATGATTCGTATCTCAAGCCGGCATTATAACCGGGGCGAACCTGACGGCAGACGGGTTTAGCGGTAAAATGGCCGCCTTTGTCTGGTTTTCTGGAATTAAAACATGCGCGTAACCCAATTTTTCCTCTCCACCCTCAAGGAGGCTCCTTCCGAGGCCGAACTGATCAGTCACAAGCTGATGCTGCGGGCAGGTCTCATCAAGCGCCTGGGCTCCGGCCTCTACACCTGGATGCCCCTGGGGCTCAAGGTTCTGCGCAAGGTGGAGGCGGTGGTTCGGGAGGAAATGAACCGCGCCGGCGCGGTGGAGCTCTTGATGCCCGCCGTGATCCCCGCCGAACTGTGGCAGGAGACCGGCCGCTGGGACGTGTTCGGCCCCCAGATGCTGAAGATCAAGGACCGCCACGACCGCGACTTCCTTTTCGGCCCCACTCATGAGGAAGTGATCACCGACGTGGCGCGCAAGGAAATCCGCTCCTACCGCCAGCTGCCCATCAATTTTTACCAGATCCAGACCAAGTTCCGCGACGAAATTCGCCCCCGCTTCGGCGTCATGCGGGCCCGGGAGTTCGTGATGAAGGACGCCTACTCCTTCCACGCCAGCCGGGAATCCCTGGAGCAGACCTATCAGGTGATGCACGACACCTACAGCCGCATCTTCACCCGCCTGGGGTTGAAGTTCCGTGCCGTGGCGGCGGACACCGGCGCCATCGGCGGCACCGGTTCCCACGAGTTCCATGTCCTGGCCGATTCCGGCGAGGACGCCCTCGCCTACTGTCCGAATTCCGACTACGCGGCCAACGTGGAGATGGCCGAGGGCCTCGCCCCGACCTCGCCTCGGCCGGCCGCCAGCGAGGTCATGCGCGATGTCGAGACGCCCAAGCAGACCACCTGCGAGGACGTGGCCGCACTCCTCGGTATTCCGCTGACCAAGACCGTCAAGCTGATCGCCGTGATGGCCGGCGAAAAATTGAACGTCCTGCTGGTTCGCGGCGACCACAGCCTCAACGAGGTGAAGACCGCCAAGGTGGAAGGCCTGGCCGATTTCCGCTTCGCCACCGACGAGGAAATTCGCGCCGCTTTCAACTGCCCGCCGGGCTTCCTGGGCCCCGTCGGCATCGATCGCGGCGCCATCCGCGTCATCGCCGACCGCACCGTGGCCGCCATGAGCGACTTCGTCTGCGGCGCCAACAAGCCCAAGTTCCACACCGCCGGCGTCAACTGGGGCCGCGACCTGCCCGAGCCCGACCTGGTGGCCGACATCCGCAACGTGGTCGAAGGCGACCCCAGCCCCGACGGCAAGGGGACCCTGGAGCTGTGCCGGGGCATCGAGGTGGGGCACATCTTCCAGCTCGGCACCAAGTATTCCGAGGCCATGAACGCCACCTACCTGGACGAGAGCGGCCAGACCCAGGTGATGATCATGGGCTGCTACGGCATCGGCGTGTCCCGCATCGTGGGCGCGGCCATCGAGCAGAACCACGACGCCCGCGGCATCATCTGGCCCCGCGCCATGGCGCCCTTCGAGGTGGCCCTGTGCCCCATTGGCTACAAGAAGAGCGAGGCGGTGCGGGAAGCGGCGGACAAGCTCTACGCCGAACTCACCGCCGCCGGTTTCGAAGTGCTGCTGGACGACCGGGACGAGCGCCCGGGCGTGATGTTCGCCGACATGGAGCTGATCGGCCTGCCCCACCGTCTCGTCATCGGCGACCGGGGTCTGAAGGAAGGCAACGTGGAATACCAGGGCCGCCGTGACGAGAAGGCGACGGTGATCCCCTTGCGGAATGCCGTGAGCCACATACAATCGGTGGTATGCGCAGACTGATCGGTCTTCTTCTTTTTCTGGTGGCCACTTCCGCCTGGGCCGGCGCCCAGGTGGAGGAGAAGCTGGCGGCCAGCGTCCGGGCAGGGTTGGCGAAAGCCATCAGCGATACGGCGGCGCCGCGGCTGATTTTTCCCACCGAGGCGGAAGGCCGGGCCTGGCTGGCCGAAATGTCCCGCCGCCTGGAGAAGCGCATCCCCGACCGGGAGACGCGGGAGGATTTTCTCCGCACGGTGCAGTACGAAGCCGTGCGCGCCGGTCTCGACCCCCAGCTGGTGCTGGGTCTGATCCAGGTGGAAAGCGGCTTCAAGAAATACGCCGTGTCCCGCGCCGGCGCCCGGGGCTACATGCAGGTGATGCCCTTCTGGGTGAAGATGATCGGCTCGCCGGGGGATAACCTGTTCCACCTGCGCACCAGCCTGCGCTACGGCTGCACCATCCTGCGCTTCTACCTCGACGTGGAGCGGGGCAATCTGTTCCGCGCCCTGGGCCGCTACAATGGCAGCCTGGGGCAGGCCGAGTACCCCAATCTGGTGGTGGGGGCGTGGCGGAACTACTGGTCCTATCCCGTCAAGACCGCCGACGGCACCGGCCGCTTGCCACGCGGCTGAATCCGACGTCTCGTCAGTATTTCTGCTTGATCGCCAGCACCGCCTGATTGCGCAGGGTCTTCAACAGGCTCAGTTCCTTGGGCTGGATGGAAAGCTCGCCCAGGGCGTCCTTGTCGCCGTAGAACATGCCGACGGGTTTCTTGTCCACGATGATGGGGAAGAGGATGAAGGCCTGGGCCGGCAGCAGCTTGCGGTACCAATCCGGGATGCGGGTGCGGATGTTCTCGGCGTTGACGTCGGAAATGAAGATGTCCACCCCCTGGGAGAGGGCGGCGTGGAACACGTCCGGCGTATAGGTGGTGGGGAACTTGAAGTGGGGCATGATGTGGTCGATGTTTTCCCCGAAGCCGAAGCGGGCGTTCATGGTGCCCATCTTCGGGTCCCGCACGCACAGCAGCACGCGGGTGAAGCCCATGCCCCGATACATGGTCTCCAGGATGATGCGCAGGACGTCGTTGAGCTGATACTCGGACACCAGGGTATTGGTGATGTCCTGGATGCCGGCGGTGAGCACGGCGTGGGCGTCCGGCGGCGCCTCCTGGGGCTTGGCGGAGAGGCTGACCCCCGTGGGGTCGGCGGTGGTGAGGACGGTGTCGTCGGTGGAGCCGTCCACCAGCTGGTCGTTGCCGATGATCGGCTTGCTGCCCGCGCCCAGGTTGGACAGCACCGCCCAGCCGCTGACCTTGGCGAAGAACTGGCTCTGCTTGACGTCGAAGTTGAGGATGCCGGACTCCTTCATCAGTTCCTTGACCGATTCCTCCACCGTGGCGGTGAGCTGCTTCTCCGAAACGCTCATGCTGTTGCCGTAGCGCTGGATGAGGGCCTTCAGCTTTTCGTTCTTCTGCGCCGCCGGGGTGTTGCGGACGATGGCGCAGAGTTCGCTGGAGAGGCTGGAAACCAGGCGTAGCCGTTCTTCTTCCGTCACCGGTCGGCGCACTTTTTCGTCCTCGATGTGGCGCATGCTGAAGGTGATTTTTTCCGGGAAGTGCCAGGTACGGGCGATGGCGATGCCCAGTTCCTCGTAGGAGACGCCCAGCACTTGGCTGGAGGCCTTGCTTTCCTCCAGCTTGTTCTGCTCCATCAGCTTGTTGATGGCCAGCATTTCCTCGGTGAAGTAGAAGGCCACCAGCAGCTTGCCCAGGGTGTGGAACATGGAGCAGATGAAGGCTTCCTCCGTTTCGCGGAAGCCGGTGCGGATCACCAGGTCCCGGGCCAGGATGCCGGTGAACAGGGAGGCGACGATCTCGTCCTTGAGCATGGCCGCCTGGCTCTTGTTCTGCAGGTGCTCGAACAACAGCAGGGTGATGGCGACGTTGCGGATGGTGTCGAAGCCCAGGATTACCACCGCGCGGGAAATGGTGCTGATGGTGCCGCCGAACTGGCCGTAGAAAGCGGTGTTGACCAGTTTCAGCAGCTTGTTGGTGAGGCCGTAGTCCCGCAGGATGACGTTGGACAGCACGGTGACGCCTTCCTGGTCCGAGGACACGATCTTGTTGATGGTGCTCATGGTCTGGGACAGGGCGGGGAAGTCGCTCATGTGCTGCATGCGGCGAAGGAGAAACTTCACCGTGCTTTGCTTGGCGTCTTCGCCGGCGGCGGCTTCCGACGGCTCGGGAGTCAGATAGCGGGTGAGGGCGAGAGCCATTTCGGCGGCATCGGCGTACCGGTCGGCGGGGTTCTTGGCCAAGGCCTTGAGCACGATATCGTCCAGCCGGGCGTCCACGGCGGGGTTCTGCTTCGACGGCGGGGAGAAGGCCGCGTTGACGATGTTGTGCAGGGTTTCGTAGACGTTATTGCCCTTCACGGCCGGCATGGCGGCGAGCATTTCGTAGAGGATCATGCCGACGGCGAAAAGATCCGACTGGGGCGTGAAGCGTTTGTCGGTAATGTATTCGGGCGCCATGTACAGGGGGGTGCCGAAGAAGGCCGTGTCGCCGACCTTTTCCGAACTCAGGGCGCGGGCGATGCCGAAGTCCATGATGCGGGCGGTGCCGTTGGCGTCGATCATGATATTGCCGGGCTTCAGGTCCCGGTGGGCCACGCCCTTCTGGTGGGCGTAGCCGACGCCGTCCAGGATGTCGATGGCGATTTGCACCGCCCGGGTGACGGGGAGGATGCCCTCTTCCTTGATCAACTTGGAGAGCGGCGTGCCTTCCACATATTCGAACACCAGGTAGGGACTGCCCCGCTCCTCCCCTGCGTCATAGAGGGTGACGATGTTGGGGTGCTGCAGCTTGCTGACGATGCGAGCTTCGTCGAGGAGGGTCTTGATCTGTTTTTCCCGCTCGCTGGAGTCTTCGATGAGCAGGGTCTTGATCGCTACGTTGCGCTGGAGGTGCGGGTCTTCGGCAAGATAGACCTTGCCCTGGGCGCCTTTGCCCAGCACGCTGAGGATGGTAAACCGCCCGATGGTTTTGGCCTGGAGGGGTTGCAACAATGCTCCTTCGCCCGCAGCGAGAGAAATGTTTCAGTTTAGGGTATGGATGCTAACAGAAATATAGTGAAATCGCAGCAAATTCATGTGGATGGGCGAGTATGACAATATCATCCGGCATGAGTTTTTTGTAACATTATGATAATTTTTGTTAAATGCTGCGTGCCGCGCGGGCTTTGTCAGGCGGAAACTCTGCTATAAGACCGCTTGCTTGGCTTCCAGTTCTTCCCAGCGGGCGAGGGCGGCGAGGAGTTCCTCGTCGAGGATGGCGTAGCGGGCCTGGAGCGTTTTCACCCGTTCCGGGTCGGTACGGTAGAGTTCGCCGTCGGCCAGCCGCTCGCCGATTTCCTTTTGCTCTTTTTCCAGGGCTTCGATGCGGGCGGGGAGGGCCTCCAGTTCCTTGCCTTCCTTGTAGCTCAGCTTGGCCTTGGCGGCGGGTTTTGTGGGGATATGGGTGGTTGGGGGCGGTGTTTTTTTCTCCACCGCTTTTTCTGCCGGTTTGGGGCGGGCACGCAGCCAATCGTCATAGCCACCGGCATACTCGCGAATGACACCGTCGCCCTCGAAGGCGAACACCTGGGTGACGACGTTGTCGAGGAATTCCCGGTCGTGGCTGACGAGGAACAGGGTGCCGGAGAAATTCTCCAGCAGTTCCTCCAGCATTTCCAGGGTTTCGATGTCCAGGTCGTTGGTGGGTTCGTCCAGCACCAGCACGTTGGCGGGCCGGGCCAGGAGACGGGCCAGCAGCAGGCGGTTGCGCTCGCCGCCGGAGAGGGACTTCACCGGGGAGCGGGCCCGGGCGGGAGAGAACAGGAAGTCCCCCAGGTAGCTCACCACGTGCTTCTTCTCGCCACCGATCTCGACGTAATCGGCGCCGGGATTGATGGTGTCGGCCAGGGTGGCTTCGGGGTCGAGCTGTTCGCGGAATTGGTCGAAGTAGGCCACCGCCAGCTTGGTGCCCAAGCGCACCGTGCCGGCGTCCGGCGCCAGTTCGCCGAGGATGATCTTGAGGAGGGTGCTTTTTCCCGCGCCGTTGGGGCCCAGCAGGCCGATGCGGTCGCCGCGCATGATGCGGGTGGAGAAGTCGCGGATGACGGTCCGGTCGCCGAAGGTCTTGCGCACGTTGACCAGTTCCGCCACCAGCTTGCCGGAGCGTTCCCCCTCGTCCAGGGACAGGTTCACGCCCCCCAGGCGCTCGCGGCGGGCCATCCGTTCCCGGCGCAGGGCCTCCAGACGGCGGACTCGGCCCTCGTTGCGGGTGCGGCGGGCCTCGATGCCCTTGCGGATCCACACCTCTTCCTGGGCGAGGAATTTGTCGAACTTGGCGTTGACGGTGTCTTCCACCGCCAGCTGCTCCTGCTTGCGCTGGCGGTAGGCGGCGAAGCTGCCGGGGTAGGACAGCAGCCGCCCCCTGTCCAGCTCGACGATGCGGGTGGCCACGTTGTCGAGGAAACGGCGGTCGTGGGTGATGAACAGCACGCTGCCGGCATGGGCGCGCAGGAGGTCTTCCAGCCATTCGATGGCGGCAAAGTCCAGGTGGTTGGTGGGCTCGTCCAGGAGCAGCAGGTCGGGCTCTCCCGCCAGGGCGCGGGCCAGGGCGACGCGCTTCTTCCAGCCGCCGGAAAGATCGTCCACGAGGGTGTCGGGGGGCAGGCCGAGCTTGCTCAGGACCACGTCGACGCGGTTTTTCACGCTCCAGCCGTCGGCGGCCTCCAGTTCCTCCTGCAGGCGGTGCAGGCGCTCCATCAGGGCGGCGGTGTCGGCGCCGGCCTCCCCCAGAGCATGGGCGACGCCGTGGTAGTCCACCAGCAGGCGGCGCACCTCGCCGGTGCCCTCCGCCACGGCGTCGAACACCGTCTGGCCTGGGGTGAAGGCCGGTTCCTGGGGGACGTAGCCGACGCGCACGTCGGGACCGCGCCATGCCTTGCCGTCGTCGAGATGGGCCTCGCCGGCAAGAATCTTCAGCAGGCTGGATTTGCCGGTGCCGTTGCGGCCGATGAGGCCCACCCGCTCACCGGACTCGATCACCAGCTCGGCGTGGTCGAGGAGGGCAACGTGACCGAAGGCGAGGCAGGCGTTTTCCAGGGTGGCGAGTGGCATGGACGGTTCGGTGGGAAGAAAGGCGGGATTCTACCACGCCGCCGTCAGCGGGTTTTCGCCAGCAGCTTGCGCAGCTCGGCGAGGGAGCGGGTGTTGAGCACGTCGTCCTTTTCCAGCCAGCCGCGGCGGGCCTGGCCGATGCCGTAGTCGAGGTTGGCGAAATCCTCCCGGCTGTGGGCGTCGGAATCGATGCTCACCAGCACCCCTTCGGCCTTCGCCATCCGGCAATGGCGGTCATCCAGGTCCAGGCGGGCGGGCTGGGAATCCAGCTCCAGGAAGCAGCCCCGCTCGCCGGCGTGGCGGATGATGCGCGCCATGTCCACGTCGATGGGCTCCCGCTCGCCAAGGAGGCGGGCGGAAGGGTGGGCGAGGAGGGTGATGGTGGGGTGGTCCAGGGCCTTCAGCACTCGCGCGGTCTGCTTGGCGCGGGGAAGGGCGAAATGGCTGTGCACCGCGCCGATGACGATGTCGAGCCGCGCCAGGAGCGTGTCGGGCAGGTCCAGGCTGCCGTCCTCGAGGATTTCCACCTCCGCCCCCTTGAGGAGGGTGATGTCCGTCAGCTCGGCGTTGAGGCGGTCGATTTCGTCCATTTGGCGCAGCAGCGCGCCGGGGTCGAGGCTGTGGAGGACGCCGGAACGGCTGGCATGGTCGGTGACTGCCAGGTAGCTCAAGCCCCGCTGCCGTGCCGCCTCGGCCATTTCCCGCAGGCTGTGGCGGCCATCGCTGGCAAGGGTGTGGCAATGGAGGTCCCCCCGCAGGTCGGCGTGTTCCACCAGCCTGGGCAGGCGGCCCGCCCGGGCGGCCTCGATTTCGCCCCGGTCCTCCCGCAACTCGGGAGGAATGTAGGGTAGGCCGACGGCGGCATAGAGCGCCTCCTCCGTCTCGCCCGCCACCCGCTGCTTGCCGCGGAAGACCCCGTATTCGTTGATTTTCAGGCCTTGCTCCTGGGCCAGGCGGCGCACGGCGATGTTGTGGGCCTTGCTGCCGGTGAAATAGTGGAGGGCGGCGCCGAGGCTCTCGGACGGTACCACCCGCAGGTCCACTTGCAGGCCGCAGCGCAGGCGCGCGCTGGCGCGGGTATCCCCGGCGGCAAGCACCTCGGCCACCTCGTCGTAGGCGGTGAAGCGGGCGGTGACGGCGGCGCCGTTCACGGCGACGGCGAGGAGGTCGATATCCCCCACGGTCTCCTTGCGGCGGCGGAAACTGCCGGCGATTTCCACTCGGGCGACGGGCGGAGAGGCGGCTAGGTAGGCCGCCAGGGCTTCGGCGTATTGGCGCGCGACGGCGGTACGGAAACGTTTTTTCTTCGTCGTGCGGGCCTCCACGGCGTGGAGGATGTGCTGCTCCGTGATCTCGCCGAAACCGTGCAAGTGGCGGATGCGGCCTTGTCGCGCGGCCTCCAGGAGGTCCGCCAGGGTTTGGACATGCAGCTCCTGGAACAGGGCGCGTACCCGTTTCGGCCCCAGGCCGGGAATGTGGAGCAGTTCGGTGACGGCGGGCGGGAGTTCCCGGTGCAGCCGGTCGAGAAAACCGCAGTGGCCGGTGGTGACGATCTCGGTGATCTTGAGGGCCAGATCGTGGCCGATGGCGGGCAGGCGGGTGAGGTCCTCGCCTTTTTCCACCAGGCTGCGCATTTCCCGCCCCTGCTCCGTCACCACGCGGGCGGCGTTGCGGTAGGCGCGGATGCGGAAGGGATTAGCGGCCTCGATTTCCAGCAGGTCGGCGATTTCCTCGAAAATCGCCGCGATGTCGGCGTTGTGGACCGGCATGGGGCGGTTTAGAGCGTGGGTTTGCCCTCGCCGCCGTGAGTTTTTTCGTGCTGATCCTGGCAGCGGATGCAGCGCAGGGCGGTGGGATAGGCAAGGAGGCGGTCGACGCCGATATCCGCGCCGCAGTCGGTGCAGGCGCCATAAACGCCGTCGGCAATGCGTGCCAGGGCGTCCTCGATGTCCCGGATTTCGCGCACCTGGCGGTCCACGATGGCGGCATCGATATCCACCAGCATGGCGGCCACGGATTCCTCGCCCGGGTCTCGCACCTCCCCGGCCAGGTCAGCGAACTTCTGGTTGCCGGAACGCTCCAGTTCGGCGCGGATATCCTCCCAGAGCGCGGCTTTTTGCTGTTGCAGCTGCTTTTTCAGCTGTGCGGCCTGGGGGGCGGTAAGTGGGGCCATGGAAAACTCCTTGCAGATTACGGTTAGGCAGGGCGACCTTCGCGGTTACCATGAGGGGAACACCCTGGGGAACACGTCTTAGGATACTCCATCTCATGCCCTAAAGGGATGGCGGTGGATTTCGCTCTTGGCCCGGATGGCGTAAAATAAGGCCTCGCTCGTCTCCAAGCCGGGCGGCTGTCCCTGTAGTTAAATGGATATAACGGGCCCCTCCTAAGGGCCAGTTACAGGTTCGATTCCTGTCGGGGGCGCCACTGATTCTTGACAGGCCATCCGATTTGCGTATAATTCTCAGCTTCCTGACGCGGGGTGGAGCAGTCTGGAAGCTCGTCGGGCTCATAACCCGAAGGTCGTAGGTTCAAATCCTGCCCCCGCAACCACCACAAGCATGCATCTAGCCCGACCGACGGTCGGGCTTTTTGCTTTTTTGTCTTAACAGGCCGTTGAAAAATCCATGATCAACCTCCCCAACCCATCCCTGAACGGTCGATTTTCGGCATCATCGCGTCAAATCGACCCTGTTCGGCCTTGGCTGGGAACCCATATCGCCTGTTTCCAGGCGGTTTTTCCGCCTTT
>JBFXHL010000088.1:0-10467 GCA_050177075.1 Sulfuricellaceae bacterium | reverse complement strand
TCGTGCATGTCTCGCCTCATGTTCGTCAGGTCGAATGCGCCATCATGCCGCATTCGACCCGACACCAGCGTATCGGCATCGCAGTGGCGTCAAGGATTCGCACAGCCGGGCTTCGCCCGCCCTTGACGCCACCGCAACGCCACAAATCTTCCCCATGCTACCCACTCGAAATTTGAGAGAGGCTGTTTTTTATTATGGATAATACGGCATATTAGAAACCATTAAAATAGGAGGGAGAAAATTTTCACCCCGTTGCGGCTTCCCTCCTCTCTCAAACAAAGGTAGTCAGGCCCGTTTCCCGTGGGCCGCCAGGACCTCGGCGACGCAGCAGGTAAGGGCCTTGGCCGCCGGCAGGTGAAGGAACTCGTTGGGGCCGTGAGCGTTGGAGGCGGGGCCGAGGACGCCGGTGATGAGGAACTGGGCACCGGGAAAGCGCTCCCCCAGCATGCCCATGAAGGGAATGGTGACCCCCTCGCCCATGAATACCGCCTCCTTGCCGAAGTAGCTCTGCGACGCCCGCTCCAGGGCCGCCTCAAACCAGGGAGCGAGGGGAGCCGCGTCCCAGCCGGGGGCCGCCTGTTCCGCCTGGAATTCCACCCGGGCGCCGTAGGGCGGGTCGGATTCCAGCAGGGTCTTCAGTTCCGCTGCCGCGACCTGGGGTTCGCAGGAAGGCGGCAGACGCAGGGACAGCTTGAGGGCGGTGTGGGGCCGCAAGACGTTGCCGGCGTTGTCCAGGGGCGGCAGGCCGCCGGCGCCGGTGACTGACAGGGCGGGCTTCCAGGCCCGGTTGAGAATCAGCTCCTTGGGATCGCGGCTGAGGGGTTCCATGCCGGAAACGAAGGGAAACTTGGTGTACACCGCCGCCCCCAGCACCTCCGCCGCCCGCTCGGCCTGGGCCACCCGCTCCGGGGGAATGGGGCGATGGAAGGCCTCGGGCAGGATGCGGCCAGTTTCCTCGTCCTCCAGGCGGGACAGCAGACGGCGGGCGATGCGAAAGCCGGAAGGCACGGTGCCGCTGGCATCGCCGGAGTGCACGCCTTCGGTGAGGACGTCCACCGTCAGGTTGCCGTTGATCAGCCCCCGCAGGGACACCGTGCACCACAGGCGCTCGTAGTCGCCGCAGCCGGAATCCAGCCCCACCACCAGGCTCGGGGTGCCGATGCGGGGCGCCAGGAGGTCGATGTAGTAGGGCAGGTCGTAGCTGCCGCTCTCCTCGCAGCACTCGATGATGCCCACGCAGCGGGCATGGGGCACGCCCTGCTCCTGCAGCACCCGCAGGGCGGTGAGGGCGGTGTACATGGCGTAGCCGTCGTCCACGCTGCCCCGGCCGTAAAGCTTGTCGCCCTCGATCACCGGCTGCCACGGCCCCAGGTCCTCCCGCCAGCCCACCATTTCCGGCTGCTTGTCCAGGTGGCCGTAGAGCAGCACGGTGCCGTCGGTCTGGCCGGGGATTTCGATGAACAGCAGGGGCGTCCGCCCCGGCAGGCGCACCACCTCCAGCTGCAGGCCGGCGATGGGCTGCGCCCGGCACCAGGCCGCCGCCAGCTGCAGGGCGGCCTCGATATGGCCCTTCTCTTCCCAGCGGCTGTCGAACAGGGGGGAGATGGCGGGGATGCGGATGAAATCCATCAGGGAAGGCAGAACGTCCTGCTGCCAGCGGCGTTCCACCGCGGCGCGAATCTGGGCGGTGTCCATGGGGCGGTTTCCGGAAACGAAAGGGAGGGATTCTAGCGGAAAAAAAGACCCGGGAGATTCGCCGCGGACTGAAGAGGAGGAACAATCCGCGAGAATTCCCGGGGTAGGGGGTTAAACCGGAACCGGCCTTGCTCACCGATCCGATCGCCGCCCATCATAGCCAGCCTTCCTTACATAGGCCTGACGCGCGTGGGCACGGCTTCCGATTCGTGGCAGTCCATGGTACCTTTAGGCCAAAGCCATAAGACACGGGAAACGCGGCATGTTTGCTGACAACAGTGCAAAGGGGCAGGAAAACTCCGACCAGCAGGAGTTCCCATATCACCATCCGGGACAGGGCTCCCTGTTTCCGGAAGATCCTTATCTGCAACGCCAGGAAGAGGGCCTGCGCCCCATTCACTACCTCATGGGCGCCGTGCTGGTCGCCGCCATGCTGGGCGTGCTGGGCGTGGGCTATTACTACCAGAGCAGCATGAAGAAGCTCACGTCCCCGGCCGAAGCGCCGGCCCCCGCGACTTCGAGCGCCCCGTCGCCGGAGCCGCCCGCCGCGCCGTCGTCCACGCCCGAAAAAGCCGCGCCGCCCCCGGCAGCCGCCGCGCCTGCCGCCGTAGCCGCCGCCCCGGACAAGAAAACCGACAAACTCTCCCCGGCGACGCCTGAAAAAATGGCGGCCAAGCCCGCCCCGCCCCCCGCGGAAACGGTGTATTTCCTCCAGCTCGCGGCCTTCAAGGACCCCGGGGAAACCGCCCAGCTGTGCCGCAAGGTCGAGGCTTTCGGCTTCCGGTGCTATTTCGGCAACGTCAAGACCGCCGACGGCCTCTACTGGCGCCTGCGCCTCGGCCCCTACGCCGCCCGGAACGAGGCCGAGGCCGACCTCGCCAAGCTGAAAGGCAAGGGCTTCGACGGCCGCCTCATTCCCTTGCGGAAGTCGGTGGTCAAGCCGCCCCTCCAGCTGCCGGCGAAATAATTTCCCCCGGCCGCCTTGGCAGCCGGCCGGGTCCATGGGCCGCTCCGCGGTGAAATCGCGAAGCCGGAGGCAATCTCGTGTACTATCATTGCCTGCGTGTTCGCCCCCTCGGCGATGTCCGGCCCCAAGGCAACCCCCATGGCAGATCATCCATCAACAGCTCGTCCCCCTCCCAAAGCGCCTTGCGGCAGCGGCCGGGCGTCTTTTTTCCGCCGCTGGCTCGCCGCCGCGCTGCTGTTCGCCGCTTGGCCGCTGCTCCCGCCGTCGCCCGCCGTCGCCGCAGCGCTCCCGCTGACGAATATTCCGGCCGAATCCCTCGGCGTCCAGACGCAATACCTGATCGAGCAGGGCCAGCCCCTGAGCCTGGCCCAGGCCATGGCCCGGTATCGCGACGGGGAATTCCGCGCCGGCCAGGAATCCATCCTGAATTTTGGCATCGGCTCCCGCCCGGTCTGGCTGCATCTCGAGGTCAACAACCCAACCCCCACCCCCCTGTCCTTTTACCTGGTCGCCGGCGTCACTTGGCTCGACCGCCTGGATGTCTACGTGGCGCGGAACGGGAAGACCGAGGCGGAAATCCATACCGGCGACGAAACCCCCGGCGCCCGGGGAGTCACCCCGGCCCTGGGCTACGCCCTGCCGCTGCAGTTCCAGCCAGGCCGCAGCGACATCTACCTGCGCGTCGACTCGGTGGACCCGATGCCCCTGCCCATCCAGTTGATGACCGATTGGCAGCTATCCGCGAACAAGCTCTTTTTCGCCCACGTCTACGGCTTCCTCTACGGCTTCCTCGCCGCCCTGTGCGCCTATAACCTGCTGCTTTTCGCCGGCATCGGCGAGCGCAGCTATCTCTACTACTCCCTGGCCCTCGTCAGCATCATCCTTGGCAACATCGCCTATACCGGCCACGGCCTGGCCGGCATCTGGCCCAATCATCTGCTCTTCCAGCGCTATGTGATCCTGACCGTGATGGTGGTGTACAGCTCCTTCGGCCTGCTGTTCGCCAGCCGCTTTCTCGCCCTCGAAGAACACGCCCCCAAGGCCCTGAAAGCGGTGCGGTGGTTTTCCGGCCTCGGGCTGGGCGCGATGGCCCTCGCCCTGCTGACGGACAGTCACCTGGCCGCCACCCTAGTGGCCTTTCTCTTCATGAGCCTGTTCACCGTCGGCATGCTGCTGCTGGGCATCCTGGCCGTGCGCCAGGGCCGCACCTCCGGCCGCTACTTCCTGGCCGCCACGGTTTTCGGCCTGATCGGCGCCGCCAGCACCGTGCTGGCGGTGTGGGGAAAAATCCCGTTCACCCCCGAGACCTTCCATGCCCTGGAGGTGGGCCTCCTGGCCGAGGCCACCCTGCTGGCCATGGCCTTGGCCTACAAGATCCGCCAGTACCAGCAGGCGAACCTGGATGCGAAGCGGATGGCCCGCCAGGACCCCCTCACCGGCCTCTACAACCGGCGGGGCTTCATGGAGCTGGCGGAGCCCCTGTGGAACGCGGCCGAAGGCGGCGGGCGTCCCCTCAGCATCGTCGTGATGGATATTGACCATTTCAAGCAGGTCAACGACCGGCATGGGCACCTGGTCGGCGACGAAGCCTTGCGCCAAGTCGCCAGGGTTCTGAAGCGCCACGGCCGCAAGAGCGATGTCGTGGCACGCTGGGGCGGCGAGGAGTTCATCCTGCTGCTGATGGAAACCACGCTTCGCCAAGCCCACCGCCATGCCGAGGAGCTCCGGCAGGCCGTCGCGGAAATCAGGCTTCCCACGGGGAATGGCGAATTGTCCCTCACCGCCAGCTTCGGCGTGGCGGAACGCACGCCGGGCACGAGCTTCGACGCCGTTGTCCGCAACGCGGACAGCCGCCTCTACGAGGCGAAGCGGGCCGGGCGCAACCGCGTCAGCTCCGCCCCCCCGGCCAACGACACCCTGGCGGCCGAAGCCCCCACCGCCGATTCTTGACAATCGAACGCTCATCCAATATAAAACCACAAATCGAATAATCGCTCGATTCAAGGAAAATCCGGTGTCACAAGATCAGCACTACCTGGACAAGCTGCGGGACTATTTCGCCCAGCATCGCTCCCTGCCCAGCTTCTCGGCCATCGCCGGCCTGCTGGGGCTCAAGTCCACCTCCTCGGTGTCGGCCCTCGCCAAACGCCTCAAGCTCCAGGGTTTCCTGGATTCGGGGCCGGACAAGCGCCTCATCCCCGGCAAGCGCTTCTTCGAGCGGGAAATTCTCGACTCCGTCCGTGCCGGCCTGCCCGCCGCCGCCAACGAGAGCGGCGCGGAAGTCCTGACCATCGACGACTACCTCATCGCCAGCCCCTCCCGCACCGTGCTGCTGCGGGTGAAGGGCGATTCCATGATCGACGCCGGCCTGGTGGAGGGCGACATTCTCATCGTGGAAAAAGGCGCCCCCGCCCGGGCAGGGGAAATCGTCGTCGCCATCGTGGACAACGAATTCACGGTGAAATACCTGGAGGTGGACAAGAAAACCCGCGAGTTCTACCTCCGCCCCGGCAACAAGGCCTATCCCAACATCCGCCCGCAAACCAGCCTGGAACTCTTCGGCAAGGTGGTGGGGCAATTCCGGAAATACGACTAAGTGCCCCACGACAAGTCCGTCAGCAGCGAGGCGCCAAGCAACCCCTGCATCGGCTTCTGTTCCACCAGCCTGGGGGACGAGGTGTGCAAGGGCTGCGGTCGCACCGCCGAGGAAGTGGATCAGTGGCTGTCCCTGTCCGACGAGCAGCAGCAGCGGATATGGCAGCGGGTGAACGGCATGGACACCATCCGCAACCGCCGCTGAATCAAGCCGCTCCCAACCGCGCAAAAAGTGCCTCGCCCCCCTTGGCGGCGGGAATTTATCCTCCTACAATGGGTTCACCTTTAATCCCTCTTCTCAGGAGTCAAAAATATGAACAAAGGTGAACTGATCGATGCCGTTGCCAAGATGACCCAGCACTCCAAGGCCCAGACCGAACAGATGTTCGACGCCTTCATGGCTGTGGTGCAAAACGCCCTCACCAGCGGCAACAACGTTCAGATGATCGGCTTCGGCACCTTTGCGGTTGAAGAACGCGCCGCCCGTACCGGCCGCAACCCCGCCACCGGCAAGGAAATGAAGATTCCGGCCAAGAAAGTGGTCAAGTTCCGCGTCGGCAGCAAACTGAAAGACGCCGTCGCCGGCGCGAAGAGCAAGCCGAAGAAGAAGTAATTCCCCAGGGCGGACCGGCAACGGTCCGCCCTCTTTCCCCCTGCCTTCCCTCGGCGCTCCGCCGAATCTCGCTTTATCCCTTCCACAACAATCCAGCGTAACGTCGGCCATCGCCGCGCCGAGTCTTTCTCCCGAGCCGCCGCCAGGGCTAGAATGCAACTTCGATCGTTTTCCCTGGAAGACCGGCCATGATTCTCATCCTCGCCCCCAACACCCAGCCCGACAGCCCCGAATTCCAACAGCTCTCCGCCCGACTCGCCGGCCTGAAGGGCATCACCTACCGCATCCACACCGAGCGCGGCGAGGAACAGACCCTGACCGAAATCTATCTCATCGGCCACACCGCCGCCCTGTCCATGGAGGAAATGGAAAGCCTGCCCGGCGTCGAACGGGTGGTCAGGGTGTCGGAGGAATACCGCATTCTGGGCCGCCACAAGGACGACAACCGCCCCAGCCATTTCGAATACAACGGCGTGCGTTTCGGCCAGGACAACCTCAACGTCTTCGCCGGCCTGTGCGCCGTGGACGTGCCGGAGCACGTGGAGGCGATGATGAAGGCCCTGCGGGACAACGGCCAGGTGTGCACCCGCATGGGCGCCTACAAGCCCCGCACCAGCCCCTACGCCTTCCAGGGCCACGGCAAGGCCTGCCTGCCCTGGGTCTTCGAGCTGGCCGGAAAATACGGCATCAAGGTCATCGCCATGGAGGTGACCCACGAATCCCACGTCGAGGAAATCCGCGACGCCCTGCGCCAGACCGGCAACCCGACGGGAGTGATGCTCCAGATCGGCACCCGCAACACCCAGAACTTCGAGCTCCTGAAAAGCTGCGGCCGCCAGCAGGAATTCCCGGTGCTGCTGAAGCGGGGCTTCGGCATCACCCTCAACGAATCCCTCAACGCCGCCGAGTATCTGGCCTCGGAAGGCAACCGCAAGGTGGTGTTCGGCCTGCGGGGGATGAAAACCAACATGGGGGACCCCCACCGCAACCTGGTGGACTTCGCCCACGTGCCCACGGTCAAGCGCCTCACCCGCATGCCGGTGTGCATCGACCCGTCCCACTCCGTGGGCGGGCGCTTCCGCGCCCCGGACGGGCTGCTGGAAGTGCAGCACGTCACCGCCCAGGGGGTCATCGCCGGCGCCAACATGATCCTGGTGGACTTCCACCCCAATCCGTCCAAGGCCCTGGTGGACGGCCCCCAGGCCCTGCTGCTGGAGGAGCTGCCGGGCTTCCTGGAGGATGTGCGCATCGCCCGGGAGGCCTACGAGAAACGCGTCAAACAGGTCAAGCGGTAGGCCGCCTGCGCCCATGCCACCCAGTTCTTTCCGCCGCCGCGTCGCTTTGCTTCTGACCCTTGTTCTCGGGGGCTGCTCCAACGAGTTCGCCTGGTCGGTTTCCAACGGCTTCAAGGCCATCCAGCTGTGCTTGGACGATGGCGGTCTGAAGCGCATGATCGACAACCGGGAATCGGGCTTCGTCGCCGAATGCAAAGACGGCCGCATCGTGGAGGGCAGAACGGCCCCCTCCTCAGGAAGCGCCCCATAATCTTCCTCGCAAAACGCCCGGGTGGCCTAGTTTCGACCAACATCATCGTTTTTTCAACCCAGATTATTCATTAGGGCGTGAGAGGATGGCGAGACGGGTTACGAGACAGTTTTGTCACTTGGGAGAAGTCCATGGTCATTCCATGGACGCCGAGCAAGGGACAAAAATGGCCGCAAACCGTCCGCTAGCGCTCACGCAGGCCCGAAGGGCCGCCTAATGGATAATCTGGGTTCAACCTTACGCCGTCTTTTACGGCTGCGGCGATTGGCTCAACAAAAAACCCGGCCTGGGCCGGGTTCTTTGCTGCGGACACGGACGCTCAGGCGTCGCGCATCATCATGTAGTACTGGATTTTCATGGTCACCGCCGCGCCGGCCACGATGGACAGGAAGGCGATAAAGGACCCCAGGGACAGGGTGGAGACGCCGGTGATGCCCTGGCCGATGGTACAGCCCATGGCGGTGACGCCGCCGAAGCCCATCAGGGTCGCGCCGATGATGTGGCGGAACATGTCCTGGGGGGAGGTGAAGCCTTCCCAGCGGAAGGACTTGGTGATCAGGGCATAGACGAAGGAACCGATGCCGGTGCCGAAGACGGTGGCGATGCCGAAGGTGACCACGGTGTTGACGTCGGTCCAGTAGGCCCACAGGTCCATGGTGTAGGAGATGGGGGCGACGAAGGACATGGACTCGGCCAGGTGGGAGTTGGTGCCGAAGAAGGTCATCTCCAGGGTGTCCGGGTCCTCGCCGAAGCCGAGCTTGCCGGTGACGTACCAGCCGGCGGTGACGATGGCGCCGATCACCAGGCCCGCCAGGACGTTATCCCAGTGGCTGCGGAACTCCTTGTCCTTGAAGCAGAAGATCAGGATGCCGCCGGCGATCGCCGCGGTGATGACCAGGTGCAGGGTTTTGTGGTCGAACCCGAAGAGGCCCTCGGCCAGGTAGGGGATGGTCTGGCTGCCGCCGAAGTTATGGGTCACGGCTTCGGCCTGCAGGTAGCCGACGCGGAAGGCGCCGAAAATGCCCTTCAGGGTCACCAGGGCGGAGTAGCCGAGGAACAGGAACACCACCACGGACTTCAGGTTGCCGCCGCCCACCCGCACCAGGGTCTTGTTGGCGCAGCCGGAGGCCAGGGTCATGCCGACGCCGAAGCACAGGCCGCCGACGATGTAGGCCAGCCAGGTGAAGTTGGGGGTGGTGTAGATGGTCTTGGTCAGGTCCAGGTAGTCCATCGCCACCATGGCGTTGGTGCCGATCATGGCCACGGCGATGGCCAGAAGCCAGGCCCGCATGCGGCCCCAGTCCCCCATGTTCACCACGTCGGACACCGCGCCCATGGTGCAGAAATTGGTCTTGTTGGCCACGAAACCCAGCACGAAGGCCAGGGCGAAGCCCAGCCAGACGACCAGGCTGGCGGGATTGCTCGCTGCTGCTTCCATTACTCTCCTCCTTATATCCTCGTAATTTATATAGAACCGCGATGGGGCCCATTTTACTGGACAACCCCGCCGCACCTCAACCGAATTTTCGCAAATAACCCAATAAAATTAGCGCGTTAGTACATAAGTACCAGTACTTACTCCCCATACAGATCAGCCGAGAAAAAAGAACCGCGCCAAAACCTGTTATCCTAACGGCGGTCAACAACCCTGCGACCGGCACCGGCTATGTATTGCGACTTTTTCGGCCTCAGCGCTCCACCCTTCAAGATCACCCCCAACCTGGAACTGTTCTACGCCGGCGGCAAGCGGGGCGCCATCCTCGACGCCCTGCTCTACGCCGTCACCAGCAACGAGGGCATCGTCAAGGTGGTGGGGGAGGTCGGCAGCGGCAAGACCATGCTGTGCCGGATGCTGGAAAGCCGGCTGCCGGAAACGGTGGAGACCATCTACATCGCCACCCCCAGCCTGTCCCGGGACGAAATTCTCTACGCCATCGCCGACGAGCTCGGCCTGGACCTCCACGAACTGCGCGCCGCCCAGGCCCTGCGCCGGCTCCAGGAGCACCTCATCGACAAGTATGCCCAGGGGCGGCAGGTGGTGGTGTTCATCGACGAGGCCCAGGCCATGCCCCTGGACACCCTGGAGGAAATCCGCCTCCTCTCCAACCTGGAAACCGGCACCCACAAACTGCTGCAGATGATCCTCTTCGGCCAGCCGGAACTGGACCAGCACCTGCGGCAAACCCAGATCCGCCAGCTGCGGGAGCGCATTACCCACAGCTTCGAGCTCGTCCCCCTCGCCGCCCCGGAAATCCGCGATTACCTGATGTTCCGCCTGCGCGCCGTGGGCTACCGGGGACCCGACATCTTTTCCGAGGCGGCGATCGGGCTCATCGCCCGGGCATCGGACGGCCTCATCCGACGGGCCAACATCCTCGCCGACAAGTCCCTCCTCGCCGCCTTCGCCGACAATTCCCATGAGATCAGCAAAGCTCATGCCCAGGCCGCCGTCCGCGACAGCGGCCTGAAGCCGGGCCGGCCATGGAAAAAAATCCTCATTGCCGCCACGGTCCTCGCCGGGCTGCTGGCCGCCGGAGCCGCCGCCTATAACACCATCCGGCTACCGGCTCCCCGGGCGGTGAAATCCGCACCCGGCCCCCAACCACCTTCCCATCAACCACCGGAACCGAAAGCGGACGCATCCCCCGTCTCACCGCCGCAATCCCAGACCTTGCTGGAAAAGCGCCTCGCCGCGACGAAAAAATGGCTGGCGGAAGAGGATGCCGGCCACTACACCCTCCAGGCCATGGCCACCACCAACGGCAGCCAGGAATTCCTGGAACGCGCGGTCCAGGAACTGGGACGCGTCAGCGGCGAGGACGACGTTTACATCTACCCCACCCTGATCCAAAAGAAGCCCGGCTTCAGCCTCGCCTACGGCAACTTCGGCAGCCGCGCCCAGGCCCGCGAGGCCCTTTCCCGCCTGCCCGCCGCCATCCAGGCCAAACGCCCTTTGCTGCGCAGCGTGGGCGGGATACGCGCGGAACAAAAATCCCTCCCCAAGGGCGGCTCCCGATAATCCTACCAAGCAACTTCACAAATACCCCCTATA
>JBFXHL010000087.1:0-11092 GCA_050177075.1 Sulfuricellaceae bacterium | reverse complement strand
CGTTCTGGATTTCCTCGCGAATGATGTCGTTGCACAGGTCGACGCATTCGTCGCAGATGAATACGGAAGGACCGGCGATGAGCTTTTTCACCTCATGCTGGCTTTTGCCGCAGAACGAGCAGTAAAGAAGTTTTTCGTTGCCGGATTTGTCAGCCATTGCGGTTTCCTTCCACCTTAGGCACTACATTAATAGTGTATCAAAATACTCGGAAATTGTATTCCCGTTCTTGCGTCAAGCTGTCAATTCGCCCCGGCCCACCAGCACCTTGTCCACCAAGCCGTACTTCACCGACGCCTCGGCGCTCATGAAGTTGTCGCGGTCGGTGTCCCGCTCGATGGTTTCCACCGACTGGCCGGTATGGTGGGCAAGAATCTTGTTGAGGTGCTCCTTGAGATAAAGGATTTCCTTGGCATGGATTTCGATGTCCGACGCCTGACCCTGGAAGCCGCTGGAAGGCTGGTGGATCATCACCCGGGAATTGGGCAGGCAGTAGCGCTTGCCCTTGGCTCCTGCCGCCAGGAGGAAAGCCCCCATGCTGGCCGCCTGGCCGATGCACAGGGTGGACACGTCGGGCTTGATGAACTGCATGGTGTCGTAGATGCCCATGCCGGCGGTCACCGAACCGCCGGGGGAATTGATGTAGAGGGAAATGTCTTTGTCCGGATTTTCCGATTCCAGGAACAGCATCTGTGCCACCACCAGATTGGCGGTGGCGTCGTTCACCGGACCGACCAGGAAAATCACCCGCTCCTTGAGCATGCGGGAGTAGATGTCGTAGGCGCGCTCGCCGCGGCCGCTCTGCTCGATCACCATCGGCACGTAGCCGAGGCCCTGCGGTTCCCAAATCCGGCTGTCATTCATGGTCAGGCATTTCCCATCAGTTCGTCGAAGGCCATGGACTTGTCGGCCACCTTGGCGCGCTCCAGCACCCAGGCGACCACATTGTCCTCCATCACCAGGGTTTGGATCTCGTCCAAATGCTCCGGTTTAGAATAAATCCACTTTACCACTTCCTCGGGTTTCTCAAAACTCTGGGCGTGCTCGTCGACCATGCTCTTCACCTGCTCGGGCTTGGCGCTCAGTTCGTGCTTCTCGATCAGCTCGGCCATGATCAGGCCCAGCTTCACCCGGCGCGTGGCTTGATCCTCGAACAACTCGGGACGAAGGAAGGAACTGGCGTCCATCTGGACCCCGCGGGCCTGCAGATCCTGCAACGCCCGCTGCATCAGGTTGCGGGTTTCCATTTCCAGCAGGGCCTTGGGCAGCTCGAACTGGGTCACTTCGATCAGCTTCTCCATGGCCTGCTCCTTGACGCGGGCCTGGATGCGCTTCTTCACTTCCCGCTCCAAGTTGGCCTTGATTTCCTCGCGCATGGTGGCGAGGTCGCCGCTGTCCACGCCGAGGGACTTGGCGAAATCGGCGTCAACCTCGGGCAGAACGGCGGCGGAGACCTTGTTCAGGGTCACTTCGAAGGTCACCTGCTTGCCGGCCAGTTCCTTGGCGTGGTAGTCCTCGGGAAAGGTCATGTCGAAGGATTTGCTCTCGCCGACCTTCATGCCCGCCACAGCGGTCTCGAAGTCCTTCAGCCAGCGGCCTTCGCCCAGCACCAGGCGGGCGCCCTTGCCCTGGCCGCCCTGGAATTCCTCGCCGTTCAGGGTACCGCGGAAATCAATTTCCACCTGGTCGCCTTCGGCGGCGGCACGGTCGGCGGGTTCGTAGCGCACGCGCTGCTTGCGCAGCACTTCCACGGTCTTGTCCACCTCGGCGTCGCCCACTACCACGTTGGGGCGCTCGATGGTCGTCCCGGCGAGGTCGCCCACCACCACCTCGGGGTAAACCTCGAACACGGCGGAGAAGGCCATGCTCCCCTCGCCGCTTCCCTCCTTGGGCTCGATGCGGGGATAGCCGGCAACGCGCAGCTTCTGCTCGGTCACCGCCTCGGCAAATGCACGCTGCACGGCGTCGCCCAGGGCCTCCTGGCGAACCTGGGGACCGTACTGCTGGGCCACCACCTTCAACGGCACCTTGCCGGGACGGAAACCCTGCATCTTCACGGTACGGGCGAGGCGCTTGAGGCGCTGTTCCACGTCCGCTTCCAGCTCGTCCAGCGCGACGGCGATATCCAGGCTTTTTTCCAGGGCCCCAGTATTTTCCACTTGTGCTTGCATTCCGAATTCCTTAGTTCTTTGAAATTAACCTATTGGTGCGAAAGGGGGGACTCGAACCCCCACACCTTGCGGCGCTGGAACCTAAATCCAGTGCGTCTACCAATTCCGCCACTTTCGCGATTATAACCCCCTTGCCGCACCAAGCCCGACAACGGGCCGACGCTCACGGTTCCTGTAGAGTTGCCGACGGGAAGAAGGGTGATCGTTGGAGGGGGTTGCGTGACAAAACCTTGACAATTTTAATCAACACTCGCCAAAACAACAATAAAAGCTACGCGCTTTCCGCCACTAGCAGGGTGGCGCCGGCATTGAGGCGCTCGATTTCCGGCAGGCAGGCCGCCACGGCGTTCCACTCCAGCCCCAGCCGCCGCCACGCCCCCGCTGCCAGAGGCGGCACCTGATCGTAGCCGGAGTTGCCGATTTCCAGGCCATGGGCCAGGACATTGGCGAAATGAACCAGGTCGGCAAGCTCGGAGCTCGGGGCATCCGGATTGTGGTGACCGCGAATGGCCAACTGCACCGGCAAGGGGAATTTCCACTGCCGCGCCACCTCGTAGCCGATCTCGGCATGGTCCAGGCCCAGCACCTTCTTCTCCGCCGACACCAAGAGACAGTCCTCCTCGCCGGCGCGGGACAGTATCCCGAGAAAACTGTCGTGAAAATAGGCGTCCAGCACCAAGCGGCCGATGTCGTGCAACAGCCCGGCGGTAAAGGCTTCCTCCTGGTTGCGTCCCAGTTTCTGGGCCAGGACGCGGGCGGCGACGCCGACGCCGATGGCATGCTGCCAGAAAGCGAGCCTATCGAAGGCGCGGTTGCCCTCGCCGGGCGGAAACTGCTGGATCACCCCCGCCGCCAGGGCCAAGGACCGGACGGTGTGAAATCCCAACACCACCACGGCTTCGTTGATGGACGCCACCTTGCTGGGAAACCCGAGAAACGCGGAATTCGCCACCCGCAGCACGCGAGCGGCCAATCCCTGGTCGCGACCGATTTTTCGCACCAGTTCGGGAATCTTCAGCCCCTCGTCCTTGAAACTGTCGAGGATTTCCAGCACCACCACCGACAGGGAGGGGAGCTGCCGGATATCCCGGAGCATCTTTTCCACTTCCGCCGAACTCACAGGGGGCCCCCTAGGCGATAGCGCAGCAAAACCTCCCGTAGCTGAGCCATGAGGGGAGAATCGCCGCTGTGGCGGAACAATACCTCCAGGCGACGGGAAACCGCTTCCCGCCGGGCGTTGCGTTCCTCGTCGGTGAGCTGCTCCTCCACCTCCACCTGAACCTGCTTCACGCCGCGACGGGACAAAGAAGCCAGCAAGCTGTCCTTCAGCTCGGTCCCCGCCGACAACAGAGGATAGCCGTTGTCATCGCAAACGTCGCTGGCCAGACGCATCCCCGCTTCCACCTGCTCCAAGGGCACCAACCGCACCGACTTCACTCAACTTGCTCCTTAACCGCCATCATCGCCGCTCACGGCGACATCATCGCACAGCGGGAATTTTCTCACCGAAACCCCGCCTTGTGGGATTTTTCCTTCTCGGTCCAGCCACGGCGCGGAGCCTCGGTGTAATATAGTCGCCGCTGACAGGCCTCCTTCCCGGGACTCCCACGCCATGGCAAAAAAACACTACGAAAACTTCCCCGTCGCCTCCGTCCTCCTGCCCCAGGAGCTGCGCCGGCCGGTGGCGCTGATCTACGACTTCGCCCGCCGCGCGGACGATTTCGCCGACGAAGGCGACCTCGCTCCCGCCGAGCGTCTGGCCCTGTTGGACGGCTTCCGTCAGCAGCTGGACATGATCCGCGAGGGCTTCCCCCCCGGCGAACCCCTTTTCCAGGAACTGGCGCCGATGATCGCCGCCCGGGGCCTGCCGCTTCAGCCCTTCTACGACCTGTTGTCGGCCTTTTCCCAGGACGTGGAGAAAAAGCGCTACGCCGACTTCGGCGAGGTCATGGACTACTGCCGCCGTTCCGCCAACCCGGTGGGCGCACTCCTGCTGCACCTGTTCGAGGCGGCGACGGAAAAGAACCTCGCCTGGTCCAACGCCATCTGCACCAGTTTGCAGCTGATCAATTTCCTCCAGGACATCGCCATCGACTGGAAAAAGGACCGTATCTACCTGCCCCAGGACGAAATGGCGAAATACGGCATTACCGAGCGGCAGATCGCCCTCGGTCAGACTCTCGGCATGTGGCGCCCGTTCATGCACTTCCAGATCGAGCGGGCGCGCAAGCTCCTCCAGGCCGGCGCGCCGCTGGGCAAGGCCCTGCCAGGGCGCATGGGCCTCGAACTGCGGACCATCATCGCCGGCGGCGAAACCATCCTGCGCAAACTGCACAAGGATAGCGACGTGTTCCGCAACCGGCCGGTGCTGGAACCCATCGACTGGCCGTACATGCTGTGGAAGGCGGTGCGGGCGAAATGACCCCCGACCAGTACTGCCAGGAGAAGGCCGCCCGCAGCGGCTCCAGCTTCGTCACCAGCTTCCGCTTCCTCCCTGCGGAAAAGCGCCGCGCCATCACCGCCGTCTACGCCTTTTGCCGGGAGGTGGACGATGTGGTGGACGAATGCCGCGACCCCCTGGTGGCCCAGGCCTCCCTCGACTGGTGGCGAGGGGAGCTCGACGCGCTCTTCGCCGGCCGCCCCCAGCACCCCGTGGGCCGCGCCCTGCTCCCCGCGACCAGGGAATTCGGCCTGCCCCAGCGGCAATTCCGGGAAATCATCGACGGCATGGAAATGGACCTACGCCAGCAACGCTACCCCGATTTCGCCGCCCTGGACCGCTACTGCTACCGGGTCGCCGGCGCCGTGGGGGAGCTGGCGGCCGCCATCTTCGGCACCCCTTCCCCCGCCACCCTGGAATACGCCCGCACCCTCGGCCTGGCCTTCCAGCTCACCAACATCATCCGCGACGTGGGCGAGGACGCCCGCCGGGGGCGCATCTACCTCCCCCAGGACGAACTGGCCCGCTTCGGCGTGGCGGAAGAGGACATCCTGCGCGGCCGGGAAACCGAGGCCTTCCGCGACCTGATGGCCTTCCAGGCGGAGCGGGCCTGGGGATGCTACCGGCGCGCCTTCGCCGCCCTGCCCGGGGAGGAGCGGCGCGCCCAGCGCCCCGGTCTCGTCATGGCCGCCATCTACCAGGCCCTGCTGCGGGAAATCGAGGCCGACGGCTTCCGCGTCCTCAACCAGCGCATCACCCTCGGCCCCGGCTACAAACTGTGGCTCGCCTTCAAGGCATGGCTGACGGCCTGAAACGGGTCGCCGTCATCGGCGGCGGCTGGGCCGGCATGGCGGCGGCGGTCGCCCTGGCGGAAAAGGGGCTGCCGGTCACGGTATTCGAAGCCGCCCGGCAGTTGGGCGGCCGCGCCCGGCGCGCCGACATCCACGGCCTGCCCCTCGACAACGGCCCCCACCTGCTGCTGGGGGCCTACCGGAAAAGCCTGGGGCTGATGGCAAGGGTCCACGCCGGCCCCCTCCCCTTGAAACGCACCCCCCTGCGGCTGGACGTCCCCGGCCATTTCCGCCTCAGCCTGCCGCGCCTTCCCGCCCCGCTCCACTTGGCCTGGGGCTTGCTCACGGCCCGGGGGCTGTCGTGGCGGGAGCGCCTGGCGGCGGCGCGCTTCGTGGGTTGGTTGCGCCGGCGGCGCTTCCGCCTCGGCCAGGACACCAGCGTGGAAAGCCTACTCCGCGACCACGGCCAGGACAGTGGGCTGCGGCGCCACCTCTGGGAGCCCCTGTGCCTCGCCGCCCTCAACACCCCCATCGCCCTCGCCTCGGCCCAGGTCTTTCTCCACGTCCTGCGGGACAGCCTGGCGGCGGAGCGGGCAGCCAGCGACATGCTGCTGCCGTTGACCGATTTCAGCGCCCTCTTTCCCGAGCCCGCCGCGGCCTGCGTGCGGCGACAGGGCGGCGAGGTGCGCCTGTCCTGCCCGGTGCGCCATATCCGCCGCCGGGACAGCGGCTTGGTCCTTGCCACCGACGACGGCGAGGAATGCTTCGACCAGGTCGTCTGTGCCGTGCCGCCCCAACGCCTGCCGGCCCTCACCGCCGATTTGCCGGAACTGGCGGCGATCAGGGAGATGGTGGCGGACTTCCGCTATCAGCCCATTTACAGCCTCTATCTGCAATATCCGGAAGACCGCTGCCTGCCCGCCCCCCTCATCGGCCTGGACGGCGGCCCAGGCCAATGGGTCTTCGACCGCGGCCGGACCCACGGCCAGAAAGGGCTGATGGCGGTGGTCATCAGCGGCCCCGGCCGCCATGAGACCCTGGGGCCTGAACTTCTGCTGGCCGCGGTTGCCGAGGAACTGGCGCCCCTGCTCGGCCGCCGGCCCCCTCTCTGGGGCAAGGTGGTGGCGGAAAAACGCGCCACCTTTTCCTGCGAAGCGGGGGTGAAGCGACCTCCGAATGCCACGCCCCTGGCCAATTTTTACCTGGCGGGGGATTACACCGAGGGGGATTATCCCGCCACCCTGGAGGGGGCGGTGCGCAGCGGCCTGGCCTGCGCGGCGAGAATATCGGCCTAAGGACCCGCAGGAGGCATGGAACGACGCAGCACCACCACGGGACATCCCACCTCATCCAGCGCCACTCCATCGACACCGGACAATCCGTCGCCGCTCACGAGCATCACGACCTTAGCTCTCTCCCTGGCGGCCAATGCCGCTCCGTCACTTTTCGGCCAGAGGACGAAACGGGCCACCACGCCCCGCTGACGCAGCCAGGCCCGCGCCGTTTCAAGCAGGGCACCGTCAACCGCCGCCACCAGTAGGTTCCCCTCCTCCGCGAGGGCTTGGGCCAGCGGCAACACCGCCGTCACATCCGCCTCCCGATGCAGCAGAACCAGGACAGGGCCGGTGCTTTCACGGCGAAGGGCGAGGGGACGGCAGAACACCAGCAGGTCCGCGCTGCCGGACTGCCCCATCATGGCATCCATCAGCCGTCCCCGTGCGACCTGAAAGGACCACGCGAGCCGTTCCCGGTCGGCCATTTCCTCCATCAGAGTCCGCATCCGCTCCGCCTGCTGACGGAAGGCCCGTTCCAGGGAGGCGAAGTCGAAGGGCTGAGGCCGCGCCGAGGCATGGCCGACGGTGCGGGCGAAGGGCAGGCCGGCCAGGCGCAGGAGATCGATGTCCTCCACGTACAGGCCGTGCAGTTCGGCCTGGAGGCGCGAGGCCAGGAAGGAGGCGGTGGAAAGCGCTTCCAGGGCGGCCTCGGCGCCGTCCAGGGCCACCAGGATGCGGACCGCCGCCGTCCGCTCAGCGGGAGGGAGGGCCATACTTCCTCCGCCGGTGCTTCTCCTCTTTTTCGCCGTGGGCGTGGCGCGCCTTGGAAAACTCCTCCAGGCGATGCATCACCAGGGCACTGATGCTGCCCTCAGGCGCGCGGCCCGAGGCGTCCAGCTCGCCCATCGGCGTGCCGGTGAGCAGTTCCACCGCCTGGTCCACGGTGTCCACGGCATAGACGTGGAACTTGCCCTGCCGCGCCGCTTCCACCACGTCCTCCCGCAGCATCAGGTGCTTGACGTTGGCGCGGGGAATCAGCACCCCCTGGCCGCCGGTCAGGCCGCGCTCGCGGCAGATATCGAAAAATCCCTCGATCTTCTCGTTCACTCCGCCGATGGGCTGCACCTCGCCGTATTGGTTGACCGACCCCGTCACCGCCAAGGACTGCTTGACGGGCACCCCCGCCAGGGACGACAGCAGGGCGCAGAGTTCGCCCACGGAAGCGCTGTCTCCCTCCACCTCGCTGTAGGACTGCTCGAAGGTCAGGCTGGCGGCGAGGGACAGGGGGTGTTCCCGGGCATAGCGCTGGGCGAGGAAAGACGAGAGGATCAGCACCCCCTTGGAATGGATGGGACCGGAAAGCTCCACCTCGCGCTCGATGTCGATCAGCTCCCCCTCCCCCACCCGCGTGGTGGCGCTGATGCGGGTGGGGTGGCCGAAAGCGAAGTTGCCCAGGTCGATCACCACCAGGCCGTTCACCTGGCCCACCCGCTCGCCGTCGGTGTCGATCATCAGGGTGCCGCGCAGGATTTCCTCGTTGATTTTCTTCCGCAGCCGGTCGGCACGGCGAATGCGGCTGTCGATCGCCTGCTGCACGTCGGCGGCTGTCACCGCGTCCCCCTTGGCCTCCCGCCCCCAGAAGTCGGCCTCCCGCAGCAGGTCGGCGAGGCCGCGCATGTGGGTGGAGAGTTTTTCGGCATCGTCGGCGCGGCGGGCGGCATGCTCGATCACCCGCGCCACGGCGCCGCGGTCGAAGGGCAGCAGGCCCTCCCGCTGGGCCAGAGTGGCCACCAGCCGGGCGTACAAGCCATGGGTTTCGGCGTTGCGGTCGATTTCGTCCTCGAAATCCGCCGCCACCTTGAACAGCTCGGCGAAATCCGGGTCGTATTCGCACAGCAGGTAGTACAGCTGGCGCTCGCCGAAGAGAACCACCTTGACGTCGAGGGGAATCGGCTCCGGCTCCAGGGAAACGGTGCTCACCAGCCCGAGCATCTGCCCCACGGACTCGATGCGGATTTCCCGGGAACGCAGCACGCGCTTCAGGCTGTCCCAGGCAAAGGGCTGAACCAGGAGGCGGTAGGCGTCCAGCAGGAGGTAACCGCCGTTGGCGCGGTGCAAGGCGCCGGCCTTGATCAGGGTGAAATCCGTGACCAGCGCCCCCCATTGGGAAAGGTGCTCCACCCGCCCCACCAGGTTGCCGTACATGGGATGGTCCTCGTACACCACCGGCGCCCCTTCCGCCTCCTTGCGGTCCACCAGGGCGTTGACCTGATAGCGCTTGAAGAACTCCTCGCCGCCGCCCCCCGAAAGCGGGTTGGGATTGGGCTCTTCGGCACGGCGGAATTCGTCCAGGTGCTCGATCACGTCCTTCTTCACGGCATCGAGATAAGCCAGCACCGGCTGCTCCCCGACGTACTGTTCACGCAGGCTGTCCAGCAGCTGGCCGACGGTGACCTGGCTGATTTCCTGGTTGAGTTCCTTGATCTTGCGCCGCCGTTCACGCCGCCACTGGGGAATCTGGTGGATGATTTTCTGCAGCCGTTCCTGGAAGGAGGCCACCACGGCCTCGATGCGGCCTTTTTCCTTGTCCGGCAGCTTTTCGTAGTCGTCCGGGGTGATGACCTCGCCGTCCTTGATCGGGCCGAAGGCAAAACCGCCCGGCGTTTGCAGCAGGGCCACGCCCTGCTTCTCCGCCTCGCTGCCCAGCTCCTTGAAGGCCTTTTCCTGGCGCTCCTTGAAAGCCACGTCGATGTCCTCGAGACGTGTGCGGTACTCGTCGCTTTCGAAACAGGCGGGGATGGCGCTCTTCAGCTCTTCCACCAACTGTTCCATGTCGCGCTGGAAGCCTGTGGCCCGACCGGCGGGCAGGGACAAGGCCCGGGGCTTGTGGGGATGGTCGAAGTCGTTGACGTAACACCAGTCCCCCGGCACCGGCTCCTTGGCCGCCCGGGATTCCAGAAAGGCGCGAACCAAGGTGTGCTTGCCTAGGCCGGAGGGACCGAGGACGAACAGGTTGTATCCTTCGCGCCGGATGCCGACGCCGAAGCGCACCGCCTCCAACGCGGCTTCCTGCCCCACCGCCTCCGCGATGGGCTCCAGTTGTGCCGTGGTGGAAAAATCGAAGCCGGCCGGGTCGCAGCGGGTGTAAAGCTGCTCCGGGGAAAGGGCGAGGAGGTTTTTATCGTTCATGAAATCGCACCTGCGTCACGGGATGGGCGCCGGCCATGGCCAGCTTTGCTGAATTATAGCCGCCGAGGCGGCGGGCATAAAAAAGCCTCCCAAAGGAGGCCGGTGTAGGATGAACGCCCCGCGTCAGGCGGCGACCTCCTCGATCAGGGCCATGTCGCTGCTGGAAAGCAGGCGCTCGATGTCCACCAGGATCAGCATCCGGTCGTCCACCGTGCCGACGCCCGTGACGTACTTGGTGTCGATGGCAGCGCCGAACTCCGGCGCCGGCTTGATTTGCTCCGGCTTGAGGGTGATGACGTCGGACACCCCGTCCACCACCATGCCGATCACCCGGCCGCCGACATTGAGGATGATCACCACCGTCAATTCGTTGTAGTCGGCGTGGTCCAGGTTGAACTTGATCCGCATGTCGATGATGGGGACGATAATCCCCCGCAGGTTGATCACCCCTTTGATGAATTCGGGGGAATTGGCAATCCGCGTCACCGTATCGTAGCCGCGGATTTCCTGCACCTTGAGGATATCGATGCCGTACTCCTCATGGCCGAGGGAGAACGTGAGATATTCCCGATCCGTTCCGCCCGTGCCGGCCGTTGCGGCCTGGTCGTCCGTTACCTGCATCATGATCTTCTTCTCCTAATCTTCGGGACCTGTTTTTATCATGGTAAAACATATCCCGCTTTGCAAACAGTCCCCTGCTTCACTACCGCCGGCTCAGAACTCCTCCCACTCCTCCTCATCCGCCTTGGGCGGCAGGGCGGCGCGCTTGGGCGCGGGTTTGGACGCGGTGGCGGGCTTGCCCTTCGCCTCGGCCTTGGGCTTGGCTTCCACCTTGTGGACCTCGGCCCGAGGCTTGGCAACCGCCTGGCCGCCGCCAGTGTCGAGCTTGAACACGCTCACCGCCTGGGCCAGGGATTCGGCCTGTTCCTGCAGGCTCTCCGCCGCTGCCGCCGCTTCTTCCACTAGGGCCGCGTTCTGCTGCGTCACTTCGTCCATCTGGGTCACCGCCTGGTTCACCTGTTCGATGCCCGAGGACTGTTCCACGCTCGCCGCGCTGATCTCGGCCATGATGTCGGTCACCCGTTTGATCGAGGTGACGATTTCTTCCATGGTCTGACCCGCTTCGTTGACCTGGCTGGTGCCGTTCTCGATCTTGGCCACGCTGTCGGTGATGAGTTCCTTGATTTCCTTCGCCGCGTTGGCGGACCGCTGGGCGAGGTTGCGCACTT
>JBFXHL010000086.1:0-11214 GCA_050177075.1 Sulfuricellaceae bacterium | reverse complement strand
TAGCTCATCAGCACGTAGTTGCCTACCCACACCGGGATCGGTTCGCCGGTGAGGGGGTGGGTGACGGAAATGCCGGTGGGCATGCCCTTCTTCTCCATGGTGGCGAGGTCGGCCTCGGCTACGCCGCCCTGCTTGCATTCCTCGATGAAGGCGGCGAGTTCCGGGTTGTTCTTGGCGGCGTAGGTGGCCAGGGGATGCTCGGCGGCCACGGCGCAGAACGTCACCCCCATGATGGTGTCGGCGCGAGTGGTGTAGACCCACAGCTTCTGCTTCTCCCCTCCCCCGCAGGCGGGGGAGGGGCTGGGGGAGAGGGATGCGGCGGTTGCCCCCTCTCCTAGCTCTCCCCCGCCTGCGGGAGAGAGGGACGAAGGCCCGCTTTCGGCGGGAAGCTCATATTCGAAGGCGAAGCGCACGCCGTAGCTCTTGCCGATCCAGTTCTTCTGCATGGTGCGCACCTGCTCGGGCCAGCCGGGCAGGTTGTCGAGCTCGCTGAGCAGCTCGTCGGCGTAGGCGGTGATGCGCATGAAGTACATGGGAATCTCGCGCTTTTCCACCAGGGCGCCGCTTCGCCAGCCGCGGCCGTCGATCACCTGCTCGTTGGCGAGCACGGTGTGGTCCACCGGGTCCCAGTTCACGGTGGCGAGCTTCTTGTAGATCAGGCCCTTCTCGAACAGCTTGGTGAACAGCCACTGCTCCCAGCGGTAGTAGTCCGGCTTGCAGGTGGCCAGCTCCCGGTCCCAGTCGATGGATAGGCCCAGGCTCTTCAGCTGCTTGCGCATGTAGTCGATGTTGGAGTAGGTCCACGCCGCCGGGGCGACGTTGTTCTGCATTGCCGCGTTTTCCGCCGGCAGGCCGAAGGCGTCCCAGCCCATGGGCTGCATCACGTTGAAACCCTTCATGCGGTGGTAGCGGGACAGCACGTCGCCGATGGTGTAGTTGCGCACGTGGCCCATGTGCAGCTTGCCGGAGGGGTAGGGGAACATGGACAGGCAGTAGTACTTGGGCTTGGCGCTGTCTTCGGTGGCCTTGAAGGCCTGGTTCTTTTCCCAGTGCTGCTGGGCGGCGGGTTCGATCTCGGCGGGGGTGTAGTGGGGTTGCATGGGGTTTCTTAGGGTGAATCGGTCAAATTTGAAAATTATACCCCAGCTCAAGCCCTTGCGCCCGGCGTCGCTATAATGGGGACCGACTGGAATCCGGGAAATCTCTATGCGCTCTGTGTTGATTTTGCTGCTGTTTTTGGCCTTGCCTGCCGAGGCGTTTCCCCTCGTTTCGGTGGGGTCCCTGCAACTGCCGGCATGGGTGGAACGGGATGGCGTCCGCAGCCCGCTGCGGCCAGGAGCGGAACTGAAACAGGGGGATGTGGTGCATGTCGGTGCCGGGGGGCGTGCCTGACTGGACTTGTCCGATGGCAGCCGGGTCAAGCTGGGGGAGAATGCCGATTTTCGTCTTGCGGAACTGGCGCTGGAGGAAGCGCCCATAACGGGCAACGCGCAGTCACTGGATATCGCCCGCCAGCGCTGGGGCATGGCCCAGTCAGGCCGGGCGCCGCCACTGCTGTCGGCTGCCCTGGAGGTGCTGAAGGGGGCCTTCCGCTTCACTACGTCGACCCTGGGCAAGACGGGGCGCAGAGAAGTGCGCATCAAGGTCGGTGTGGCCACCGCCGGTATCCGCGGCACCGACGTCTGGGGTAAATCCAGCGACGAAAAGGACCTGATCTGCCTTATCGAGGGCCAGGTGGTGGTGCAGCACGGTACTAGGCTGGTCAGCCTTCAGGACCCCCTGAGTTTTTTCGTCGTGCCCCGGGGGCAGTCTCCCCTGCCGGTAGGAACGGCATCGGAGGAAGAAGTGCGAAAGTGGGCCCGGGAAACCGAAATGGACCGCGAGGCCGGAGTCCTGCGCCGCGGGGGCGGGTGGCAGGTCAACCTGTTCGCCTCGCCGGAACTGCCAGAGGTCGAGGCGCAGCGCGTCCGGCTGGCGGAAAACGGCTATGGGGCGGAAATCGTCGAAGTGGCGGTGAAAGGGCGGCGTTTTCATCGCCTGCGCATTTCCGGTTTGACGGATAGGGCGGAGGCCGAAGGATTGGCCCGCCGTTTGGCGGGGCGGTTCGGCCTGGCGACTCCATGGGTCTCGGATAAGTAAAAATACTATTTGTTTTTAGGATATGTTTTTATTATTATCAAAATATTAAAAAATATTTCTAAAGAAAAGGCATAAGTCGTGGAACGCTGTTTTATGCCGCGGGCGCTGTTAGCCCTTATTGTGGCAGGGTTATGGGGGAGCGGAACGGTGGCGTTGGCGGCGGAAAGCGGCGCGCCCCGCTTCGATATTGCCCGTTTCGACGTGCAGGGCAACACGCTGCTCAAAGCTGACGTGGTGAGTGCCCTGCTGGAGCCGTTTACCGGCAAGCAGTGGGATTTTCGCGACGTCCAGCTAGCCCTGGAGGCCCTCCAGGATGCCTACCGGGAAGCCGGCTACGGCACCGTGCTGGTGATCCTGCCGGAGCAGGAAGTGGACCGGGGCGCCGTCGTGCTGAAGATCGCCGAGGCCAAGGTGCGCAAGGTGACCGTCGAAGGTAAACCAGCATTTCGACCAAGGTAATGCTCGATACCCTTCTGGTCAAACTGGAGACGCGCCTCGGCGCAAAACCTTCCCATTTACGTTCCCTCTCCGGCGGCTGCGTGGGCGAGGTGTACGGCCTAGAGGCGGGCGGCGAGCGCTATGCCCTCAAGGTGGACCGGCAGCAGGGCGGGGCCCTGGCGGTGGAAGGAAGGATGCTCGATTACCTGGCACAGCGCACGGCCCTCCCGGCGCCCAGGGCGGTGGCCTACGACGACGGCTATCTCCTCATGACCTGGGTGGATGGGGGCAGCGGGGGCGGCGACGAGCTTCATGCCGCCGACCTGCTGGCGGAGCTGCATGATTTATCCGCCGACGCCTACGGCTTCGAGTTCGACACCGTCATCGCCGCCCTCCACCAGCCCAATCCCTGGACCCCCCGCTGGCTCGATTTCTTCGCCGAGCAGCGGCTGGTGGAAATGGCGAAACAGGCCTTCGACGTCGGCAACCTCCCCGCCGAACTGCTGCGCCGAGCTGAGCGCCTCGCCGGGAGGTTGTCCGACTGGCTGGAGGAGCCATCCAAACCTGGCCTGGTCCACGGCGACGTCTGGAGCGGCAACGTCATGGGGCAGGGGGGGCGCATTACTGGCTTCATCGACCCGGCCCTTTACTTCGCCGACCCGGAAGTGGAGCTGGCCTTCATCACCCTCTTTTCCACCTTCGGCGACGCTTTCTTCAATCGCTACGCCGAGCGGCGGGGCCTGTCGCCCCACTTCTGGGACACCAAGCGCCCCCTCTACAACCTCTACCCCCTCCTGGTCCACGCCCGCCTCTTTGGCGGCGGCTACGTCAGCCAAGCCGGGAGCATCCTGCGCCGCTTCGTCGGTTGACAAGGCCGGCGCTTGTGTTTCATGCTAAAAAAATGAACTTCTTGCGGCAGTTTCTTTTCGCCTGGCTCGCCTTTCTCCTGCTCTTCGCCCAGCAGGGGGCGGCTGTCCACGCCCTGTCGCACCTGGCGGACTCCCGTCCGGCTCAGCAGGAAAAGCACCTGCCCCATTCCCCGGCTTGCGACAAGTGCGTCGTCTTCGCCGGCATCGGCCACGGCGCGGCGTCCGCCCCCGTGGTCTTCGTCCTGCCCCGGGGCGAGATGGTCCAGGCCGACGCCGCCGCGCCGGCTTTTCGTTCCGTCACCACTACCCACTACCGTTCCCGCGCTCCCCCCGCCCTCGTCTGAAGTGAACCCGGTCTGAGGCGGCGCTTGCGGCGTCCGCCCCGTTTCATCATTTCGACGAGGCATACCATGTTCCAACGCAAACTCATCGCGTCGGGCGTCCTGTTGGCGCTCGGCCTGCCGTGTGCCGCCCAGGGCGCGACGGACGCGGACATCCAACAGCTCCGCAGGGAAATCCAGCTCATGAAACAGGCCTACGAGGCCCGCATCGACGCCCTCGAACGGCGCGTCGTCATCGCCGAGAACCGGGCGGAGCAGGCCAAGGGCCAGGCCGCGCAGGCCGAGGCCGCTGCCGCCGCCCAACCGGCGCCGGCCCGGGGCGGCGACAGCATCAGCGCCTTCAACCCCGGCGTGTCGCTGATCCTGTCCGGCATTTACAGCAATCATTCCCAAGACCCGGCCAACTACCAAATCACCGGCTTCCACCTGCCCAACGACGTCATGGGCGACGTCCGTCCCCAGCGGGGCTTCAGCCTGGCGGAGTCGGAATTGGGCATCGCCGCCAACATCGACCCGGATTTCTACGGCGCCATGCATTTTTCCATCCGTCCCGACAACACCGTGTCCACCGAGGAGGCCTACGTCCAGACCACCTCCCTGCCTCACGGTTTGACGGTGAAGGCCGGACGGTTCTATTCCGGCATCGGCTACCTCAACGAACAGCACGCCCACACCTGGGATTTCGTCGATGCTCCCCTGGCCTACCAGTCCTTCCTCGGCGGCCAGGCCAACAACGACGGCGTGCAGCTGCGCTGGCTGGCGCCCACCGACACCTACCTCGAACTGGGGGCGGAAGCGGGCCGCGGCGGCAATTATCCCGGCACCGGTCGCGACAAGAACGGCGTCGGCGCCAGCGCCCTGTTCGCCCACGTGGGTGGAGACGTGGGCGACAGCAACAGCTGGCGGGCCGGCCTGTCCCTGTTCCAGACCTCGCCCCAGGGCCGGGAGTGGGACGATACCGATGCCTTCGGCGCCGGCGTCAGCAACCGCTTCAGCGGCAACAGCAAGCTGTGGGTCGTGGACGGGGTGTGGAAATGGGCGCCCCACGGCAATCCCTACTACACCAACTTCAAGCTCCAGGGCGAGTACCTGCGCCGGGTCGAGGACGGCAGCCTGGTCTACGATACCGCCGGGGCGGCCACGGCGGGCAGCTACGCCGCCACCCAGTCCGGCTGGTATCTGCAAGGGGTCTACCAGTGGGCCCCCTACTGGCGCGTCGGTCTGCGCACCGAGCGCCTATCCTCCGGCAGCGTGGACTACGGCGCGAACAACGCCAGCCTGCTGCGGCCCGATTACAGCCCGACCCGCAACAGCCTGATGGTGGACTACAACCCCAGCGAGTTCAGCCGCATCCGGCTCCAGGTGGCCCAGGACAAGGCCACCCAGGGCCGCACCGACAACCAGCTGTTCCTGCAATACCAGATGAGTCTCGGCGCCCACGGCGCCCACAAGTTCTGAGGAGAAACGATATGAACCTGCTCCGCGCGATCAAGCTGTTGCTGCTGGCGACCTTGGCTGTCGCCGCCGTCCCCGGCCACGCCGCCCTCAACATCCTCGCCTGCGAACCCGAATGGGGCGCCCTGGCTCGGGAACTGGGGGGCGACAGGGTGAGCGTCTACGACGCGACCACCGCCTTCCAGGACCCCCACCGCATTCAGGCCAAGCCCAGCCTGCTGGCCAAGGCCCGCAACGCCGACCTCCTGGTGTGCACCGGGGCCCAGCTGGAAATCGGCTGGCTGCCCATCCTCCTGCGGCAATCCGGCAACCCCAGGATTCAACCCGGGCAGCCGGGTTACTTCGAAGCGTCACGCTTCGTCCGCATGCTGGAAGTGCCTGGCAGCGTGGACCGCTCCCAGGGGGATGTCCATCCCGGTGGCAACCCCCATATCCAGACCGACCCCCGCAACATCGCCCAGGCGGCGGACGGCATGGTGAAGCAACTGGCCCAGGTGGACCCGGCCAACGGTCCTTACTACCAGGCCCGCTACAAGGAGTTCGCCGCCCGCTGGCAGGCGGCCATGGCGCGTTGGGAGAAGGAGGCGGCGCCCTTGCGCGGAACGCCCATCGTGGTGCAGCACAAGGGCTTCCCCTACCTGGAAAACTGGCTCGGTCTGAAGGAAGTGGCCGCCCTGGAGCCGAAACCCGGCGTGGAACCCACCGCGACCCACCTGGAGGAAGTGCTCGCCCTGCTGCAACGCCAGCCGGCGAAAATGGTCATCCGCGCCGCCTACAACGACGGCCGGGCTTCCGAGTGGCTGGCCCAGCGGACGAAAATGACGGTGGTGGTGCTGCCCTTCACCGTTGGCGGCTCGGACAAGGCCAAGGACCTGTTCGGCCTCTTCGACGACACGGTGCAGAAGCTGGTGGCCGCGGCCAAATAAACCCGTCTGTTACCGCGGCGGGGAGGTTGTTCCCGCCGCGGCGAAAGGTTAGCCATGAATTTCGACGCCCTCAGTCTTTCCATCCTTGGTCCGGCGTTTCTCGCCGGCCTGATTGTGCTTTCCACCCACGTTCCCCTCGGTGCCCAGGTGCTGAGGCGGGGCATTGTCTTTATCGACCTGGCCATCGCCCAGGTGGCTGGCCTCGGGGTGGTGGCCGCCGACCGTCTCGGCTTCGAGCCCCAGGGCTGGGCGGTGCAGGTAGCCGCCGTTGCCGCTGCCTTGGTCGGCGCCCTGCTCCTTACCTGGAGCGAAAAGCGCTGGCCGGAGGTGCAGGAAGCCCTGATCGGCGTCCTGTTCGTGGTGGCCGCCAGCGCTGGCGTCCTGCTGATGGCTTCCGACCCCCACGGCGGCGAGCACCTCAAGGACCTGTTGGTGGGGCAGATCCTGTGGACCAGCTACGGCCAGCTGCCCCTGGCGGCGGGTCTGTCCGTCCTCATTCTGGCCCTGTGGTTCGGTCTCGGCCAGCGCCTGGGCCGGGCCGGCTTCTACATTCTCTTCGCCTGCGCCGTCACCGCCTCGGTGCAGCTGGTGGGGCTGTACCTGGTGTTCTCCAGCCTCATCGTCCCGGCCCTCGCCACCCGCCGCTTGGGCAAGGGGCGGCTGGCGGCGGCCTATCTCCTGGGGGCGGTGGGCTACGCCGTGGGCTTGGCCTTGTCGGCCCTTTACGATCTGCCCAGCGGGGCGGTGATCGTCCTCGCCCTGGCGGCCCTGGCGGTGCCGGTCTACGCCCTGGCGCCGGCCGCTAAGTCCTAGTTCGCTCGGCGCTGTCCAGCATCCGCTTTTCCCGCTGGAACACCAGCACCGACCCGATGCGCAGGCAGCCGAGGACGAAGAGCAGCACACTCAGGGCATAGATGTCGCCGGGGCTGATCTGGTGCTCGAAGAGCTTGATCATGATCTCCCGCAGGACGAAGACAATCCCCGCGTCGACGATGAAGGTCATGCGCAGACGGTGCTCGCTGAAGTAGTCGGTGAGGGAGCGGGACAGCTCGATGAGGATGAACAGGGTCAGCACCTCGGAAATGATGCGCACGTACTGGCGGGTGATGTCCTCGTTGGCCAGCAGGTCGCCGACATTGAGGAACAGCCGGGCCACGCCGACGACGATGCCGAGGGCGATGAACAGCAGCATGACGCTGAATGCGGCGCAGATTACCTTGTCGTAGAGTTTCATCAGGGGGGATTTCATGGCGAGCCCTCCAAGAGCGGCGAGGCGCCAGTATAATGAGGCAAGATTTCACTTATTCGCGACGGAACCCCCTATGGAACAATACCGCGGCACCACCATCCTCTCCGTCCGGCGCGGCGACAAGGTCGCCCTCGGCGGCGACGGGCAGGTGACTCTCGGCAACATCGTGGTCAAGGCCAGCGCCCGCAAGGTGCGGCGCCTGTACCACGACAAGATTCTGGCCGGTTTCGCCGGCGGCACGGCGGACGCCTTCACCCTCTTCGAGCGCTTCGAGGCCAAGCTGGAAAAACACCAGGGCCATCTGCTGCGCAGCGCCGTGGAGCTGGCCAAGGACTGGCGCACCGACCGCATCCTGCGCCGCCTGGAGGCGATGCTGGCGGTGGCCGACCGGGAGGTATCCCTGATCATCACCGGCAACGGCGACGTGCTGGAGCCGGAGCACGGCCTGGTGGCCATCGGCAGCGGCGGTCCCTACGCCCAGGCCGCGGCCCGGGCGCTCCTCGATCACACCCAACTGCCGCCCCAGGAGGTGGTGAAGCAGGCGCTCACCATCGCCGCAGACCTGTGCATTTACACCAACCAGAACCACGTAATCGAAACGTTGGAGTGAGGAGTAACCCCCTTTCTCCTCACCCCTCGCTCCTAACTCCTCACTTGAGTTAAAGCCATGACCCAGATGACCCCCCAGGAGATCGTCCACGAACTGGACAAGCACATCATCGGCCAGGCCGCCGCCAAGAAGGCGGTGGCGGTGGCCCTGCGCAACCGTTGGCGTCGCCAACAGGTGCCCGACCCCCTGCGCTCCGAAATCACCCCCAAGAACATCCTGATGATCGGTCCCACCGGCGTCGGCAAGACCGAAATCGCCCGCCGCCTGGCCAAGCTGGCCAACGCGCCCTTCATCAAGATCGAGGCCACCAAGTTCACCGAGGTGGGCTACGTGGGGCGGGACGTGGATTCCATCATCCGCGACCTGGTGGAAACCGCCATCAAGCAGACCCGGGAGCAGGAAACCCAGAAAGTGCGCCACCGGGCCGAGGATGCCGCCGAGGAGCGCATTCTCGATGTCCTTCTGCCCCCCGCGCGGGAAATGGGATTTGCCCAGCCCCAGCCGAACGAGGAAGAGAACGCCACCCGGCAGAAATTCCGCAAGATGCTGCGGGAAGGCAAGCTGGACGACAAGGAAATCGAGATCGAAGTGGCGGCGGTCCAGGCCCACATGGAAATCCTCGCCCCGCCCGGCATGGAGGAGCTCACCTCCCAGCTCCAGAGCATGTTCCAGAACATGGGCGGCGCCCGGCGCAAGGCGAAGAAAATGAAGGTGGCCGAGGCCATGAAGGTGCTGATCGAGGAGGAGGCCGCCAAGCTGGTCAACGACGAGGAACTCAAGCAGCGCGCCGTGCAGAGCGTGGAGCAGAACGGCATCGTCTTCCTCGACGAAATCGACAAGATCGCCAGCCGCTCCGAGGGCCAGGGGGCCGACGTCTCCCGCCAGGGCGTGCAGCGGGACCTGCTGCCGCTGGTGGAGGGCACCACCGTCACCACCAAGTACGGCATGATCAAGACGGACCACATTCTCTTCATCTGTTCCGGAGCCTTCCACCTCGCCAAGCCCTCGGACCTGGCGCCGGAACTGCAGGGCCGTCTGCCCATCCGGGTGGAACTGGATTCCCTGAGCGTGGCGGACTTCGAGCAGATTCTCACCAACACCGACGCCTGCCTCACCCGCCAGTACCAGGCCCTGCTGGAGACCGAAGGGGTGAAGCTGGACTTCACACCCGACGCCATCCGCCGCCTGGCGGAAATCGCCTGGGAAGTGAACGAGAAGACCGAGAACATCGGCGCCCGCCGCCTCCACACCGTGATGGAACGCCTGCTGGAAGAGGTGTCCTTCGACGCCGGTCGCCACAGCGGCCAGACCGTCACCGTGGACGCCGCCTATGTCGACGGCAAGCTCAAGGAACTGGCCAAGAGCGAGGACCTCGCGCGCTACGTGCTCTGATGACCGTGCCCTTCTCCCGCCGCTGGACCCTCGTCGGCCTGCTCCTGGCGGCCATCTTCGCCATGCTCTATGCCGGCGGGGCGCTGGACAAGGTCGTTGACCGCCTGCTCGGCAAGGCCCCGGAACGGCACGTCTACGACGAGGCCGGGCTGCTGTCCGAACAGGACCGGGGCAAGTTCGAGGAATACCTCGCCTGGGTGCGGAAGGAATCCGACGTGGATCTGCGCTTCGTCTTTCTCAAGGATGCGGGCGGCCAGTCCCTGGAACAACTCGCCGCCGAGCGCCTCACCCGCCTCGGCGTCGGCGGCCGCGGCGGCAATGCCCGGGGCGCCCTGCTGCTCTACGACCCCGCCAGCCGCCGGCTGCGCATCGAGGTGGGCTACGGCCTGGAAGGCGTCCTCCCCGACAGTTTCGTCGCCTACCTGATGCGCGACCATGCAAGCGCCTACTTCGCCCACGGCGACCTCAGCCTGGGGCTTCGCCTGCTGGTGCGCCTCATCCACCAGCGCATCCGCGAGGCGGTGCTGGGGCGGGTCTTCGACCCCAGGGTGCTGGACCTCATGGGGCGGGCCGGCTGGCTTTCCGGCGGGGCGGGCGGCACTGCCGTCCTACCTTCCGGCCAGCCCTACCTGGGGGGCGAACTGGACGACGCCCAGCGCCGCCGCTTCGGCCCCCAGCCCACCCCCGAGGCCGCCTATCGGGCCTACCTGGCGTGGCTCGCCGAGGGCAAGAAGGACGCCGATATCGGCCTCCTCACCCCCGACTCCCGCGCCTTCGTCGCCGCCCTTCCCCTGAGCCGGGCCTACTTCGAGTTCATCCTGATGCAGGAATACGGCCGTGCCCACCGGGTGGATGAGCGGGGCGATAAGGCCATGGTCTATTTCACCGACGACCCCCTCGTGAGTCCCCACTTCTTCGTCAAGGACGCCGACGGATGGCGTCTCGATTTGACGGCCGAGGTGCGTGACACCAGGAACCGCGTCGGCGGCGTCTACGCCTGGGACATGCGCCAAAGCGGCGACCCCTACCTCCAGGCCTTTTCCGACCGGTGGGGAAAATTGCATGGCTACTGGCGCATCAAGGGCGGGGACAATAGGGAGCTGCCTCTGGCTGGGAAGTAGCGCAATGATTACGGGGAGGAAAAAATGACCGACGATGACCGCCTAATCGAAATCGAAAGCAAGATCGCTTTCCAAGAGGACCTGCTCCAGGAATTGAACAAAACTGTCTACGAGCAGCAGAAAAAAATCGACCGTCTGGAAATCCTCTGCCAGGCCCTGGCCGACCATGTGCGGGAACTGACCCGGACGGTGGCGGAGGCGGGGCGGGCAGGCGGCGTGGCCGACGAGCGCCCGCCCCATTATTGATGGGAGTTTGTCCATGAAATTCCACGATCTGCCCCTCGGCGCCCGCTTCGAGCTGGAGGGCGCCGTTTACGTCAAATCCAGCCCGGTGCTGGCGAACAAGGAGGGAAGCGGCGAATCCCGTTTCATGGCCCGCTACAAAGTGGTGACGCCCCTGGATGGGGCGACGGTCCAGCCCAAGGCGGCCAGGGGCCGGATGCTCAAGGAGGCGGCGGTGCTGGCGGCTTTCGAAGGCTATCACGAGCGCTGCCGCCACGCGCTGGAGCAGGTGGAACTTCCGCCCGCCCAGATGGAAACCGTGCAGGGCGAGCTGGCAGAGGCCCGCGCGGCCTTTCTTGCCGCTCTTCATGACTGACGGCCTTGCTGCTGCGCCATGGGGCGGCAGTGGTATAATCCCAGATTATCCATTAGGCGGCCCTTCGGGCCTGCGT
>JBFXHL010000085.1:0-11225 GCA_050177075.1 Sulfuricellaceae bacterium | reverse complement strand
ATGCGCGAGCGCACGGTGCCGATAGGGCAATTCATGATATTGGCGATGTCTTCATAGCTCATGCCCTCGATTTCGCGCAGCATAATGGCCGTTTTCAATTCCTCTGGCAAAGCTTCCATCGCCTCGTTCACGGTATGGGCGATCTCCTTGGTCATCAATGCGCTTTCCGGCGTATTGATGTCATGCAGCAGTTCGCCCCCCTCGAAATTCTCCGCTTCCTCGCTGTCGAACTCGGTGGTGGTGGGCGCCCGGCGCCCCATGGCCACGAGGTAGTTCTTCGCCGTATTGATGCCGATACGGTACAACCAGGTATAAAACGCACTGTCGCCGCGGAAAGACGGCAGCGCACGGTAAGCCTTGATGAAAGCTTCCTGGGTCACATCTTCCACTTCGGCCGGATCGCGGATGAAGCGCGACAACAAGCGCGCCAGCTTGCGCTGGTATTTGGATACCAGCAGCTCGAAAGCCTGCTTGTCACCCCGCTGTACGCGTTCGACCAGAAGCTGATCGACTTCCCGGTCCCCCATCAATGCTCCCTGATATCTCCAATAACTTGGTGTCGTAATTTAGTGCTTCGAAGTATAACGCATTCAGGGAGTGTTACCGTGCCAATCACCTCTACTGACCGCATCCATGGCGGATAGTTCACTCATGATCGTGGTTACCCCTTCCATCCGCCGTGGTATCATCTCCCAAGCCCATTGTTCACAGGTTATTCCGTGCATTCCTTCGACGTCATCATTGTCGGCAGTGGCCTAGCCGGCCTGACTTCCGCCCTCAAACTAGCGGAGAAGAAGCGTGTCGCCCTGATTACCAAGAAAAGCCTGATGGACGGCGCCACCAGTTGGGCCCAGGGCGGCATCGCCGCCGTACTGGCCGATGATGACTCCATCGAGGCCCATATCCAGGACACGCTGATCGCCGGCGCCGGACTGTGCAATGAAAAAATCACCCGTATCGTCGTGGAGCATGGCAAAGCGGCCATCGACTGGCTGATCGGCGAAGGTGTCGCCTTCACCAAGGACGAGCAAAACCATACCGGCTATCACCTCACCCGGGAAGGCGGTCACAGCCACCGCCGCATCATTCACGCCGCCGACGCCACCGGCAAGGTCGTACAGCTGACCCTGGCGGAAAAAGTCCGCCAGCACCCCAATATCACCCTGCTCGAAAACCACATCGCCATCGACCTCATCACCGGCCGCAAACTGGGCCTGGCCCACAACCGCTGCCTGGGAATGTACGTCTTGGACAACGCCAGCGGCAAGGTAAAAACCTTTTCCGCCCCCCACACCATCCTCGCCACTGGCGGCGCGGGCAAGGTCTATCTCTACACCACCGACCCGGATGTGGCCACCGGCGACGGCATCGCCATCGGCTGGCGGGCGGGATGCCGGGTGGCCAACATGGAATTCATCCAGTTCCACCCCACCTGCCTTTACCACCCCCACGCCAAATCCTTCCTCATCACCGAGGCGGTGCGTGGCGAAGGCGGCATCCTGGTCCTCCCGGACGGCACCCGCTTCATGCCCAATCACGACGAACGGGCGGAGCTGGCGCCTCGGGACATCGTTGCCCGTGCCATCGACTTCGAAATGAAGAAACGCGGCCTGGATTGTGTTTACCTGGATATCAGCCACAAGCCGGCGGACTTCCTGAAGGAACACTTTCCCACCATCTACGCCCGCTGTCTGGAACTGGGCATCGACATTACCAAAGACCCGATCCCCGTCGTTCCCGCCGCTCACTATTCCTGCGGTGGCATCGTGGTGAACGAGCGCGCCCGCACCGATATTCCCGGCCTCTACGCGGTAGGTGAAACCGCCTGTACCGGCCTACATGGCGCCAATCGCCTGGCGAGCAATTCCCTTCTGGAGTGCCTGGTCTTCGCCGATGCCGCGGCAACGGATATTCTCCAGGACAAACCCGCCGACCTCCCCCCCCTGCCGGAGTGGGACGAAAGCCGAGTCACGGATGCCGACGAAGAAATCGTCATCTCCCACAACTGGGACGAATTGCGGCGCTTCATGTGGGACTACGTGGGTATCGTCCGCACCGACAAGCGCCTGCAGCGCGCTCATCACCGCATCAAACTGCTGTACGAAGAAATCAACGAATATTACCGCAATTTCCGGGTCAGCAACGACCTGCTCGAACTGCGCAATCTGGTGGTGACGGCGGACCTGATCGTAAGCTGCGCCATGCTGAGGCTGGAAAGCCGAGGCTTGCACTTCAGCCGCGATTATCCCCTCCCCTTCCCCTCTGCCCACGATACGGTACTGGTGCCAACCAAGCGCTACCAACCCGGCTTGGCCTGAGCACATTTCCAACGCAGCATTACCCGGAGGCGGCGAAAGGCCTCCGCCTCCACGGCATCCGGAAGCATGACGGCGTGGCGCGCACGCCAGCGTCCCTCGGGGCGCAGATTGATGACCGTCAGCCATGGGGCGACGAAACTCGACCCCAGCAAGCGGCCTTCCAGTTTTTCACCGTTCCGCAATAGAAAAACACCGTGGCAATCGTCATGCACCTCCAGGGCGACCACGGCAGCGCTAGCGGTTCGCCAGGCGTGGCCTCGCAGCGAAAGCGTCAGGCTCGCCATGAATAGCGGCGATACCATTCCTTTCAGCCACCAGGGAATATCCGCCAGCCAAAACAAAGCCAGGGCTCCAAGGTGCGCCACGCTCAGCAGCCAGGTTAAAGTCCTTGAAGAACCAAGGGATATTCTTTCCATATTAGAAAGAGCTGTCGCTTGCCAAAGAAGGGAAAGGCTTTTATGTTACTTGCCAGTCTTCAATCACAAAAGCGATTCCCCACTATGAACCCCACTTGGCTTGAACATCTCAAAAAGGCCGGAGCCGTCTTCGAAGATAACGCTGTGGCCCATTTCGGCAATCCGGAGGCGGAGCTCCGTGCCAGCGCTGCCGACACCACCTTGATGGACTTGTCCCAATACGGCCTGCTCGCCGTCACTGGAGAGGACGCCCAGACCTTCCTTCAGGGCCAATTCACCAACGACGTGAGCCAAGTCTCCGTTCACCAAGGCCAGTACAGCGCCCTCTGCACCCCCAAGGGGCGCATGCTGGCGAGCTTTTTCCTCTGGCGCGAAGCGGACGGTTACCGCCTGCAACTCCCCTTAACCATGCAGGAGGGTTTCCGCAAGCGCCTCGCGATGTACGTGCTGCGTTCGAAAGTCCAGATCGCCGACCGCAGCGACGATAGCGTGCGCCTCGGCATCGCAGGCCCTCGTGCGGCGGAGATTTTAGGACATCATGGCATCTCGCTGCCCGTGAACGACCGCGGCATTATCGCCTCTGAAGACATTACCCTGATTCGTTTCGGAGACAGCCGCTTCGAGGTCGTGACGACTGCCGACAAGGGCATCGCCTTGTGGAATACGCTGGCCGCCGACTGCAATCCGGTAGGCAGCCAGCACTGGGATTGGCTCGACATCCAAGCCGGCATCCCGACCATCCTGCCGACGACACGGGAAGAATTCGTTCCCCAGATGGTAAATTTCGAGGCCCTGGGGGGAGTAAGCTTCAAAAAGGGCTGTTACACCGGGCAGGAAGTGGTAGCCCGCGCCCAACATATCGGCCAAGTCAAACGCCGCCTCTATCTTGCCCACGTGGGCAGCGGCGAAATACCCCAGCCGGGCACGCCGCTTTACTATCCCGGCAGCGAAGAAGGCGCCAGCGGCAAGATAGTCAATGCGGAAGCCTCCCCGGAGGGAGGGTGGGATGTGCTGGCGGTTATTCCCGTTGCAGCTGCCAGCGGGGAGGTCCATCTCCATGACCAACAGGGACCGTTGCTGGAAATACGGGCACTGCCGTACTCGCTATAGCTAAGGTTTTTTAGTCGCCGGAGGCGGCTGAACAGCCGCCGATTTAGCGGGCGAGGGCTGGATAGTTGTCGGTTGCGCAGCCGTCGAGGGGGAATGAACGGGATCGGCATTGCGTTCGTCCAACACCTGGAAAAACACCTCGTCCCGCTTGATCATGCCCAATTCGCTTCGTGCACGCTCTTCGATGGCGTCGTAACCCTGCTTGAGGTCGCGCACTTCCGCCTCGGTGGAAGCGTTACGGGCTGTCAGGGCGTTATTGCGGTTTTTCTGTTCCGCGATCTGCCGGTCGACCTCCCAAACCCGGAGCCAGCTCCCCTTGCCAAACCATAAAGGGTACTGCAAGGCGACGATGGCCAGCACCAGGATGAGGGTCAACCAGCGCATGACCGGGATCAGTTCAGGTGATGAAACGCCTCCCGGCCGGCATAACGAGCGGCTTCGCCCATTTCCTCCTCGATGCGCAACAGTTGATTGTATTTGGCGATGCGCTCGGAGCGGCTGGCGGAGCCGGTCTTGATCTGCATGGCATTGGTGGCCACGGCGATGTCGGCGATGGTGGTGTCTTCGGTCTCACCGGAACGGTGGGAAATCACCGAGGTGTAGCCGGCGCGCTTGGCGGTCTCGATGGCCTCGAAGGTTTCGGTCAGGCTGCCAATCTGGTTCACCTTGATAAGGATGGAGTTGGCCACGCCCTGCTTGATGCCCTCGGCGAGGATTTTGGCGTTGGTCACGAACAGGTCGTCACCCACCAGCTGGATGCCGCCGCCCAGGCGGTCGGTCAGCAGGCGCCAGCCGTCCCAGTCGTTCTCGGCCATGCCGTCCTCGATGCTGATAACGGGATACTTGTCGGCCCAGGAGGCCAGGTAGTCGGTGAATTCGGCGGAAGTCAGGCTGAGCCCCTCGGAGGCGAGAACGTATTTGCCGTCCTTGTAGAACTCGGAGCTGGCACAGTCCACGCCGATGGCCACCTCGGAGCCGGGCAGGTAGCCGGCGGCCTCAATGGCCTTGACGATGTACTGCAACGCTTCCTCGTGGTTCTTCAGGTTGGGAGCGAAGCCGCCCTCGTCGCCCACGGTGGTGGGCAGACCGTTGTCGGCCAGCAGCTTCTTCAGGGCGTGGAACACCTCGGCGCCGCTGCGCAGGGCTTCGCGGAAGGACGGCAGGCCGACGGGAATGATCATGAATTCCTGGACGTCGATGTTGTTGCTGGCGTGGACGCCGCCGTTGATGATGTTCATCATCGGCACGGGCAGACGCATGGGACCCGCACCGCCCAGGTAGCGGTAGAGGGACAGGCCGGCCTCTTCGGCAGCCGCCTTGGCCACGGCCATGGACACCGCGAGGATGGCGTTGGCGCCGAGACGGGATTTGTTCTCGGTGCCATCCAGATCGATCAGGGTTTTATCGATGAAGCTCTGCTCCTCGGCATCCAGGCCGATGATGGCTTCGCAGATTTCGGTGTTGACGTTCTCCACTGCCTTCAGCACGCCCTTGCCCAGGTAGCGGCTCTTGTCGCCGTCCCGCAGTTCGATGGCTTCCTTGCTGCCGGTAGAGGCCCCGGAGGGTACGGCGGCGCGACCGATCACGCCGGACTCGAGCAGAACGTCGGCTTCGACGGTGGGGTTGCCGCGGGAATCCAGAATCTCTCTGGCGATCACATCAACGATGGCGCTCATGTTCTTTCCTTAGTCTTCAGTTGTCTTAAGAATTAAATATAGTGTGTCCCGAGGTAATGCAAACCTCATGCATGCTGTTCAGCGAAACCCCGTTCCTTGACCAGGGCGTCGAGGGCCAGCAGGGTTTCCAGCAGTTCCTTCATGCTCCCCGTGGGCCAGGCGTTGGGGCCGTCAGAAAGCGCCTTGGCCGGGTCGGGATGAGTTTCCATGAAAAGGCCCGCCACGCCGGCTGCCACCGCCGCCCGCGCCAGCACCGGCACGAACTCCCGCTGGCCGCCGCTGGCGGTGCCTTGGCCACCGGGAAGCTGCACCGAGTGGGTGGCGTCGAACACGACCGGGCAGCCCGTCTCCCGCATCACCGCCAGGGAACGCATGTCCGATACCAGGTTGTTGTAGCCGAAGGAAACGCCACGCTCGCACACCAGGATATTATCCTGGCCGCTGGCCTCCCGGGCTTTGTCCACCACGTTCTTCATGTCCCAGGGAGCAAGGAACTGGCCCTTCTTGATATTCACCGGCTTGCCGGCGGAAGCCGCTGCCTGGATAAAATCGGTCTGGCGGCAAAGGAAGGCAGGAGTCTGCAACACATCCACTACGGCGGCGACCTCGGCGATTTCGTCTTCGGCATGGATGTCGGTCAGCACCGGCACGCCGATCTGTTTTTTCACCTCATCGAGGATCTTCAGCCCTTCGGCCATGCCCAAGCCGCGGAAGGACTTGCCCGAACTGCGATTGGCCTTGTCGTAGGAGGATTTGTAGATGAAATTGACTCCCAGGCCGGTGCACATTTCCTTCAAGGTACCGGCAGTATCGAAGGCCAATTGTTTGGATTCGATCACGCAAGGGCCGGCAATCAGGAACAAGGGCTGGTCCAGCCCGGCTTCAAAACCACAGAGTCTCATGAACGTTATGCCTGCTTAGCTTGTTTTCTGGCCAAGGCCGCTTCGACAAAGGCCTTGAACAGGGGATGGCCGGCACGGGGGGTGGACGTGAACTCCGGGTGGAACTGGCAGGCCACGAACCAGGGATGGTCCGGCAATTCGACCATTTCGCACAAACGCTCGGTCTTGGACAGGCCGCTGATGCGCAGCCCCGCCTTTTCCAGGGTCTCCAGGTAGTTCTCGTTGACCTCGTAGCGGTGGCGATGGCGCTCGACGATGACCTCGGCACCATAGATTTCCCGCGCCCTGGACCCCTCCTTGAGGACGCATTCCTGTCCGCCGAGGCGCATGGTGCCGCCCAAGTCGGAGGTCTCGCTGCGGGTTTCCTTGGTGCCCTCGCGGCTGGTCCACTCGCTGATGAGGGCCACCACGGGATAGGGAGAATCCGGGGCGAATTCGGTGCTGTGGGCCCCTTCCAGCCCGGCCACGTGGCGGGCATACTCGATCACCGCCAACTGCATGCCAAGGCAGATGCCCAGGTAGGGAACCTTGTTTTCCCGGGCGTACTGGATGGCCTTGATCTTGCCTTCCACTCCTCGCTTACCGAAACCGCCGGGAACCAGGATGGCGTCCATATCCTTGAGACAATCGAGAGACAAGCTGCCGTTCTCGATGGCCTCGGAATCCAGGTAATGAATCTTGACCTTGCTGCGGGTGTGGATACCGGCGTGGATCATGGCCTCCGACAGGGACTTGTAGGACTCCGTCAGGTCCACGTACTTGCCGACGAAGGCGATATCCACGTTGTGCTGCGGATGCTCCAAGCGATCCACCAAGTCGCGCCATACGGAAAGGTCTGCCGCCTTGGCGAGAATGCCCAGTTTATGGCAGACGATTTCGTCCAGCATCTGCTCGTGGTAGAGGCCGGGAATCTTGTAGATGGAATCCACGTCCAGGGCGGAAATCACTGCTTCTTCGGGAACGTTGGTGAACAGCGCGATCTTGCGCCGTTCGCCCTCGGGCAAAGGCCGGTCGGAGCGGCACAGCAGCACGTCGGGCTGGATGCCGATTTCCCGCAGTTCCTTCACCGAGTGCTGGGTGGGCTTGGTCTTGATCTCCCCCGCCGAGGCGATGTAGGGCACCAGGGTGAGGTGGATGAAGCAGGTGTTCTGGCGGCCCAGCTGCACGCCCATCTGGCGGATGGCCTCGAGGAACGGCAACGACTCGATATCGCCCACCGTTCCGCCGATCTCGACGATGGCCACGTCCACGTCGCCGGCGCCGGCTTTGATGGAGTGCTTGATCTCGTCAGTGATGTGAGGAATGACCTGCACCGTCCCGCCCAGGTAGTCGCCACGGCGCTCCTTGCGGATAACGCTTTCGTAAATCTGCCCTGTGGTGAAATTGTTGCGCTTGGACATCTTGGCGTTGACGAAACGCTCGTAGTGGCCCAGGTCCAGGTCAGTTTCCGCGCCGTCCTCGGTGACGAACACCTCACCATGCTGGAAGGGACTCATGGTGCCGGGGTCGACGTTGATGTAAGGATCCAGCTTGAGTAGGGTGACTTTGATGCCGCGGGATTCGAGAATCGCAGCGAGTGAGGCGGCGGCAATGCCCTTGCCTAATGAAGAGACGACACCGCCCGTGACGAAGATGAATTTGGTCATGATGACTCGTGGCACGTAGACGGGTGTGTATGATAGCGGATTTGGGCATTCTCCACAAACGGGAACCGATGCGACCGAGCCTGCAAACAGGCTATTGCAAACCCTGACAGGTTGTAGGACAATCAGGAACAATTCTCATTTAGATGGATAACCTCATGACCGTCAGCCTGCCCACACTGCGCCCCGGCCAATCAGGCACCATTGCCGCCATTCACGCTGGCGAGGACCTTTACCACCGGCTGGCTGCGTTAGGGTTTCGCGTTGGCAAACGACTGGAAATCGTGCGCAAGGGCTGCTGTTCGGGACCGTTGCAGGTTCGCATCGGCACCACCGACGTCATCATGCGTCGCCACGACGCCCTGCAAATCGATGTAAAGGTGCCGGGTTAACCCAGTTCGATACCTATGAAGCGCGTCGCCCTTCTGGGGATGCCGAATACCGGCAAATCCACTTTCTTCAATCGCCTCACCGGCGCCTCTGCCCGTGTCGGCAACTGGCCGGGGATCACTGTTGACCTGATGAGCGCCAAAGTGCCGCTGGGCGGTGCCATGGCCGAAATCGTTGATCTGCCAGGCATCTACGACCTGCACGGCTTTTCCGATGACGAACAGGTCGTGCGCCATTTCCTGGAAAACACCCCCGTCGATCTTGTCCTGCTGATCCTCAACACATCGCAAATCGAGCGCCAACTCGCCCTGGCCCTGCAGATCAAGCAATTAGGCCTTCCCTCGGTCTTGCTGCTCAACATGTCCGATGAGGCGAAAAAATTCGGCATCACCGTGAATACCTCCAGCATGGCGGAACAGCTTGGCATGCCAGTGGTTCAGTTCAGCGCCAAGTATGGGGAACGCTACCAGGAGGCAATGAGCGTCGTCGCCGCAGCCATTGGCGCCAGCCATCCCGTGCAGCTGGAAAGCTTGAGGGAAAAGCTTCAGCCCGACCATCAGATCGAAGCCAGCATGGAAGCGGTGCTGAAAAAATCGGTCATCATCCCGGAGCGGCTATCCGAGCAGCTTTCCGACCGTCTGGACAAGGTGCTGCTGCACCCCCTCTGGGGAATCCTCCTGTTTTTTGGCGCCATGTTTTTGGTTTTCCAGGCAGTTTTCGCTTTCGGCAAACCGCTTCAGGACGGCGTGGCCTGGCTGCTGGAGCTCTTCAAGGACCATGCGCTCGAGCCCTTGTTGACCGGCCTCCCCGCCCCTCTTCACGGCTTTCTTATCGACGGCCTCTACAACGGTGTCGGCACCGTAGCGGCCTTTGTGCCGGTAATCGTCCTGTTCTTTCTCCTCATGGCGGTCGTAGAAGACACCGGGTACCTGTCCCGCGCCGCGTTCCTGATGGATGCCCTGATGTCGCGCATGGGCCTCGACGGACGCAGCTTCGTCATGGTGCTCATGGGGTTCGGCTGCAACGTCCCCGCCCTAATGGGAACACGGGTGATGCGATCCCGCCCCTTGCGACTGCTGTCCATGCTGGTGATTCCCTTTTCCCTCTGCTCGGCGCGCCTGCAAGTCTTTCTCTTCATCACTACCGCCCTGTTCACCGCCAAACAGGCTCCCCTGGTGCTTTTCAGTCTTTATCTGTTCAGTTTTGCGACGGCCATTCTTACCGCCTTGCTGTTCCGCAAGCGCTTCCAAAACAACGAGCCGTTCATTCTCGAACTCCCCCCCTACCGTCTGCCTACACTGCGCCAGATCGTGTTGCGGGGATGGCATGAAGTGCATCACTTCCTCAGTCGCGCCAGCAAGTTCATCGTGGCCGGCGTCGTGCTGGTCTGGCTGCTGACCCACCTTCCATTTAGCGCCCAGCCAGCCAGCCCCGAAACCTTGGCCGGACTGATCGGCAACGCCATGGAGCCGCTTCTCGCCCCCTTGGGCATCGACCACAAGCTGGCAGTGGCTCTGATTTTCGGTCTGGTGGCAAAGGAAATCGTCATCGGTTCTTTGGCGGTCATCTTCAGCCTAGAAGGCGATGCCCTGACCCACGCCATCGCCCAGCAGATGGACTGGGTCCAGGCCTACAGCTTCATGCTGTTCACCCTCGTCTACACCCCCTGCCTTTCCACCATCGCCACGCTGCGCAGCGAATCGAAAAACCTCGGCTTTACACTGCTCTCTCTCGGCTGGTCCCTCGGCTTGGCCTGGGCACTGAGTTTTGCGTTCTACCAGGGCGCACGCGCGCTAGGCTTCTAAAAAGCGGGGCACGCTCCCCTCTATGCTGACTACGCCATGAAGCCCAACGCCGAGTCCTGCGAACAAAATCGAGACCCGATCTTGGCGGTGCTGCGGAAAGAATTTGCCGACCGCAAGCGGGTTTTGGAAATTGCCAGCGGGACGGGACAGCACGCGGTCTATTTTGGCGAGGCGCTCCCCCACCTAACAGGCCGTTGAAAAACCCCGTTTGACATGGCGGCGCGGTAAAATTCGTTTTATCGATATTCGACGTGATGACAGCGATGCGAGGCAGTCAGACCAACCAAAGCGCGATGTTCTCCTACGTGAGCCTGGAAGACCGCATTCCGAAGAGCCACCCGCTGCGCAAGCTGCGCGTCCTGGTGGATACGGTGCTGGCGACGATGGACAAGGAATTCGAAGCCGTCTATGCCAAGACCGGCCGGCCGTCGGTGCCGCCTGAGCGATTGCTGAAGGCGATGCTGCTGCAAATCCTATTCACCATCCGTTCCGAACGTCTCCTGGTCGAGAGCATCGACTACAACCTTTCATAGGCCAGAGAGCGGTAGAAATCCTGGAGTTTCTCCTTGATGCTATAGGCATGAACTGCCATGCCATGGGCTATCTCGGAAAAAAGGGTATGCCTTAGATCCGTGGTATCGATCTCGGCTTCAGGCGCGGGAAAGCAGTTCTTCTCGCCACCCGGGAAAAGCATTTCTTCCGTAGTCAAGGGAATACCCTGTGCACGGCAACCGAGATGGGTGGCCAGGTATTCTTTCACGGCAGAAAGCGAATGATTGTAGCCGCTCAGCCGGCAACAAAAACGTATTTTCCCCATGGGATTCAGCCGTTGGTACAGCTGGCGCAGATTTTCCGCTTTGACCGGATCGTCAAAAATATCCCCGCCCCGGTTGAATTTTTGCGCAGGGCCGTCATGCCGCACCACCACCAGGATTTGTAGGCGCTCAAGCCAGGAAATCATGTTC
>JBFXHL010000084.1:0-11249 GCA_050177075.1 Sulfuricellaceae bacterium | reverse complement strand
GACGAAGGAGTGAACCATGGCCGAAACGGTGCATGAAAGCGGGCTGATTAGCGAAGACCTCAAGCTGGGAGATGGGCCCGCCGCGACGCGGGGGAAAATGGTCTCCGTCCATTACACCGGCTGGCTGTCCGATGGTTCGGAATTCGATTCCAGCCGTGATGGCAACGTTCCTTTCGTTTTCCCCCTCGGGGCCGGCCACGTGATCCGCGGCTGGGACGAGGGCGTGCAGGGTATGATGGTCGGCGGCATACGGCGCCTGACCATTCCCCCCCATCTCGGCTACGGCAGCTTCGGCGCCGGCGATGTGATTCCACCCGACGCCACGCTGGTATTCGAAGTGGAACTGCTGGAAATCCTCTGAGCGCGATGATGCGGAAGTTGACGGCTACCCTCGGCTTGCTGTTGGCCCTGCCTGCCTCGGCAGCCGAATTGAGCTCCTGCGATGCGGCTTTTGGCGAGTTGGTCCAGCGCAGCGCCAATATGAGCGAGTGCGACTTGAATCGCTTCATGTACGACAACATTCCGACGATTCTCGGCCGTTGTACGCTGGAAGAGCGCCAGGTGCTGGAAGAGAGCAGGGAAGGATTCGCGGAGGATATGAAACAGCTATGTCCTCCCCCTGCCGCGGTTGCCCAGGAGCCGGCCAAGGAAACGCCGCCGGAGCCTGTGGAGCCGCCGGCGGCGAAAAAGATGCCGGATTTCCCCAAGGAACTGGAAGCGCCCTAGGCGCTTCCTCCCCGGGGGACGGATCACTCGATTTTCAGCGGGACGTACAGCGCGTTACCGTGACGCCTGACCAGCAGGGCGACGGTCTGACCCTTGCTGTAACCCTGCAGCAGTTTTTCGAACTGTGCTGCGCCGGTGACAGGGGTGTTGTTGAGGGCCAGGATGACGTCGCCTTGGACAATGCCCGCCCTGGCGGCGGCGCCTTGGGCATCGGCCACCAGTACGCCCTCTTTCACGCCCAGCTGTTTACGCTGCTCCGCGCTTAAATCGCGCAAAACCAGGCCCAACGGGTTGCCGCCGCCGTTGTCCTGGGCGGCCATTCTTTCCGTGGGCATTTCCCCTACCGTCATGGAAAGATTGCGGGTTTTTCCCTTGCGCCACACCTGGACCGTGACCGACGTTCCCGGCTTGGTGGCGGCCACCAAGCGGGGCAGTTCGGTGGAACTCTCGACGTTTTTGCCATCGTATTTGAGGATCACGTCGCCGACTTCCATGCCGCCCTTGTCCGCCGGCCCGCCTTTGTCCACGGAGGCGACCAGGGCGCCGGAAGCCTTGGCGAGGCCGAAGGAATCGGCGAGATCCTGGCTCACGTCCTGGATGCCGATACCGAGCCGGCCTCGACTCACCTTGCCGTGGGCCTTGAGCTGGCCGACCACGTCCATCGCTACGTCGATGGGGATGGCGAAGGAAAGCCCCATGTAACCGCCAGTGCGACTGTAAATCTGGGAGTTGATCCCCACCACGGTACCCTTCATGTTGAACAGGGGGCCGCCGGAGTTGCCCGGATTGATGGCCACGTCTGTCTGGATGAAGGGCACGTAGTTCTCGTCCGGCAGGGAGCGGCCGAGGGCGGACACAATGCCCGCGGTGACGCTGCTGTCGAAGCCGAAGGGAGAACCGATGGCCACGACCCATTCTCCGGGCTGGAGGGAGGCGGGGTTGCCGATGTCGACTTTAGGCAGGCCGGAGGCGGAGATTTTGATCAGCGCCACATCGGTGCGCTTGTCGCTGCCGATGATCTTGGCCTTGAAAGTCCGCTTGTCGGTCAATTTGACGGTGACTTCGTCGGCACCGTCGATGACGTGGGCATTGGTGAGGATATAGCCGTCCTCGCTGATGATGAAGCCGGAGCCCAGGGACTGGCTCTGATAGGTTTGCGGGCTGCCCGGGGGCGGCATGAAACGGCGGAAGAACTCATAGAACGGATCGTCCGGGCTCATGTCCGGCGGCATGGCGAAGGGGAAGCCACGACTGCGCAGGGTTTGGGTGGTGCTGATATTGACTACCGCCGGTCCTTCCCGTTTCACCAAGGCGGTGAAGTCGGGCAATTGAACCCCCGGGACGGCGGCTTGCGCAGCGGGTGGCGGCGAGGCGCTTTGGGCGTGGTTGGACGGGGAGCAACCTAGCAACAGGACCGGCAAAACGATGCCGGCAAGCAGGCGTTTGAAAAAGGCACGATCAGGCATGTTTTCTCCTTGCATTGTTGTCCGGACGTGACGGATAACTGACAACGCAGGGAGGAAAAAGGTTTCCCGCAATTTGCGGGTGGCGGTTACTTCAGCTTGAAGGCGTTAACGGTGCTGTCCAGGCTGCCGGCCAAGGTGGTGAGGTGTTCGGCGTTGGCGGTGCCTTCCTGGGTGTTGGCCAGAGTGCTGTCGATGAGCGCGCCGATTTCCTGCAGGTTGCGGCGGATGGCGCGGGTGCTCTCGTTCTGCTGGGTAGTGGCGTCGGCGATTTCCTGCACCATGCCGGTGACGTGCTCGGCGCTTTCCATGATGAGTGCCAGGGAACGCCCAGCTTCCCGAGCATTTTCCACCCCCTGTCGGACTTCTTCGGTGCCGGTTTCCATGACCTTCACCGCTTGCACGGTCTGCTGCTGGATGGATTCGATCATGGCGGAAATCTCGGCGGTGGCGCTGCTGGTTTTTTCGGCCAGTTTGCGCACTTCGTCGGCGACGACGGCGAAGCCGCGGCCCTGTTCCCCCGCCCGGGCCGCTTCGATGGCGGCGTTGAGGGCAAGCAGGTTGGTCTGGCCGGCGATTTCGCCGATGACCGCCACGATGGCGCCGATCTGGTCCGAGTTCTGGCCGAGGGTTTCTACGGCCTGGGCAGCCTCGCTCACCACTCCGCTGATCTTGTCGATGCCGGCGACGGTGCGGGCTACTACCTCTCCCCCTTCCCGGGCGTGGGAGGCGGCCTCGTTGGCTTTTTCAGCGGCTTCGATGGATTTGGCGGAAATCTGCTCGACGGTGTCGGCCAGCAGGTCGATGGACTGGTTGATCTCTCCCGCGCGCTGGGTCTGCTCGTGAAGGTTGGCCGAAATGCCGGTCATGAAGCGGTGAATGTTGTCGCTATCCTGCCGCACGCTGCCGCTGAGGGTGACGGTCTGGCCGATCAGGTCCCGCAGGTTCTGGGTCATGTTGTTGAAGCTGTTGACGATTTCGCCGACAGTGTCAGCGCTGCGCATGGAACAGGTGAACGTGAGGTCCTTGTTGGAAATGGCGTTGGCCACTTCCGAGATGCGGCGCAGTTTTTTCAGGAGGATGGCGTTGAGCAGGAGGTAGTTCACCACGCCGATCATCAGTCCGGCGACCACGCAGCCGACGACGAACCACGGCAGCATCCCCGGCTTCCAGTTGACGAAGATGTTGGCGTAGAAAGGGAAAACCAAAGCCACCCCGAGGCCGAAACCGAGGAAGGAAATCAACAGGGTACGCAGGATGCTGGTTTGCATGGAGTGCCTGTAAATTAGTTGATCCAAATCATTTCGTTTTTATTACTATGGCAAGTATATCAGACTGAATCACTTGGTCTAATGAGGATTTTTCCTTGTGGGACGGGGGCAGAAGTACGCTTCGTTGTCGTAAAAGGCCTCGTCGCGGTTTTCGGGCCACCAGCCGGGAACGCCAAGAAAGGGCAAGGGAGTGAGCAGTCCTGGATCGAGAAGGGCGCCAGGACGGGCGAGGCGCTCGGCGGTGGCTTGGTCCAGGGCCGCCAGTTGCTCGCCGAGCGGAGCGTCCAGAAAGCCTGTTTCCACAGGCAGGACAAGGGCTTTGGCGGTAATGCCGAGATGGGGGAAGAGGGCCTTTTCGTACAGGGAGTGGCCGAAAAGATAAAACCCCATGTGCCCGACGACGTCCTGGCGGCGCTGCCAGAACAATTCCTTCCAGCGGAAGTTCCGCAACAATTCCGCCAACCCGCTGTCGTCGGCGGCCACCACGATGCCGCTTTCGTCGAAGAGCATCAGGGTGTCCCGGGGACGGGAACGTTGCCCATTCTGTTCGATGAGGGCGGCTTCGTAGTGGAGCCGGTTGATTTCGGCCTTGGTGCGGGGGAAAGCCAGCCATGCCAGGGCATTGAACAGGTCGTGCCAGTTGTCGGCTCGGGTTTGGACTTCGCCGGTTAGATAAATGCGCGGTTCGTATTTGTCTTCAAAGCGCCGCGCACGGGGTCCTTGGGGGACAAAGCGCAAGGGCAGGCCACGGGCGGTGTGCAGCGCCAGTTCATCCGCCCGGCGCTGCAGTTCCTCTCTGCTCGGCCAGCGGGAAGAGGGCAGACCCTCGCCGGCAAGGCGCAACGGCGCCATGATGGGGGAGGCGTCGAGGTAGTCAGGCAGGAAAATCTGAGGCTTGCAGCTGGGCATGGCGATATTATCGCTCGACCTCTGGCAAAAGGACATTCATCGTGGTAGAACTATAAGCAAACGGGCCTGAACGGGCCGCCGCACTAGGAAGGAGGGTAAGACCATGACGATTATCCCTGAAACTCCTGCGAACTATGACGAGGCCCGGGTTATCGAGAGACCGGACGGTTTCTTCTGGCAGGACAAGGTGACCGGTGAAACCTACGGGCCGTTCACGACCTTGCTGGAGGCCGTGCAGGATATGCAGTACAACGAGGAGACGGACTACGAGCCGGGCGAAACCCTGGAGGAGGCGGAAGCCGAACTGGGCATAGCCGATTGGATCGATCCCGACACCGGGCTTCCCGGCGAGGAAAGTCACCGCCTCGAAAACTGAGCCGCCTCGCCGAGCGGCCGGCGAGAGCGCAAGCACCTGTCTCTGCACCTTCGCGGTTCGTGCCCTGACCGGCTCGTGGCTGTCGTGCTTGTAGAACCGGGCGGCGGCCTGAGCAGGGAATTCCTAACCGAGGCGTCGAGGGGCGCGCAGCGCCCCGCGCTCATTCTTTCTTCCCAAGCCCCTGATTGCCGATCAGCGCATCCAGTTCGCTTTGGGAGATTTCCTGCACATCTATCCCTTCTTTCGCCAAACGGCGGATATCGTAATCTTCCAGGTGATGTTCCGAGGAGACGTGCGTTTCCTGAACGGCGTCCGCCGCGGCTGCCTTGGCCTTCGCCGTCGCCACTGGCTGCGGAGAAGGAGAGGGCGCGGTGTAGTCTTCGTAGGCAGACTGCTCGACGGCGGGCTCCTCGGCGTTCTCCATTTGAAAGCGCCAATAAACCGCGCCAATTTCCAGTCCTGTCTTTTCCTCCACGTATTGGCGGATGCGGATTTCGATCAGATTGGAAAAACGCAGATTCTTATGGGCCTCCGCCTGGACATGAACAATGGGGCGCTGTTCGTGAAGGGTGGTGAAAACCTTGAACTTTCCGATTTCGCGGTTTTCCAGAAATTCGTGGACGCATCGGTCTATGGTTTCGATATGGCGAGGGTCCGAGGGCGCATGGGGTTTTTTCTTGCCGAAGGAAAAAAGGGAGGCAGCAAAAGCGGCGGGCACCACCCAATCGCCCAAGTTCAGAAGGCTATGGAAATCGAGCGCCATGACAGGCCTATTGGGGTTCTTGATCGCCTTTGGGAGCGTTCAGGCTGCCCCGCTTGAGCGGAATGACCTTGGCGGCTTGGGGTTCGTCGGAGAAATGGGGACGGGCGGCGCTCAGGCCGGCTTCCTGGGCCAATTCGGCTTCCCGCGTGGAAATCAGCGCGAAACAGTTGCGGATGTCGTCGATGGTTTGCTCGGAGAGGGGGTGCAGCATCCCAGGCTTGGGCGTGGTGTCCTTGACGATGTTGGCCAGCACCTTGCGCATGACGCGCAGGATGCGTTGTTCTTTATTGAGGGAATCGTCCATCATTTTCCTCGTGTGTGATGAGAGCGCCGCCTGGGCGGGAGTTCGCCAAGTCTAGAGCATTTGTTTCGGCGTGCCAACACGCCCTTTGGCGGCGGGCACGGGCGGATGGCCCGTCAGCCCGCCCCGTCGCCAGGGCAGGGTCGGACGCGGTGGACAGGGAGTTTAGGGGACGACCTCGAACCCCGCTTCGCGGATGGCGGCCTTGAGCAGTTCCACGTTGGCCTGGTGGGGGTCGTAATTGAGTGAAACATGCCCCTTTTCCAGGGAGACATTGATGCCGTCTACGCCCGGGATGGCTTCCAGCACCTTGGTGACACCGCTCACGCAGCCTTGGCAGGTCATGCCTTGTACGTTCAGGTCTAGCTTCTCCATCGCATTCTCCTTGTATCAGCCGATTGTTTTCGCCCGCAGGGGGCTCTTTGAGCCTAGCATGGCTCAGGAAAATTGTCGGGGGCGCCATCGCCGCAGCAGCAGGGAATTGCTGACCACCGACACCGAACTCATGGCCATGGCGGCGCCGGCGATCACCGGGTTGAGCATGCCCAGGGCCGCCAGGGGAATGCCCAGCACGTTGTAGACGAAGGCGAAGAACAGGTTCTGGCGGATTTTGCGCATGGTGGCCCGGGACAGCTCGATGGCGTCGGCGACGCTGGCCAGGTCGTTGCGCATCAGGGTGATGTCCGCCGCCTCGATGGCGACTTCCGAACCGGTGCCGACGGCGAAGCCGATGTCCGCCGCGGCCAGGGCCGGGGCGTCGTTGATGCCGTCGCCGGCCATGCCCACCACCAGTCCCTGCTTGCGGATTTTCTGCACTTCCTCGGCCTTGTGCTGGGGCAGGACGTGGGCGAGGAAGTGGACGATACCGGCCTGCTTGGCGATGGCGGCCGCCGTGGCCGGGTTGTCGCCGGTGAGCATGGTGACGTGGATGCCCATGGCTTTCAGGCGGGCGATGGCGGGGGCGGAAGAAGGCCGCAGGCGGTCGGCGATGGCGATGTAGCCCAGCACGCCGGAGGCATCCGCCAGGCCGATGAGGGTTTTCCCCTCCTGTTCTAGGGCCTTGACCACGCCCTCGTCCACCGGGGCCTGGCGTTCTTCCAGGAAGTGGAGGGAGCCGAGAATGACGGCATGGTCGCCGATTTTTCCCTCGACGCCTTTGCCGGGGATGGCGTGAAAATCCTCTACCGCTTGCGGCGCGATGCCATTTTCTTTGGCGCGATTGAGCACCGCCAGGGCCAGGGGGTGCTCGGAACCCTGCTCCAAGGAGGCGGCGAGGCGTAGCAGGGCTTCCTCGTTCAGGGACTGCAAGGGGAGGATATCGGTGACCACCGGCTTGCCCTCGGTGAGGGTGCCGGTCTTGTCGGTGATCAGGCTGCGGATTTTCTCGGCCTTTTCCAGGGCCTCGGCATTGCGGATCAGGATGCCCGCCAGGGCGCCGCGGCCGGTTCCCACCATGATGGCCGTCGGGGTCGCCAGGCCGAGGGCGCAGGGGCAGGCGATGACCAGCACCGCCACGGCGTTGATCAGGGCGGTGGCGACGTCTCGGGTCAGGGCCCACCAGAGGATGAAGGTCAGGACGCTGATGGCCACCACCACCGGCACGAAAAAGCCCGAGATGACGTCCGCCAGGCGCTGGATGGGGGCCTTGGAGCCCTGGGCCTCCTCCACCAGGCGGACGATGCCGGCCAGGGCGGTATGCTCGCCTACGCCCGTGGCGCGGCACTTGAGCATGCCCTGCTGGTTTTGGGTGGCGGCGAAGACCTTGGCGCCGCTTTCCTTTGATACTGGCAGGCTTTCGCCGGTGAGCATGGCTTCGTTGACGTTGGAACGGCCTTCGATCACCTCTCCGTCCACCGGCACCCGCTCGCCGGGGCGGACGATGAAGATTTCACCCGTCTTCAGGCTTTCCACCGGCACCTCCACCAGCTCGCCGTTGCGTTCCACGCGGGCGGTTTTGGGCTGGAGCTTGAGCAGCTGCTCGATGGCGGCCGAGGTCTTGCCCTTGGCCCGGGACTCCAGCAGCTTGCCCAGCATGACGAGGGTGATGACGGCTGATCCGGCCTCGAAATAAACATGTTGGTCGAGGTTGAGAAGCGTGACGGCGGCGCTGAAGAAGTAGGCCATGCTGGTGCCCAGGGCCACCAGCACGTCCATGTTGGCGCCGCCGCCGCGCAGGGCGTTCCAGGCGCCGACATAGAAACGCCGCCCGGCGAGGAACTGTACCGGGGTGGCGAGGAGCCACTGCAGCCAGCGGGGCAGGATGTCTTCCTGGTGGCCGGTGAACATGAACAGCATCTGCCCGATCAAAGGCAGGGTGAGCGCGGCGGCGAGCCAGAAGATGCGCAGTTCCTTGCGATATTGGGCTTCCCGGCGGGCTTTTTCCTCCGCCTGGTTGGCGGCGATGATTTCGTGGGCTTCGTAGCCGGTCTTTTCCACCGCCCGCTTGAGGGCGCTGAGGTCGACCAGGGCGGGGTTGAAATGGATGCGCGCCTTTTCGGCGGCGAAATTGACCGTGGCGTCGACGCCATCGAGCTTGTTCAGTACCTTCTCGATTCGGGTGGCGCAGGCGGCGCAGGTCATGCCGCCGATCTGCAGCTCGGCGGTCTTGTTGGGGACCGTGAAACCGGTCTTCTCGATGGTTTTGACCAGGTCGGCGAGACTGGTCTGGCTTTCGTCAAAATCGATCTGGGCCTTTTCCGCCGCCAAATTGACGGCGGCCTGGACGCCGGGAAGCCGGTTGAGGGTTTTCTCGACGCGCGACGAGCACGCGGCGCAGGTCATGCCCGCGATGGGGAGTTCGATGCGTTTGGGGGTGGAGGTGTTCATACCGCTGGGACAGGATGGTTCCGTAAAGGTTGCGGAGCCATCCTATGCCGCGGTATGGGGCACGTCAATACGTGCCTTGCGCGGATCAGCGCGGCTGGAGCTTGCCGTCGACGACCTTGACCTTGTCGCCGATAGCGAAGGACGGCTCTTCGTTTTGTTTGATGATGCGCGTGCTGCCGTTGTCCATCTTGACCACCACTTCGTAATGCTTGGTCTTTCTGACCTTTTTCTCGATCTGGTGACCGGCGTAGGCGCCGCCGGCGGCGCCGGCAACGGTGGCGACGGTGTTGCCGGTGCCCTGGCCGATTTGGCTGCCCACCAGGGCGCCGGCCACGCCGCCGGCGACGGCGCCGAGACCGGTTCCTTCGCCTTCCTGCTCGATGGTGCGGATGTCCTTGATGGTGCCGCAAGTGCTGCAGACGGTTTTTTTGCTCGTGCCGGCGGCATGAACGGGGTGGGGCGCCACGGCGGCAAGGCCGACGATCACCAGGGCGGTGGCGAGTTGGTGCAGGGCGCGGTCGAAGATGCGGGTCATGATGGTCTCCATGGATCAGTTAAAAAGGACCCCATCTGCGAGGTCCTTTCTAAAGTTAGAGCATGGCCGCCTCGGCGGCAAGGCGCGGGTTACTCCCGCCGCATCTGGGGGAACAGGATGACGTCGCGGATGCTGGGACTATCGGTGAGCAGCATCACCAGGCGGTCGATACCGATGCCCTCTCCGGCGGTGGGGGGCAGGCCGTGTTCCAGGGCGCGGATGTAATCGGCGTCGTAGTGCATGGCTTCGGCATCGCCGGCTTCCTTCTGCCGCACTTGGTCCATGAAGCGCTCGGCCTGGTCCTCGGCATCGTTGAGCTCGGAGAAACCGTTGGCGATCTCGCGGCCGACGATGAACAGCTCGAAGCGGTCGGTGATGCCGGGGTTGTGGTCGTTGCGCCGGGCCAGGGGGGAGACTTCCGCCGGGTAGTCGACGATGAAGGTGGGCTGGATCAGCAGGTGTTCCGTGGTGGCCTCGAACAGGGACAGCTGCAGGCCGCCGACGCCGTCGGTGGGCTTGTAGTCGGCGTTGAGAGCCTTCAGGGTGTCGATCAGGGCCTTCCGCTCGTGGAGCTGTTCGGCGCTGAACTTGCCCGGGTGGTATTTCTCGATGGCCTGGATGATGGTGAGGCGGTCGAAGGGCTGGGCCAGATTGATCTCGTGGCCCTGGTAGTGCACCACGGCATGGCCGAGGACGGCTTTGGCGGCTTCCCGGAACATTTCCTCGCTGAGGTCCATCAGGTACTTGTAATCCCGGTAGGCCTCGTAGAACTCGATCATGGTGAACTCGGGGTTGTGCCGGGTGGACAAGCCCTCGTTGCGGAAGTTGCGGTTGATCTCGAACACCTTTTCGAAGCCGCCCACCACCAGGCGCTTGAGGTACAGCTCCGGCGCAATGCGCAGGTAGAGCTCCATGTCCAGGGCGTTGTGGTGGGTGACGAAGGGCTTGGCCGAGGCACCGCCTGGGATAGGGTGCATCATGGGCGTTTCCACTTCCAGGTAGCCCTTGTCCACCAGGAAGGTGCGGATGGCCTGGATGATCTTGGAGCGCACCACGAAGGTCTTGCGGGATTCTTCGTTGGTGATCAGGTCCAGGTAGCGCTGGCGGTATTTCTGCTCCTGGTCGGTGAGGCCGTGGAATTTCTCCGGCAGGGGGCGCAGGGACTTGGTGAGCAGGCGGATTTCGGTGGCGTTGATGGTCAGCTCGCCCTTGTTGGTTTTGAACAGGTTGCCCTTCACACCCAGGATATCCCCAAGGTCCCAATGTTTGAAGGCTTCATGCACCTCGGCGCCGGTGACGTCGTTGGAGACGTAGACCTGGATGCGTCCGCCCATGTCCTGGAGGGTGGCGAAGCTGGCCTTGCCCATCACGCGCTTCAACATCATGCGGCCGGCGAGGGAGACTTCCACCCTGGCGGCCTCCAGTTCCTCCTTGGTCATTTCGCCGTGGCGGGCCTGGAGGTCGGCGGCGTAGTGGGTGCGGTCGAAGTCGTTGGGGAAGGCGATGCCGGCCTCGCGCAGGGCTTTCAGCTTGGCGCGGCGCTCGGCGATGATCTGGTTTTCGTCTTGTTGTTGGATGGGTTGTTCGCTCATGGCTCTATCCTGGGTTACACGCCCTGCTTCAGGCTGGCTTCGATGAAATCGTCCAGGTCGCCGTCCAGCACGGCCTGGGTATTGCCCACTTCGTAATTGGTGCGCAGGTCCTTGATGCGGGACTGGTCCAGCACGTAGGAGCGGATCTGGTGGCCCCAGCCGATGTCGGTCTTGGAGTCCTCCAGCTTCTGCTGCTCGGCCTGGCGCTTCCTGAGTTCCAGTTCGTAGAGGCGGGCTTTCAGCATTTTCATCGCCTCGGCCCGGTTCTTGTGCTGGGAACGGTCGTTCTGGCACTGGACCACGATATTGGTGGGCAAGTGGGTGATGCGCACCGCGGAGTCGGTCTTGTTGATGTGCTGGCCGCCGGCGCCGGAGGCGCGGTAGGTGTCGATGCGCAGGTCCGCCGGTTGATGTCCACCTCGATGGAGTCGTCCACCTCAGGATAGACAAAGACGCTGGAGAAGGAGGTGTGGCGCCGGGCGTTGGA
>JBFXHL010000083.1:0-11326 GCA_050177075.1 Sulfuricellaceae bacterium | reverse complement strand
ATGGAATGCCTGGCGGAAACCATCTGGCAAGCGCAGCGAAATCATAGCGTCCCCGACACCACCCTATACTTGAACTGCCTGCAGCGCCAGTAAACAAAAAGGGCGGCCTCGGCCGCCCTTTCATCATGCTCCAGAAGCATCAATCCGTGGCAACGGCCTCTTGCAGCATTGCATGTTGCCGGCGGTGCTCATGGATACCCTGCCAGAGGGCTCGCATCACAATCCCCGCCCCCACCACCAACGCAGCGACCATAATGGTGAAACTGACGTTTTTCAATGCCTTCATGGTGGTATCGGTCAAGGGCTCAATCAAACCCAATTGGGACAGATACACCGGGATCACAAAGCCGCGGGAAAACAGCACCATCACCATGATGACCCCCATGACAACCTTGATCATGTAGGGTTTCACATAGGTGGTACCGATGGCCCCCAACTGTATGCCAAACAGCGAGCCCGCCAGGATGATCATGGCCAAACGGATATCGACGAATCCCCCCCAGGCGTATTTAATCGTTCCTCCCAGCCCCATGACGAAGGCGATCACCAGTTCGGTGGCGGACGCCATCAGAGACGGCGCCCCGAGGACATACATCATGGATGGCACGCCGATGAACCCCCCCACGGCGATAGTGGCCGCCAGCATACCGGTAGCGAAGCCGAGGGGGATGGTGATCAGGAACGACACCCGGGCCTTGATGCTCTTGAAGTACACCATGGTACCCGGGATATGGATAGACTGGACCCACAAGGCCAACCTGCCCGCCTTCTCCTCCTCGTGGGTGTTGCCGGACTTGAAAATTTTCCACGCATCCCGCAGTACATAGCCGCCGACGATAGCCAGCACGACCACGAAAGCGACGCTCACGTAGAGGTTGGAACCGGCGTCGCCGAAGGTATTCTTGATATGCTCCTGCAGATGGGCCCCCACTAGCACACCTGCCTCTGCCGACGCCCCCATGAATAGGCCGAGTTTCAAATCCACTTGGCCATATTTGGCCCGCTTGATAGCGCCAACCAGGGCCTTGGGGAATTTGTGGCACATATTGGAGGCCACTGCCACGATCCCGGGCACCCCCATGCTCATCATCGCCGGCGTCAGCACGAAAGCGCCGCCGGACCCGATGAATCCGCTCACCATCCCGCCTACGAAACCAACGATGAACAGGAAAAAGAGGTTAAGAATATTCAGATCGATAAAATTTAGTCCAGCATCCACTTCGTTTTGTCCTCTTTATTCGAGATTTATAAGCGTTGAATTATTTTTTAGCCTTGATTCCCAGCACATCCCAGAATTCGCTGGTGAACGCGCCATGGGCGAAGGAAATGGCGAAGGCGATGGCGACAGGGATGAAAAAAGACCATTTACCTTGCGCCGTCGCTTCCAGTATCGGTTTCTCCATTAGAAACAGCCCCAGATACAATGCCGCCGACAACACGCCCAGAACAATCATCTTGCCTGCTTGCTTAGCTTTACTCACGCGAATACTCCTCCTTACCGAAGTCTTTTTAAGAATGGTCCACTTTGATCTCATCCGCGGCCTCGCTCGGCCAACCTTGCCCCTGTTTACAACCGCCCGAGACCGCCATTTCCCGCTCCACCTCCCGCTGCTTCAGAAACTGCTGGACAGTATCGAAATCCCCCGTTTCCGCAGAAGCCATGGCCCCAAAAAGGTTACTCACCCTTTTCCACCAATTCCCCATCATCTTCTCCCGTATCAATACGTCACGGCCCCCCTAGCACTTCCTATGCCATGACGCAACACACTGATAAATAAAAACCTTACAAAGGCATTGCCTCCACGCCACGCCATCAAGCATTTCAATTTGCATCACAAGGAATCACGGCCACCGAGAAGCAGGATATTTATTTAATTAATTTTCAACATATTGCGCATTTATTTACGAAATCATGACAAAAAGCAAAGCCAATGCTGCATAATGCATCACAAGAAAGAAATACCCGCCTCCGATGAAACGCATCCCCTCCCTCGGCAGAAAAATCACCCTCGGCTACCTGGGTTACTACACCCTGGCCGCCCTGGTGACGGCCCTCGCGCTATTCACTTATGGGGAAATGCGTTATATCGAGAAGAAAGTATTGGCTGGCGGCCACGTAACGGAATTTTTCGATGCCACGCTGGAAATCCGCCGTTTCGAGAAAAATTTCTTTCTCTACCGCCAAAACGGCGACCTGGTCGAAGCACGGCGTTTTGCCGATGAAGCCAAGGCCCTGCTTCAGGACAACAAAAAGGATTTCGCCCCCCTCGCTTCGCCCTCTGCGCTGAGTGATCTACAGGCCAAACTGGACAGTTATCGCGGCGCCCTGGCCGACATCCCCAAGCCGGGTAATATCGGCACCGCCCGCGAAAGCGCCCTGCGTCAACTGGGAAAGGAAGTGGTTGATGCCGCCGAAAAACTGGTCAAGACGGAACGTAAAATCCTTCAAGGAGCCCTCGATCGGGCTCGAACGATTTTCATCGTCTCCGTCGCCGCCCTGGGTTCGGTGATGCTGGCCCTTGGCTTCATGCTCTCCCGCCTGGTGGTAAGACCGCTTAAACACATGGAACGGTGCGTCGTCGCCCTGACGGAAGGTCATCGGGAAAAGCTTCACCTCGACAGCGAAGACCATGAAATCGTCGCCATCTCCAGCGCCTTCAACCGTATGCTGGACGAACTGGAACTACGTCAACGCGGGCTTTTGCGGGCGGAAAAACTCGCCGCCATGGGAACCATGCTGTCCGGGGTCGCCCACGAACTGAACAATCCCCTCTCCAACATTTCCACCTCCTGTCAGATTCTGGTGGAGGAATTCAACCACAACGACAGGGAACACCAGCGGGAACTGTTGGCCCAGATCGACGAGGAAACCCACCGGGCCAGCCAGATCGTACGAACCCTTCTGGACTTCGCCCGTGACCGGGAAGTACGCAAGAGCCGCTTTTTCCTTCGTTCCCTGGCCGAGGAAACCCTGCGCCTGCTCCAGTGCCAGCGCCATCCTTGTCTGGAGGTAAGACTGGACATCCCTGAATCCCTGGCAATCGTCGGCGAGCGCCAACGTTTGCAGCAAGCCCTTCTCAACCTGCTGCAAAATGCCCAGCAGGCATCTCCTGCCGGCGGCATCATTGCCGTGACCGCACGGGAAACGACGGCCAGTGAGTTTTCCCAGGATTTCACCCACGGTCTGGTGATCATCAACAAGTGTCCTGCTGGCCGCCGAGTGGTGGAAATCCGTATCTCCGACGAGGGCGGCGGCATTCCTACGGAAATGCTGCCCCGCGTGTTCGACCCCTTTTTCACCACCAAGGACGTTGGCCAGGGTTCAGGCCTTGGCTTGTTCGTGGTGCATCAAATCATCGAGGAACACGACGGCTGCATCCGCCTCGACAGCACTTTCGGCAAGGGAACCCAGATTACGCTTCTGCTCCCCCTCTCCGATGAAACGCCTATTACCCCCAGCGATGGGACACAACCATGACAGGAAAACTGCTGATTGTCGATGACGAAAAGGTCGCGCTGCGCAACCTCGAACACGTTATGAAAAAGGAAGGCCATGCCGTCACGGCCACGCAAAGCGGCGCCAACGCGCTGTCTCTGCTAGGCAAGGAACGCTTCGACGTGGTACTCACCGACCTGCGCATGGAAAAAGCCGATGGCATGCAGATACTACGCCGCAGCAAGGAAATCAGCCCGGATACGGAAGTCATCCTGATTACCGGCCATGCCACGCTGGAATCCGCGATCGAGGCCATGAAGCATGGTGCATTCCACTACGTCTCGAAGCCTTTCCGTCTCGACGAAGTACGGCAAGTGGTGGCCGAGGCACTGGAAAAGGTTCGCCTCAAACGCGAAAACCAAGCACTACGCCAGGAAATCGAGAGTTACCAGGGGAAAGTCCGCATCATCACCCAGAACCCCGCCATGCGGCAGCTGATGGAAATGGCCCGGCAAGTAGCCCCCACCGATTGCAATGTGCTCATCACCGGAGAATCCGGCACAGGCAAGGAGTTGTTCGCCCGTTATCTGCATGCCAACAGCCAGCGCGCGGAAGGTCCGTTCATCGCCATCAACTGCGGAGCATTCAACGAGGACCTCCTGGCGAACGAACTCTTCGGCCACGAACGCGGCGCCTTCACCGGCGCCACCGCCGGCAAGCAAGGTCTGCTGGAGGCTGCCTCCGGTGGCACCCTGTTCCTGGATGAAATCACTGAAATGTCGCCGCCCATGCAGGTCAAACTGCTGCGCGTCATCCAAGAAAGGGAAATCCTCCCCCTTGGCAGCACCCAGGCGGTAAAGATCGACACCCGCTTCATCTCCGCCACCAACCGCCGCCCCCAGGACGCCCTCACAAACGGTCGCCTCCGCCAGGACCTGTATTACCGACTCAATGTCGTTACCCTGGACATCCCCCCCCTCAGCCAACGCAAGGAGGATATTCCCCTGCTGGCCGTGTTCTTCATGCAGAAATACGCCCTCCTGATGAAAAAAACCATCACCGCCCTCTCCCAGGAGGCGCAGGAACTCCTGCTGCACTACGACTATCCGGGCAATGTCCGGGAACTGGAAAACGCCATCGAACATAGCGTCGCCCTTGCCAACGGGGAAACCATCAATACGCCCCAACTGCCGGAGAGCATCCGGCGGTTGGAAATGCTCGGTTTCCGCCGGCAGTGCGATGGTCGAATCCCCACCCTGGAGGAACAGGAGAAAGCCTACATTCAATGGGTTCTGGACAAAGTCGGGGGCAACCAGACCCTGGCCGCTCAAACATTGGGCATCAACCGCGTCTCCCTCTGGCGCAAACTGAAGCAGAAAGAATACCAGTAAAGTCAAAGCCTTTGACTTGAACGGGGCTGGGCCGATATAATTTTCAGATTCATTTTTCATCATAATTGTTGCTTATTGCAACAATCACTACCGGATACGGATTCCCATGCTGAAAAACACGCTTGCCTGCAATCTCTGGCTCTACAAGGTGCTCCCCTTCCTCCGCTGGTGGCCGATGCTGAACAAGGGCACCGCCCGTGCCGACCTCATTGCCGGCCTGACTGGCGCCATCATCGTGCTGCCCCAGGGCGTGGCCTTCGCCACCATTGCCGGCCTGCCTCCCGAATACGGCCTTTACGCCGCCATGATCCCCGCCATTGTGGCCGCCCTGTTCGGCTCCAGCTGGCACTTGGTCTCCGGCCCCACCACCGCCATCTCCATCGTGGTGTTCTCCACCGTCTCCCCCCTTGCCGAACCCGGTTCCGCCCATTACATCAGCATGGTGCTGACCCTGACCTTCCTCACCGGCCTGTTCCAGCTCATCATGGGCATCGCCCGCATGGGGACCCTGGTCAACTTCATTTCCCACACCGTGGTGATCGGTTTCACGGCGGGCGCTGCCGTGCTCATCGCATCGAGCCAATTCAAGAACTTCCTCGGCATCGATATTCCCCGCGGCGCCCACTTCTACGAAATCCTTCACCAGGTCGTGGTTCAGGCCGGCAACATCAACCCCTACGTGTTGTCGGTGGGCATCGTCACCCTGGCCAGCGGCATCCTGACCAAGAAGTTCCTGCCCAAGATTCCCTACATGATCGCCGCCATGGTGATCGGCAGCATTTTCGCCCTCGTTCTCAACAGCCAGTTCAGCGTCGACGTGACCCACATCCGCACCGTCGGCGCCCTGCCGGCCAGCCTGCCGCCGTTGTCGGTGCCCGATTTCTCCCTCGGGGCCTTGCAAGCCCTGGCCCCCAGCGCCCTGGCGGTGACCATGCTGGCCCTCACCGAGGCGGTGTCCATTTCCCGCGCCATCGCCGTCCGCTCCGAACAGCGCATCGACGGCAACCAGGAGTTCATTGGCCAGGGTCTGTCCAACATCTTCGGCAGCTTCTTCTCCGGCTACGCCTCCAGCGGCTCCTTCAACCGCAGCGGCCTCAACTATGCCGCCGGCGCCAAGACTCCCATGGCTTCCGTCTTCGCCTCCGTCTTCCTGGCCCTGATCCTACTGCTGGTGGCCCCCCTGGCCGCCTACCTGCCCATCGCCTCCATGGCGGCCATCCTGTTCCTGGTGGCCTGGGGCCTCATCGACTTCCACCACATCGGCGCCATCATCAAGACCAGCCGCTCCGAAACCGTGGTGCTCTTCACCACCCTGTTCTCCACCCTCTTCGTGGAACTGGAATTCGCCATCTACGTCGGCGTCATGCTCTCCCTCATGCTCTACCTGAGCCGTACCTCCAGCCCGGCGATCCAGTCCATGGTGCCGGACCCCTTCGACCCCTCCCGCAAGTTCATCCCCGCCTCCCCGGCGGCGCCCGAGTGCCCGCAAATGAAGGTGGTGTCCATCAACGGCTCGATTTTCTTCGGCGCCGTCAACCATGTACAGAACGAACTACAGTCCATCGACGAAGAAGACCCGCAGAAGAAACACGTGCTGATCCTCGGCAAGGGCATCAACTTCGTGGATATCGCCGGCGCAGAAATGCTGGTGCAGGAAGCCAAGCGCCGCAAGAAAATGGGCGGCGGACTCTACCTGGCGAGCATGAAGGAATCCGTCCTCTCCATGCTGGCCAAGGGTCGCTACATCCCGGACATCGGCCCGAACAACATCTTCATGGGCAAACAGGATGCCCTGCGGGACATCTATCCCCGCCTGGACAAAAATATCTGCCGCGACTGTCCGGTACGGATTTTCAGCGAATGCCGTGCCGCAGACAACGCCGCGCAGCGCGACAGCGGAAGCGGGGCCAAAATCTCCCTGGTGGGATAATGGCCCGCGGCGGATGCCCGCTTGTATCATGCCGTAGGCGACGGGGCGTCCCGTCGCCGTTTTTGTTTATGCCCGCCGATTACCTCCCCTGCTGGTTGAGCTGCCGATGAACATCCTCCTGATCGAAGACAACCGCGACCTGGCGCTGAACATGTTCGATTATTTCGAGGCCAAGGGCCACACCCTCGACCTGGCCGCCGACGGCCTCACCGGCCTCCACCTCGCCGCCTCGAACCCCTACGACGCCATCATCCTCGACCTGATGCTTCCCGGCATGGACGGTTTGACCCTGTGCCAGCGCCTGCGCGAGGGGGGCAAGCAGACCCCGGTGCTGATGCTGACCGCCCGGGACTCCCTGGACGACAAGATCGCCGGACTGGAAGCCGGCGCCGACGACTACGTGGTGAAACCCTTCGCCCTGCGCGAAGTGGAAGCGCGCCTGCGCGCCCTGATCCGCCGTGCCCAGAACAAGGAGGGCACGGCCCTCTACCAGGTCGGGGACCTGTCCTTCGACCCCGCTACCTTGAAGGTCAAGCGGGGGGAAAAGGTCCTCGAGCTGCCCCCCATTCCGCTGAAGATTCTCGAAATGCTCATCCGCCACGCCCCCCGGGTTCTGCCGCGGGAGCAACTGGAGCGGGGCATCTGGGGCGACTCGCCGCCGGACAGCGACGCCCTCCGGGCCCACCTCCACATCCTGCGCAGCACCGTGGACGGGGCCACCGACAAACCCCTGATCAAAACCCTGCGGGGAATCGGCTACCAGCTCAGCGATGACTAGCCTTCGCTTCCGGCTCGCCCTGACTTTCGCCGCCTTCGGCGCCCTGGTCAGCATCCTGCTGTCCCTCGGCCTGTCCTTCGCCGCCCACGACCTCAGCCAGCACCTGATGGACGAAACCCTGCGTGCCGAGCTCGAGGACTACATCAATCGCCGCCTGCGCAACCCCAACTCGCTCCCCCCCGCCACCATCAGCGTCCGCGGCTACGTCCGTTCTGCCGGCCACGACGCCCCCGCCCTCCCCGCCGCCTTGCAGGCCCTTTCTCCCGGCAAATACCAGCTGACCCTGGACAACATCCCCTATCGGGTGGCCGTCGCCGACAAAAACGACGAGCGCTACTTCATGCTGTTCAACGAAGTCCGGCAACGCCATCGGGAAGAGCAGTTCCTGGTCTACCTCCTCGCCGGCACCTTCATCATGATGCTCCTCTCGGCGGGAACGGGCTGGTGGCTGGCGGGAAGAATCGTCTCCCCCATCGCCGAACTGGCGCGACGGGTCAGCAACGCCACCCCGGAGGAAGGCGCCCAGGATGTCGCCAAGGGGTTCCGGGACGACGAGATCGGCGAACTCGCCCGGGTGTTCTGCGGCTACCTCAAGCGCATGCGCGCCTTCACCGAACGGGAACGCGCCTTCACCGCCGACGTGAGCCACGAACTCCGCACCCCCCTCGCCATCGTCCAGGGGGCCGTCGAATTGATGGAGGACGACGAGCGCCTCGACCAGAAGGAGCGGGAACGCATCGCCCGCATCGGCCGCGCCGCCAGGGAAATGATCGACCTCACCGCGGCCCTGCTGCTGATGGCCCGGGAAGAGACCTCCAGCGGCCCTGTCGCGCGCAAGTGCGACATCTGCGAGGTGGTGCGGGATACCGTCGAGGCCCATCGCCACCTGGTCAACGACAAAACCCAGGTCGAACTTTCCTGCCTCGTCAGTCCCTGCGTCGCCGCGGAGCGGACCCTGCTGAGCATCGTCGTGGCCAATCTGATCCGCAACGCCTTCGCCTACACGGAGGCGGGCAGCGTCCGCATCACCGTGCAAGGCGATCGCCTGACCGTGGCGGACACCGGCCAAGGCATTCGCGGCGAAGAGCTCGGTAAGGTCTTCCAGCGCCACTTCAAAGGCTCGGCCAGCACCGGCGCCGGCATCGGCCTGTCCCTCGTCAAGCGCATCTGCGAGCGCTACGGTTGGGAAATCCGCATCGACAGCGTCGAAGGGCAAGGCACCTCGGCCCAGCTGATCTTCGCCTCCTCCCTCGCCCATCCCTGCCAAGCCTAGCGCCTGCCCCGGCCGGGTCTTAACGTTACGTTAACCCTTTCTTGACGTCTTCTTGACGTCCCTCCCGCTAGGATACCGACTTTGTTGGGCACAAAGCTCCCTTCCCAAGCAGGAGGGGGTTACGGACGGACATCTTTCCCTTGCGGGTCGTACGATGAAGAAATTCCTCAAGAAACTGGACAGACTGCTGACGGCTCTCTCCTACGCGGAAGCCGGCGACCTGGACGCCGTCAAGGAACTGCTCGAGCAGAACGCCGCGATGGCACAGGAAAACATCTCCCCCGTCCATGAAGCCGCCCCCCGTCGCAGCGCCGTGATCCTCGAATTCAGGCACCGCGAACCTTCCACGCTGGCGAAACCCAGCTCGGCCGCCAAGCTCGGCGCTCTTCCCTAGCCTCCCCGTTCCATCCGGAGACCCTTGGACATGCATGTTCGTCGCATCCCTTTTGCCAAACAGTTGTCAACCCACGCCGATTCCATCAAAGCCAGCCTCGTCGTCGCCATCGCGATTTCCCTGACTGCCGCCTTCGCCAGCACGCCGGCCTTCGCGGCGGACAACCTCGTCGGCACCATGCCCTGGTGGGGATGGCCCCTCGCCCTGTTCGTGGTCTGCTTCGCCCTCGGCATCGTCGCCGTCCCGGCGGGAGTGGGCGGCGGCGTGCTGTTCGTGCCCATCGTCGGCGGCTTCTTCCCCTTCCATCTCGACTTCGTCCGCGGCGGCGGCCTGATGGTCGCCCTCGCCAGCGCCCTGGCTGCCAGCCCCGGCCTGCTGCGCCTCGGCCTGGCCAACCTGCGTCTGGCTCTGCCCCTTTCCCTCCTCGTGGCCGCCAGCCAGATCGGCGGCGCCATGATGGGCCTGGTCCTGCCAGCCGCCGTCGTGCAGACGGCCCTGGGCCTCATCATCCTCGGCATCGTGGTGCTGATGTGGACCGCCAAGAAATCGGAAATTCCCGGCGTGCAGAAGGCCGACCCCATCTCGGCGGCGCTGCGCATCAACGGCATCTTCCACGACACCGCCCACGGCAAGGACGTCGAATGGATGGTGAACAGGACCCCCATCGCCCTGGTCACCTTCGTCATCATCGGCGTGCTCGCAGGCATGTTCGGCCTCGGCGCCGGCTGGGCCAACGTGCCGACCCTGAACCTCATGATGGGCGTCCCCCTCAAGGTCGCCGCCGGCAGCAGCAGCCTGATCCTGTCCATGACCTCTTCCGCGGCCTGGGTCTATATCAACCAGGGCGCCATCCTCCCCATCATCGTCGTCCCGTCCATCATCGGCATGATGATCGGCGCGCGGATCGGCGTGCGCCTGCTGCGGGTGGTCAAGGCCTCGGCCATCCGCCGCATGGTGATCATCATGCTGTTGATCGCGGGCCTGCGGGCTCTTCTGAAGGGTCTGGGAATCTGGTCTTGATTCGAAGGAGAAATATGCCATGAACGAAAACAAGTACGCATCGCCGGAACAACTCCGCTACGCCAAGGTGCTGAACCTCGGCGTCCAGGTCGGCTTCATTCTGCTGGTCATCAGTTTCATCCTCTACATGGCCGGTATCCTGAAGCCCCTGGTGCCCCTCAGCCAATTGCCGAAATACTGGGGCCTGCCGGCGTCGGAATTCGTCAAGGTGACCCACACCCCGACCGGCTGGTCCTGGCTGGCCGACATCGCCATGGGCGACGAGCTGAACATGCTCGGCATCGCCGTCCTCGCCGGCGTCTCCGCCATAAGCACGGTGGCGATTCTGCCTTTCTTCGCGCGCCGCGGCGAAAAGGCGCACCTGGCCATTTCCATCCTGCTGGTTGCCGTGCTGATCCTCTCCGCCTCCGACATTCTCGCCCCCCACTGACCTCCATGCGCTGTCCCTTCAACCACCTCCTCCTCGCCACGGAAAACACCGAATTCGATGCCGGCGCAGAGCTTGTCGCCATCGAACTCGCGAACCGCTGTGGCATTCCCCTGCACGCGGTGCGGCCCCTGGTCAGCAACCCCGAGTACGAATCCCTCGCCCCCGAGCGCGAAGAACAGGCCGAGGCGGAAGCGGCCATGAAAATGGCCCAGCTTCAGCAGCGCGCGGAGGCGCAGGGCGTGGCACTGGACGGCTCCATCCGCCTCGGCGAGGAGCCCTTCCGTGAAATCGTGGAAGAAGCGCGGGAACGCCGCGCCGACATGGTCGTGCTGCGCCGGCGGGAAAAACACAGCTATCTCGCCAATCTGCTGCTGGGCGAGATGGTGCACACGGTCACCGGTCATGCTCCCTGCGACGTTCTGGTCGTACCGCGCGCCGCCAGGCTCTGGTCCCGGGGCATCGTCCTGGCGACCGACGGCTCGCCCCACAGCGACCGGGCCACGACGGTGGCGGCCAGCTTCGCCGCCGCCTTCGACTTGCCGCTGACAGTGGTCTCGGTAGCGGAAGGGAAAGACGGCGAAAGCGCCGCAAGCGACAACGTGGCGCGCGCCCTCGGCCTCATCGGCACGGGCGCCCGGGCAAGCGGCCGGGTCGTCGCCGAGGGCAAGCCCTAC
>JBFXHL010000082.1:0-11431 GCA_050177075.1 Sulfuricellaceae bacterium | reverse complement strand
AAGAGATAAGATTTGAGGTTGCGGTTGAGGGTGGAGAAGACGACGTAGCCGCCGGGCTTCACCAGTTGCGCGCAGGCGCGCACCACGAGGGACGGGTCGGGGACGTGCTCCAGCATCTCCATGCAGGTGACCACGTCGTAGTGATTGGGTTGTTCCTGGGCGAGGTCTTCCGCCGAGATAAGGCGATAGTCCACGGCAACACCGCTCTCCAGCTTGTGGAGCTTGGCGACCTTGAGGGCTTTCTCGCCCAGGTCGATACCGGTGACGGTGGCGCCCCGCTGGGCCATGCTTTCCGATAGGATGCCGCCGCCGCAGCCGACATCAAGGACGGTTTTGCCCGCCAGGCCGGCAATACGGTCGATATAGTCGAGGCGCAGGGGATTGATGTCGTGAAGGGGTTTGAATTCGCTGTTGGGGTCCCACCAGCGGTGGGCCAGTTGGGCGAATTTATCCAGTTCGATTTGGTCGGCGTTGCTCATAGGCGCATATTTAACCACAAATCAGGCCGCGTTGCGGATTCTCTCCTGCCACAGGACGGCTTTGGCATGGATGTCTCGCTCGTCCAGGGAGGTCAGGCGACGCTCGCTCAGCAGCATTTCCCCGTTGACCCAGACGTGGCTGACGTGTTCCCGCCCGGCGGCATAGACCAGGTGCGATACCGGGTCGTAGCAGGGTTCCATTTCCGGACCCGAGAAGTCGAGGGCCACGATGTCGGCTGCTTTGCCCGGTTTGAGGGAGCCGACGAGATGATCGAGGCGCAAGGCGCGGGCGGCGTTGAGGGTGGCCAACTTCAAGGTTTCGAAGGCGGGGAGGGCGGAGGCCTTGCGGCTTTGCCCCTTGGCCAGCAGGGCGGCAAGGCGCATTTCGGCCAGGATGTCGAGGCGGTTGTTGCTTGCGGCGCCGTCGGTGCCGAGGCCGACGTTGACGTCGTGCTCCAGTTTTTCCACCACGGGACCGATACCGCTGGCCAGCTTGAGGTTGGAGGTGGGGCAGTGGGCGACGTGGCAGCCATGCTCGGCGAGGAGGCGGATTTCCTCTTTGTTGAGCTGCACCATATGGACGGCGATCAGGTTGGGGCCCAGTAATCCCAGGTGGTATAGGCGCTCCAGGGGGCGAACCTGGTACTGCTTCAGGCTTTCTTCCACTTCCTCGTGGGTCTCGTGAAGGTGCAAGTGAATCGGCAAATCCAGCTGCTCGGAGTAGGTCAGTATTTTGGCGAAGGTTTGGTCGCTGACTGTGTAGGGGGCATGGGGTGCCAGGGTAAAGCTGATCAAGGCTTCGTCGCGGAAAGCGTCGCGGGCGGCTAAACCTTTGTGGAGATAGTCGTCGGCATCGGAGGCGTAAGGCGTGGGAAATTCCACCGTCACGATGCCCAGGGCGGCCCGCATTTTTGCCTGAAGGGCGGCGTTGGCGGCTGCCTCGGGGTAGAAGTACATGTCGTTGAAGCAGGTGATGCCGCTGCGCAGCATTTCCGCGCAGGCGAGAAGAGTGCCGTCGTGGACGAATTCCGCCGACATGAAGCGGCCCTCGGCAGGCCAGATATGGTTGTGCAGCCAGTCCATCAAGGGCAGGTCATCGGCCAGGCCGCGCAGCAGCGTCATGGCCGCGTGGGTGTGGAGGTTGATGAGGCCGGGGATCAGGAGGTGGTTCTTCAGCTGCAGGTGCCGCTCGGGCTTGAAGCGAAGGTGGGCCTCTTCCGTGGGCAGCAGGGCGACGATTTTTCCCTCGCGGATGGCGAGGCTGTGGCGGGAGAGGACGGTGAGTTCCGGTTCTACGGGGACGACCCAGCGGGCGTCGATGAGGGTGTCGATTGTGGTCAGGGGGGACATGGTTCTAGCGGGCGTAAAAAAGCCCCGCTCGGCCTGGCGGCGGCGGGGCTTTCCGTATGAACGGAATTACTTCTGGGTCGGTTTCTGCATCTTGATTTCGACCACAACGCGACGGTTGGGTTGCAGGCACTCGATCAGCTTCTTGCCGTGGCTACCCTTGCACTCCTTCAGGGACTTCACGGGCTCTTTCTCGCCCATGCCCACGGTCTCGATGCGGTTGGCGGCGATGCCTTTGCTCACCAGATAGGCTTTCACGGAAGCGGCGCGGCGCTCGGACAGCTTCTGGTTGTACTTGTCGCTACCGATCTGGTCGGTGTGGCCGGTCACCAGCAGCAGTTCGACTTCGGGGTGAGCCTGCATCTTGGTCACGAACTCGTCCAGGGCCTGCTTCCCGGCGGGACGGAGGACGGACTTGTCGAAGTCGAACAGGGTCTCGGCCTGCAGGGTGGCTTTGGCGAAAGCGGCGGCCTCAGGGCCGATGCTTTTGCCAGTGCTAGTCTTTGCCAGGGAAGAGTCGCACTCTTCGATGGCCATGGCGGGGGTCCAGTAGCCGGTCTTCCAGCACTCGCCGTAGTTGTTGCGCACCACGTTGCCGCGGGTGTCGACCAGGTACCCTTCCTTGGCGGCGAAAGCAGAGCTTGCGGAAGCCAAGGCGGCAACGGCGATCAGAACGTTCATGAGTTTGGACATTTTCATTCTTCAGACTCCTTGTGAGTTTCTTTGGATTTCGTGGCGACGCTTTTTTGCAAGTATTTTCGATTAGTTGTTATTCGATTCCCACTTCATTCTACAACATAGTCTTAGGAATAAAAAAACACAAATTGGTTTTTGCCGGCGGCGGGTGTTGCGCCAAAGCAACACTTGCTCCAGTGGCGCCGAAATGGCGAAGATGACGGGGCTGGGGGTGCGTGATAGAATCCAAGGCTTTTTAAGCGGTTAAAACTAAAGCCAGCCGATGGAACAATTCGCCAAAGAAACCCTGCCAGTCAGTCTTGAAGAGGAAATGCGCCGCTCCTATCTCGATTACGCCATGAGCGTGATCGTGGGACGTGCCCTGCCGGATGTGCGCGATGGCTTGAAGCCGGTGCACCGTCGCGTGCTTTACGCGATGAACGAACTGTCCAACGACTGGAATAAGCCCTACAAGAAGTCGGCGCGCGTGGTCGGCGACGTCATCGGTAAGTACCATCCCCACGGCGACACGGCGGTGTACGACACCATCGTGCGCATGGCCCAGGATTTCTCCCTGCGCTACCCCCTGGTGGACGGCCAGGGCAACTTCGGCTCCATCGACGGCGACAACGCGGCGGCCATGCGTTACACCGAAGTGCGCATGGCGAAAATCGCCCACGAGCTCCTGGCCGACATCGACAAGGAGACGGTGGACTTCGGCCCCAACTACGACGGTTCCGAGCAGGAGCCCCTGGTCCTGCCGTCCAAGATTCCCAATCTGCTGATCAACGGTTCTTCCGGCATCGCGGTGGGCATGGCCACCAACATCCCGCCCCATAACCTGAACGAGGTGGTGGATGCCTGCCTGACGCTGCTCAACAACCCCGCCGTCACCATCGACGAGCTGATCGACATCGTCAAGGCCCCGGATTTTCCCACTGCCGGCTTCATCTACGGCCTGGAGGGCGTGCGTGAAGGCTATCGCACCGGCCGCGGCCGGGTGGTGATGCGCGCCCGCTGCCACTTCGAGGACATGGAGAAGGGCAGCCGCCAGGCGATCATCATCGATGAGCTGCCCTATCAGGTGAACAAGGCCAACCTGTGCATCAAGATCGGCGAACTGGTGCGGGACAAGCGCATCGAGGGCATCTCCGATTTGCGCGACGAATCCGACAAGTCCGGCATGCGGGTGGTGATCGAGCTCAAGCGCGGCGAAATGCCCGAGGTGGTGCTGAACAACCTGTACAAAGAAACCCAGATGCAGGACACCTTCGGCATGAACATGGTGGCCCTGGTGGACGGCCAGCCGCGCCTGCTGAACCTGAAGCAGATGCTGGACGAGTACCTGCGCCACCGCCGCGAGGTAGTGACGCGGCGCACCGTGTTCGAGCTGAAGAAGGCCCGGGACAGGGGGCATATCCTGGAGGGCCTCGCCGTCGCCTTGTCCAACGTGGACGACGTGATCGCTCTGATTCGCGCCGCCGAATCCCCGGTCGTGGCCAAGGGCCAGTTGATGGAACGCGCCTGGCGCTCGCCCCTGGTGGAGGAGATGCTGGCCCGCGCCGCCGCCGATGCTTCCCGACCCGAAGGCCTGGCGCCCGAGTTCGGTCTTTCCGGCCAAGGCTACCGCTTGTCGGAAGCCCAGGCCCAGGCCATCCTCGATCTGCGCCTGCAGCGACTCACCGGCCTGGAGCAGGACAAGATCGTCAACGAATACAAGGAAGTGATGCTTCGCATCGCCGACCTGCTGGACATCCTGGCCCGTTCCGAACGGGTGACCGAGATCATCGCCATGGAGCTCACCGAGGTGAAGCAGCAGTTCGGCGACGAGCGCCGCAGCGAGATCGTGGTCCACACCCAGGACATCAGCATGGAGGACCTGATCGCCCCCGAGGACGTGGTGGTGACTCTGTCCCATTCCGGCTACATCAAGGCCCAGCCCCTGGACGATTACCGCGCCCAGAAGCGGGGTGGTCGCGGCAAGCAGGCCACGGCGACGAAGGAAGACGATTTCATCGACAACCTGTTCATCGCCAACACCCACGACTACATCCTGTGCTTCTCCAACCGGGGCAGGGTGTACTGGATCAAGGTCTACAACGTGCCCCAGGGGGGGCGCGGCAGCCGCGGCAAGCCCATCGTCAACCTGCTGCAGATGCAGGAAGGGGAGAAGATCAACGCCATCCTGCCGGTGAAGGAATTCGACGACGGTCACTTCATTTTCATGGCCACCGCCCACGGCATCGTCAAGAAGACTCCCTTGTCGGAGTTCTCCCGTCCCCGTTCCACCGGCATCATCGCCGTGGGGTTGGACGAGGGGGATTACCTCGTCGGCGTCGCTCTCACCGACGGCAAGCACGACATCATGCTGTTCTCCGACGGCGGCAAGGCCATGCGCTTCGACGAAAACGACGTTCGGCCCATGGGTCGCGGCGCCCGGGGCGTGATCGGCATGCGCCTGCAGAAGGGGCAGCGGGTGATTTCGCTGCTGGTGGCGGAAAACGAGAGCCAGAGCGTGCTCACGGCCACCGAGAATGGTTTCGGCAAGCGCACCCCCATCGCCGAATACACCCGACACGGCCGCGGCACCCAGGGCATGATCGCGATCCAGACCTCGGAGCGCAATGGCAAGGTAGTGGCCGCCGCCCTGGTGGAAGAAAGCGACGAGATCATGCTCATCACCACCGGTGGCGTGCTGATCCGGACCCGGGTGAAGGAAATCCGCGAAATGGGCCGCGCCACCCAGGGCGTGACGCTGATCACCCTGGACGAGGGCGAGAAGCTGGCGGGCCTGGAGAAGATCGTCGAGACCGAGGACGACGAGGAATAACTCCGGGCGGAAAGAGCGAAAACCATGGAACGCATCTACAACTTCAGCGCCGGTCCGGCGGTCCTGCCCCAGGAGGTGCTGGTGCAGGCCCAGGACGAGATGCTCAACTGGCAGGGCTGCGGCATGTCGGTGATGGAGATGTCCCATCGCGGCAAGGAGTTCATGGGCATCATCGACACCGCCGAGCACGACCTGCGGGAGCTGCTGGCCATCCCCGCCCACTACAAGGTGCTGTTCCTCCAGGGCGGCGCGACGCTGCAATTCGCCCAGATTCCCATGAACCTGCTGGGCGGACGCTCGGCGGACTATCTGGTGACCGGCTCCTGGTCCGAGAAGGCCTACCAGGAGGCCAAGCGCATCGGCAGCGTGCGTTGCGCCGGCAGCACCGAAGCCGACCGCTACGCCCGCTGGTTCAAGGCCGGCGAAGTGGACCTGGACCCCAACGCCGCCTACCTTCATGTCTGCACCAACGAAACCATCCACGGGGTCGAGGTGTTCGACGATTGCGCCAGCCTGGGGGTGTCCGTGCCCCTGGTGGCGGACATGAGCTCCCACATCCTCTCACGTCCCCTGGACATCGGCCGCTATGGCCTGATCTACGCCGGAGCCCAGAAGAACATCGGTCCCGCCGGCCTGGTCATCGTCATCGTGCGGGAAGACCTCCTGGGCCGCGCCGGACCCCACACCCCGAGCCTGCTGGATTACGCGGTGCAGGCCGAGCACGGTTCCATGCTCAACACCCCGCCCACCTACGGCATCTACATGGCCGGGCTGGTGTTCAAGTGGCTCCGTCGCCAGGGCGGGCTGGCGGCCATGGAGAAGATCAACATCGAGAAGGCCAAGGTGCTCTACGACGCCATCGACGCCAGCGGCGGCTTCTTCCGCAACCCGGTGGAAGCGTCCGCCCGCTCACGCATGAACGTGCCCTTCACCCTGGCCGACGCCAAGCTGGACGAAACCTTCCTCGCCGAAGCCAAGAGCCGCGGCCTGCTCCAGCTCAAGGGCCACAAGTCGGTGGGGGGCATGCGCGCCTCCATCTACAACGCCATGCCCCTGGAAGGGGTCAAGGCCCTGGCGACCTTCATGCAGGAGTTCGAGAAGAAGCATGGCTGACGAGCTGCAAGCCCACCGCGAGGCCATCGATGCCATCGACGCCCAGGTCCTCAAGCTCATTTCGGAGCGGGCCGAGCACGCCCAGGCCATCGGCCGCATCAAGAACGGCGTCGGCATCTACCGTCCGGAGCGGGAAGCCCAGGTGCTGCGCCGGGTGAAGGAACTCAACCCCGGTCCCCTGTCCGGCGAATCCGTGGCCCGGCTGTTCCGGGAAATCATGTCCGCCTGCCTGGCCTTGGAGCATCCCCTGACGGTGGCCTACCTGGGTCCCCAGGGAACCTTTAGCGAATCGGCGGCGATCAAGCATTTCGGCCACGCGGCCCAGACCCGGCCCTGTGCCTCCATCGACGCGGTGTTCCGCGAGGTGGAAGCGGGCTTGGCGGATTACGGCGTGGTGCCGGTAGAAAACTCCACCGGCGGCGCGGTGGGCACCACCCTGGACCTGCTGCTGCAGACGCCGCTGAAAGTGTGCGGCGAGGTGGACCTGCGGGTGCATCAGTTCCTGCTGCGCCAGCCTGGCGTGGAAGGCGCGCCGACGAAGGTTTATTCCCATGCCCAGTCCCTCTCCCAGTGCCACGAGTGGCTCAACCGCAACCTGCCCGGCGTGGAGCGCGTGGCGGTGGTGAGCAATACCGAGGCGGCCCGTCTGGCTTCGGAAGACGCCGCTTCCGCGGCCATCGCCGGCGAGGCGGCGGCCGAACTTTACCACCTGGACAAGCTGGCGGAGAATATCGAGGACAAGCCCGACAACACCACCCGCTTTCTGGTTATCGGCCAGCACGACGCGGCCCGCTCCGGCAAGGACAAGACCTCCCTGGTGATGGCCGCCAAGAACCGTCCCGGCGCGGTGTACGAACTGCTGACGCCCCTGGCCCGACACGGCGTCAGCATGAGCAAGCTGGAATCCCGCCCTTCCCGCGCCGGCCTATGGGAATATGTGTTCTTCGTGGACGTGGAAGGCCACCGGGACGACGCGCCCGTGGCCCAGGCCCTGGAGGAGCTGACGAGCCAGGCGGTGTTCGTCAAGGTGCTCGGCTCCTACCCCGTGGCGGTGCTGTAAACAACCATGACCGGATCGGAATTCCCCATGTCCCTTTGCGACCTCGCTCCCCTCCATGTCCGCGGTATCGCCCCTTACCAGCCCGGCAAGCCGATCGCCGAACTGGCGCGGGAAATGGGCATCGCCGAGGACGAGATCGTCAAGCTGGCGTCCAACGAAAACCCCCTCGGCACCAGCCCCCGGGTGCTGGCGGCCATCGAGAACGTATTCCTGGAGTTGGCCCGCTATCCCGACGGCAGCGGCTTCGACCTCAAGGCCGCGCTGGCCGAGCGCCTGAAGGTCGGCCAGGAGCAGATCGTCCTCGGCAACGGTTCCAACGACGTGCTGGAAATGGTGGCCCGGGCCTTCCTGACGTCGGGCAGCAGCGCGGTCTATTCCCAGTACGCCTTCGCCGTTTATCCTTTGGCCGTGCAAGGAGCCGGGGCGCGGGGCATCGAGGTGCCGGCCAAGGACTACGGCCACGATTTGATGGCCATGCTGGAAGCCATCGAGGACGACACGCGCATCGTCTTCCTCGCCAACCCCAACAACCCCACCGGCACCTTCCTGTCGCCGGCGGAAGTGAAGCGCTTCATCGAGGAAGTGCCCCGGGAAGTGCTGGTGGTGCTGGACGAGGCCTATTACGAATACTTGTCGCGGGAGCAGCAGGGCGACAGCGTGGGCTGGATTGCCCATCATCCCAACCTGATCGTCGTCCGTACCTTCTCCAAGGCCTACGGCCTAGCGGGCCTGCGGGTGGGCTATGGGGCGACGTCCGCCGAGGTGGCGGACATGCTCAACCGAGTGCGCCAGCCCTTCAACGTCAACAGCCTGGCCCAGGCGGCGGCCATGGAAGCCATGGAGGACGAGGCTTTCCTCGAGCACTGCCTGGACATCAACGAGGCGGGCATGGACCAGCTCACCGAGGGCTTCAAGCGCCTTGGCGTGGAGTTCATTCCCTCCCACGGCAACTTCGTCTGCTGCCGGGTCGGCAACGCCACCGCCATGTATCGAAGCCTGCTGCAGCAAGGGGTGATCGTTCGCCCCGTCGCCAATTACGGAATGCCCGAGCACCTGCGCGTGAGCGTGGGGCTGGAGTCGGAAAACGCCAAATTTCTGCAGGCCCTGGAACACGCGCTTAACAAATCTTGAATTGAAACGCCGACAATGACCGCGTAGAGCGGGGAGGGGATAAAAGTCCCACGGCGTCCGCCCTTTGCCGGCGGGTCATCTAGGAGCAAACATGATCATCGTAATGAGCCCCGATTCCACCGAGTCGCAAGTGGAAACCGTCATCCGCAAGATCAAGGAAGCCGGCCTGGAGGTGAACATCTCCCGCGGCGTCGAGCGCACCGTGCTGGGCGCCATCGGCGACGAGCGCAAGTTGGACCAGGAGCTGTTCGAATCCCTCCCCGGCGTCGAGCAGGCGATGCACATCGTCAAGCCCTACAAGATCGTTGCCCGGGAATGGCACAAGGAAGACACGGTCATCGACATCAAGGGTGTCAAGCTGGGCGGCAAGCAGGTGCAGATCATCGCCGGCCCCTGCTCGGTGGAAACCCCGGAACAGATGGACAAGGCCGCCCAGTTCGTGGTGGACGCCGGTTGCAAGCTGATGCGCGGCGGCGCCTTCAAGCCCCGCACCAGCCCCTACGCTTTCCAGGGCCACGGCGTGGAAGGCCTGGACATGTTCCGCAAGGCCGCCGACCGGCACGGCCTGCCCATCGTCACCGAACTGATGGACGTGCGCATGCTGGACACCTTCCTCGAGTACGACGTGGACGTGATCCAGATCGGCACCCGCAACATGCAGAACTTCGATCTGCTGAAGGAAGTGGGCAAGGTCAACAAGCCGGTGATCCTCAAGCGCGGCATGTCCGCCACCATTTCCGAGTGGCTGATGGCGGCGGAGTACATCGCCGCTGGCGGCAACCACAACATCATCTTCTGCGAGCGCGGCGTGCGCTCCTACGAGACCTACTACCGCAACATGCTGGACGTCACCGCCATCCCGGTGCTGAAGAAGGAAACGCACCTGCCGGTGATCGTCGATCCCTCCCACGCCGGCGGCAAGGCCTGGATGGTGCCGGCCCTTTCCCGCGCCGCCATCGCTGCCGGTGCCGACGGCCTGCTGGTGGAAATGCACCCCACTCCCTGCGAGGCTTGGTGCGACGCTGACCAGGCCCTCAATCCCCAGGAACTCAAGGACCTGATGGGAACCCTGCGGGGCATCGCCCAGGCCATCGGCCGCGACCTGTAATCAATACCGTGGCCGCGCCCCTCATCCGCAAACTGGCCGTTTTCGGCGTCGGGCTGATCGGCGGTTCCTTCGCCCTGGCCCTGAAGAAGGCCGGCGCGGTGGGGGAGGTGGTGGGCGTGGGCCGCAGCCTGTCCAATCTGGGCGACGCTTATAAACTCGGCATCATCGACGAGGTGGTGAGCAAGCCCGCCGAGGCGGTGGCCGGGGCGGACATGGTGCTGCTGGCGGTCCCCGTGGGCCAGATGCCGGCGGTGATGGCCGCCATCGCTCCTCATCTCGGGCCGGACACGGTGGTCACCGACGCCGGCAGCACCAAGCAGGACGTGCTGGGCTATGCCCGGAGCCACCTGGCAAAGCACCTCAGCCGCTTCGTTCCGGCCCATCCCATCGCCGGGGCGGAGAAGGCCGGCGCCGGCGCCGCCAGCGCCGAGCTGTACCAAGGCCGCAACGTGGTGGTGACGCCCATGGCGGAAAACGACCCGGCGGCGGTGGCCAGGGTGAAGGACGCCTGGGCCGCCTGCGGCGCGGTGGTGCGGGAAATGACCCCGCAGTCCCACGACGAGGTGTTCGCCGCCGTCAGCCACCTGCCCCACCTCCTGGCTTTCGCCCTGGTGGACGACATCGCCGGCAAGCCCAACGCCGTGGAGCTCTTCTCCTACGCCGCCAGCGGCTTCCGCGATTTCACCCGCATCGCCGGCAGCAGCCCGGAAATGTGGCGCGACATCAGTCTCGCCAACCGGGAGGCGCTGCTCAAGGAGCTGGACGCCTACCGCGCCCAGCTGGAACGCCTGCGCACGGCCCTGGAGGCCGGGGACGGCGCCGCTCTGGAACAGATTTTCACCCGCGCCAGTCGGGCTCGCAACGCCTGGGCCGGCGGCGAGAAGCAATGACTAGACAGCTAATCATGGAATTCCTCGACATTTATCCCGCTATTGCCGCCCGGGGTGCCGTCAAGCTGCCGGGCTCGAAGAGCATCTCCAACCGCACCCTGCTCCTGGCCGCCCTGGCCGAAGGCGAAACCCATATCCGGGACCTGCTGGCCTCCGACGATACCGACCGCATGCTGGATGCCCTGAAGGCGTTGGGCGTGCCGGTGGAGAAGACCGGCGTTAACGATTACAGGGTGCAGGGCGTGGGCGGGACGTTCCCGGTGAAAGAAGCCGACCTCTTCCTGGGTAATGCCGGCACCGCCTTTCGGCCCCTGACCGCCGCCCTGGCTTTGTCCGGCGGGCATTACAAGTTGAGCGGCGTGCCTCGCATGCACGAGCGCCCCATCGGCGACCTGGTGGACGCTCTGCGCCAGCTGGGCGCCGACATCCGCTACCTGGGCAACGAGGGGTTTCCGCCCCTGGAGATTGCTCCCGCCGTCATCCGTCCCGGCACCGCCCAGGTGCGGGGCGATGTGTCGAGCCAGTTCCTCACCGGCCTGCTGATGGCCCTGCCCCTCACCGGCGAGACCATGACCGTGGAAGTGGTGGGGGAGCTGATTTCCAAGCCCTACATCGAAATCACCCTGGCCCTCATGGCCCGCTTCGGCGTGAAAGTGGAGCGGGAGGGCTGGCAGCGCTTTGTCATCGAAGGCGGTCAGCGTTACCAGAGCCCGGGCACGATTTTTGTCGAGGGCGATGCTTCCAGCGCGTCCTATTTTCTCGCCGCCGGCGCCATCGGCGGCGGTCCGGTGCGGGTGG
>JBFXHL010000081.1:0-11514 GCA_050177075.1 Sulfuricellaceae bacterium | reverse complement strand
TCGGCATCGATGGCTTCCTTGGCCGCGACGACGTGGTGATCAAACCGCTGCTGGATATCAAGCCACGCGGGATTGCCGGCGCTACCCTGTCCGGTGACGGCGATGTGGTGCTGGTTTTGGACATGGAGGAACTGTTGAAGGGGCACGTGTCCAGCCAGGAGGCAGACTGGGCGTGAAAGGGGAGGCGGTTGTCATGGCGAGGAGTAAGTGACGAAGCACAGTCCTGTCCGGGCATGGGACAAAACGGAGTTGCTTCGCTGCGCTCGCAATGACGGCGGAAAAATTTCGAAAAAGGAAGAATGATGATTGCGCGCCCTTTCACCGATAACCCCAATGCCCACTTGGCGGGCCTGCGCCTGCCACCCTTGCGCCACGACATTCACGTGTCCCAGCGCTTCGCTGCGCCGGTGACCTCGGCGGCGGCGTTCACCGGGGCACTGGCGGCGCCGGCGGAGAAACCTGTCAATGAAGGGCTGACGCAACCCAAGACGTCCGGTCAGGGGGTGACGGGATCTCTGCCGCCCCCGGTGCCGCCTTTGCCGCCTCCGGCGGCGAGCAGCCTGGGAGCATTGCCACCGCCACAAGGTTTCGGCGTCGATACGCATGCTTAAGACAAGGGATGACGCCCCCAACAGGCGAATCGGGTTTCGGTCAAAGAGTGCATAAGTGGAGATCGAGGAGGGGAATGCCATGAATGATCCGAAGGAGATTTTTATCACCGCTACCATGGATGCCATCGGCTGCGCCATCCGACCCTTCGGCAGGAGGCCGGGCACCCTGCTGGAGGCTCTGGTCAGCCATGCCTATTGCTGCCCTACCGCATTCTGGACCCTTTCTTACCTAGAGGGCGCTCTGCGTTTTCCCGAGACGGCGGTGGCGATAGCGGAGGAATTCGGTGCTAGCGCAGAAGTAACCGACCTCGTGGAGGCAAGCCGTGTCCTGGGTGTTTACCGCCGTTGTCAGGAAAAAATCTGGCGGGGCGGCAAGGACGTGCCGCTCTATCCGAAGCTGGTGCTGGTCCCCCTTTGCCCTTGGGAGCGATGCCGCGAGAGGAAGGAAGGATGATGGGACGGGTTGCGGGAGCGGCTTCCCGACCGCGAATCGATTATTTTCGGGCAACCCTGGGGTTGGCGCTTGCGATCTTGTCCGGCGAGCCGGCCGCCCAGGCGGCCTATGTGGAGAAGGGGGTGCGGGCCAATCTGAGAGTGGCGGCTTTTCAGGGAGCGCCGGTGTTGGCGGTGTTGGCGCCCGAAACCCCAGTGTCGGTGTTGGGGGTGGCCGGCGATTACGTCGAGGTTGAAACCCGGAGCGGGCAGCGGGGGTGGATATCGGAAACCCTGTTGAGCAAGAAAAATGAGGTAGAGGGAGATGCGGGGGACAGGGATGCGTGGTGTGTTCGGGCGGAGGCCAGCCTGGCGGCTGAGCGGGCTCGTCGGGAAAAACAGGAAAAACAACGGGACTGGTCGGCCCTGGTGGTCGGGGCTTTGGGTACATTGGCGGGCTTTCTGGCCAGGGGGGTCATGTGCCGCCGGCGCTACGGCTGGCTGGAGGCTGGAAAATCATGGAGCCGCTGGCCCCGGGGGAACGGGCGGCTGATGTTCGTCAGGCGGAAATAACTAAAAAACACGTTCTAAATTTTGAGAGAAGCAAGGGGAGAGACATGCTGCAACGTATCAGTGACCTGAAAATCTGGGTGCGCCTGGTGGCCGCCATCTGGCTGATGCTGGCCCTGGCGTGGACGGTGATGATTTCCTGGGCCTACGTGGAACAGAAGGAAATGGCCACGGCGCAGGCAGTGGACTTCGCCAATAGCCTGCACCAGATGACCATGGCGGGACTCACCGGGATGATGATTACCGGCACCGTGGCCCAGCGGGCGGTGTACCTGGACCAGATCAGGAGTTCCAGCAATATCTCCGAGCTGCGGGTGATCCGCGGCTCCGCCGTGGTGGGCCAGTTCGGGCCGGGGGGCAGCGACGAGGGCAACCCCGACGGTGTCGAGACGCAGGTGCTGGAAAGCGGCAAGCCCTTCTTCCAGGTGAGCGCTGACAGCCAGGCGCTGCGGGCGGTGATTCCCGCCGTGGCGTCCTCCAACTACCTGGGCAAGAACTGCCTGATGTGCCACCAAGTCCGGGAGGGCACCCCCTTGGGGGCCGTGAGCATGCGCATTTCCCTGGCCAAGGTGAGCAAGACGGTGCGGGACTTCACCCGGGAAATCGCGCTGCTGGCGGTGGCCATCACCGTGCCCCTGTTGGGCTTCATCTACCTGTTCATCCGCCGGGTGGTCACCCGGCCCCTGCGGGAGATGACCCACGGCCTGGAGGACATCGCCAAGGGCGAGGGGGACCTGACCCGGCGCCTGGCGGTGCGCAGTCGGGACGAGATTGGCCAGGCCTGCGGAGCGTTCAACGAGGTGATGTCCAAGTTCAGCGGGCTGGTTCGGCACGTGAGTATTTCGGCGGCCCAGGTGGCGGCGGCTTCTCGGCAACTGGCGGAGCATTCCCTCCAGGTGGCGGAAGGTTCCCGCCAACAGAGCGAGAAATCGTCCCAGGTGGCTGGCGCGGTGGAAACTATGGCCGGCAGCGTGGCCAAGGTCACCTCCAGCGCCGAGTCAGTGAAGGAGCTTTCCCTGGACAGTCTGAAGCGCTCCCAGGAGGGCAACGTCAGCCTGTCGGTGCTGGTGGCCGAGCTGGACAGCGTGGAGGCCGCGGTGGACGAAATCGCCACTTCGGTTGACCAGTTCATGCGTAGCACCGAGGCCATCACCGCCATGACCCGGCAGGTGAAGGACATTGCCGAGCAAACCAACCTGTTGGCGCTGAATGCCGCCATCGAGGCCGCCCGGGCCGGAGAGCATGGCCGGGGTTTCGCCGTGGTGGCCGACGAGGTGCGCAAGCTGGCCGAGAAGTCGGCCCATGCTGCCAGCGAGATCGACGACGTTACCCAGTCCATCACCCGCCAGTCCCAGCAGGTGGCGAGGTGCATCGACGAGGGGATGCGACACCTGCATTCCAGCCAGGATTCCCTGGAGAACGTGGCGGTGGTGCTGTCCGAGGCCAGCAACGCGGTGGGCAAGGTCAACAACGGCCTCAACAGCATCACCGCCGCTACCGAGGAGCAAAGCGCCATCGCCACGGACGTGACCCGGCACATGGCGGACATCGCGGTCATGACCACCGACAATACCTGCTCCATGGCCGACGCGGCGAAGGAAACTCAGCATCTGGAGGTGCTGGCGGAAAGCCTCCAAGAGTGCGTCAGCCTTTTCAAGACAGAGTGAGGAGTAAAGCATGGAACCCCAGGGCATCGGCCCCCAGTTGCTTCAAATGACCGAAAACAATCGCCAGCTCAACCAGCAGGCGGTGGCCCGCAACCAGCAGACCAAGCACAGGATGGAGGAGATGGCGAACCAGGCCATCGAGCAGTGCATCCGTGAGCAGCTGCGGGCGGTGGAAATTGGGGCCCACAACCTGATTGATGTCAAGGCCTAACCGCACGTGGAAAAGGTTTTCCGGGGACGGCTGGATTTTCGCGCCTGCGGCACCTGTGCCCACTGGCGCGGCGTTCGGGTGGTCGAGGACGACGGTTGCGCCTGGGCCTTGGCCGGGATGCTGGGAATGTGCCTGATGAACGCCGGGTTGCCCAGCTGGACACTGGCGGCCGAGGGCTGCGAGGGGTGGGAGATGCTGGGGCTCGACGGGATGGCGTAACGGCGAGGCGAAGCTGAAAGGTGGCACGGTCGGGCATCCGTGTCTGATCTTCGGCGTTTTTATTGACTGATGGAGGTGGATAGGCAAAGGCGGGGATAAGGATGGGTAAGCGGAAAGTCCAGCTTTTCGACATCAAGCTCTGGGAACCGTTGAAATAGCCGATATACGATGAGGCCTCTGCAAAACTTCCCAAGCAAGCCGAATTGGTTGTAACACATGCCGGCAGCAGGCGCTGAACCTGTCTTGGCGTAAGGTACGAAGCCAGATCGAACGCCTCTTTGGCGACTGGAAGGGAAACCGGTCGGCGGCGCGCTGCCGCTATGTCGGTCTCGCCAAGAACCGTTTGCACTTCACCTTGCTGGCGCTGGCACACAACCTGCGCCGCTGGGTGATGCTGTGCCCGAAATAAACCGGTCATGGCCGAAATCCGTCCGAAAGGAGCCAAACGAGTGAAAATGCCTGTCTCATGCACCGTTTCCCGACGCCCTTGGGCAGGGTTTAGGCTGTTTGGCACCGTCAGACACTCCTTGGTGTTAAGCAGAGGCCCCGTACCCTCTAGGGGCGGGCTTGCGTATGCCGAAAGATGCACTAGAATGGATAACGGTTCTGTCGCCAAGAAAAGGGGAAATAATATGATGCTTAACTCGACGAGGCTGGGTCAGTTGGACGTGGATGAAGGGACGGTAATTAATTTTCCGCGCGGTATCCCCGGTTTCGAACAAAGTGTGCAATGGAAGCTGTTTCACGAAGAGGACGATTCCGGGACGCCGAAAGCCGGGGTGGTTTTCCTGATGCAATCTCTCAACGATCCGGACGTGACGCTGCCGGTGACCGATCCCTCGGTGTTCGGGATTAACTATGAGTTTGTGTTGTCGGATAGCGAGATCGCTGAATTGCAGCTGGAAGATGCTAATGACTTGGCGGTGTTGGTGGTGTTGACGCAGAAAAACAAGGTGCCTCAGACGTCCTCGGCGGTTCCCGTGGAAAACCTGGGGGCTAATTTGTCGGCGCCTTTGCTGATCAACGCCAAGAGCCGCAAAGGGATGCAGAAGATTTTCCTCGGCCCGGAGGTGAAGATCGAGTATCGCCCCCGCTGACGCTGGTTTGTGGTTCCGATAAAGAAGGGATTCGCCAGAATCCCTTCTTTTTTTGTGTAAGTAGTATTTTTGGACTCTATCAAAAGATTTATACAGGTATAAATAAATACGAATATTAGCAATTCTGAATAAGGTAAAATAGCAGGTTCGTTGTAATTTCTTCGGAAGCATATAACATTATGGAATATAAGGCTTTACAGGACCCCTCGGATCGTATTGAGGTCAAGAACACCACTTGCTACATGTGTGCCTGCCGTTGCGGCATCCGCGTCACCCTCAAGAACGGCGAGGTGCGTTACATCCAGGGTAACCCCGATCATCCGTTGAACCAGGGCGTGATTTGCGCCAAGGGTTCCAGCGGCATCATGAAACAGTATTCTCCCGCCCGCCTGACCAAGCCGCTGCTGCGCAAGCCCGGCACGGAGCGGGGCGACGCCCAGTTCGAGGCCATTTCCTGGGATCAGGCATTCGGCATCATGGAGGAGCGCCTCGGTAAGATCCGCGCCACCGATCCGAAGAAATTCGCGCTGTTCACCGGCCGCGACCAGATGCAGGCCCTCACCGGCCTCTTCGCCCGTCAGTTCGGCACTCCCAACTATGCCGCCCACGGTGGTTTCTGTTCCGTGAACATGGCCGCCGGCATGGTCTACACCATCGGCGGCTCTTTCTGGGAATTCGGCGGCCCGGACCTGGACCGCGCCAAGCTGTTCGTGATGATCGGCACCGCCGAGGACCATCATTCCAATCCCCTGAAGATCGCCCTGTCGAAGTTCAAGCGCAACGGCGGCCGTTTCATTTCCATCAACCCGGTGCGTACCGGCTATTCCGCCATCGCCGACGAGTGGGTGCCCATCAAGCCCGGCACCGACGGCGCCCTGCTGCTGGCTATCATCCACGAGCTGATCGCCATGGGGCTCTACGACCGTGAGTTCCTGGTCAACTACACCAATGCCGCCGAGCTCGTGAACCTGGACGAGAAGAGCAGCGAATACGGCATGTTCGTGCGCTTCGAAGTGCCGCCCGAGGAAGGCTGTTTCGACGCCCAGAACAAGCTGTGGTGGGACCGGGAGCTGAACCACCCGATTTCCATCCACACCCCCGGCGCCGATCCGTACCTGCTGGGCGACTTCAAGCTGGCCGACGGCACCCCGGTCAAGCCCTCCTTCCAGCTCCTCAAGGAGCGGGTGGAAGAGTACACCCCCGAGTGGGCCGAGCGCATCACCGGGATTCCGGCCGAGACCATCCGCCGTCTCGCCTACGAGATGGGCGTCACCGCCCGGGACCAGAAGATCGAGCTGCCCATCGCCTGGACCGACACCTGGGGCAACGAGCACAAGACCGTTACCGGCAATCCGGTGGCCTTCCACGCCATGCGCGGCCTGGCGGCACACTCCAACGGTTTCCACACCATCCGCGCCCTGTCCATCCTGATGTCCATCCTGGGCACCATCGACCGTCCCGGCGGCTTCCGTCACAAGGCGCCGTTTCCCCGTCCCATTCCTCCCTGCGCCAAGACTCCCAAGGGCCCCGAGGGCGTGCAGCCCAACTCCGTCCTGGGGGGCATGCCCCTGGGCTGGCCGGCGGACCCGGACGACCTGTTCGTGGACGAGGCCGGCGAGCCGGTGCGCATCGACAAGGCCTTTTCCTGGGAATACCCCCTGTCGGTCCACGGCCTGATGCACAACGTCATCACCAACGCTTGGCGCGGTGACCCGTACCCCATCGACACCCTTCTGATCTTCATGGCGAACATGGCGTGGAACTCCTCCATGCACACCGACGACGTGCGGAAGATGCTCAACGACAAGAACGAAAACGGCGAATACAAGATTCCGTTCATCATCGTCGCCGACGCCTTCCAGTCCGAGATGACCGCCTTCGCCGACCTGGTGCTGCCGGATACCACCTATCTGGAACGCTACGACGTGATGTCCATTCTTGATCGGCCCATTTCCGAGTTCGACGGCCCCGTGGACTCCGTGCGTATTCCCGTGGTGCCGCCCCTGGGCGAGTGCAAGCCCTTCCAGGAAGTGCTGATCGAGATGGGCAGCCGCCTCAAGCTGCCGGCCTTCGTCGACAAGGAGGGCAAGCGCAAATACCGCGACTACCCCGACTTCATCGTCAACTACGAAACCGAACCCGGTTCCGGCATCGGATTCCTGTCCGGCTGGCGCGGGGCGGCGGGGGAGAAGTTCATGCGCGGCGAGCCCAACCCGCGCCAGTGGGAGATGTACGCCAAGAACGACTGCGTCTATCACCACGAACTGCCCAAGTCCTACCAGTACATGCGCAACTGGAACCAGGGTTACCTGGAGTGGGCCCGCAACGTGCGCCTGACCCGCTACGCCGAGCCCATCAACATCCATATCTATTCCGAGGTCCTGCAGAAGTTCCGCCTCGCCGCCCAGGGCAAGAGCATCGGCAAGCAGCCGCCCGAGCGCCTGAAGAAGCGCATCGAGAAGTTCTGCGACCCGCTGCCCTTCTACTACGAGCCCCTGGAAGCCCAGTTGTCCGACTTGCAGAAATACCCCCTCAACGCGGTGACCCAGCGCCCCATGGCCATGTACCACTCCTGGGACAGCCAGAATGCCTGGCTGCGCCAGATTCACGCCCACAACTACCTCATGGTCAACCCCCTGGTGGGCAAGGCCAACGGCTTCGAAGACGGCGACTGGGTGTGGGTGGAATCCCAGTGGGGCAAGGTGCGTTGCATGGCCCGTTTCACCGAGGCGGTGGAGCCGGGCACGGTGTGGACCTGGAACGCCATCGGCAAGGCCTCCGGCGCCTGGGGCCTGACCCCCGACGCCAACGAGTCCAAGAAGGGCTTCCTCCTCAACCACGTGATTTCCGAAGAGCTGCCGCCCCATGCGGACGGCGAGCACATTTCCAACTCCGACCCCATCACCGGCCAGGCGGCCTGGTACGACGTGCGGGTGAAGGTCTACAAGGCGGCGGACGACGAGCCCCAGGAGACCTCGCCCCAGTACAAACCCATGCCCAAGTTCCCCGGCATGGGCGTCGCCAAGACCATCCAGGCCTTTTTCGCTGGTAAAGGAGAATGGAAATGACCCAGCTCGCTCTCGTTATCGACCTCAACGTGTGCGTGGGTTGCCACGCCTGCGTCACCAACTGCAAAGAATGGAACACCTCCGGCATCGCCGGCCCCATGGTGGATGAGAACCCCTACGGCGCCGACCCCACCGGCACCTTCTTCAACCGGGTGCAGACCTACGAAGCGGGCGAGTTCCCCAAGACGGAAACCCTGCATTTCCCCAAGTCCTGCCTCCACTGCGAGGAGCCGCCCTGCGTGCCGGTGTGCCCCACCGGCGCCAGCTTCAAGCGCGCCGAGGATGGCATCGTGCTGGTGGACTACGACAAGTGCATCGGCTGCAAGTACTGCTCCTGGGCCTGCCCCTACGGCGTGCGCGAGTTCGACGAGCAGCAGAAGGTGATGAAGAAGTGCACCCTGTGCGTGGACCGCATCTACGACACGAGCCTGCCGGAGAAGGAGCGCAAGCCCGCCTGCGTGTTGGCCTGCCCCACCAGCGCCCGCCTGTTCGGCGACGTGCACGATCCCGAGTCGGACGTGTCCGTGGCCATCCGCGAGCGCGGCGGCTACCAGCTCATGCCGGAGTGGGGCAGCAAGCCGTCCAACCACTACCTGCCGCGGCGCAAGACCAACATCCGCATCCACGAGGATGAACTGGTGCGCGCCGACAACCCGCTGGTCAAGGAAGGCCACCTGCCGAAGCCGGCGCTGGACGAGCCTTCTTTCGACGATGTGATGTTCTAACCGGATTTACTGGAGTATTCAGCAATGCATCCCGCGTTTTCGGTGATTTTCCTCACCACTCTTATCGGTATCGGTCAGGGCCTGTTCCTCGCCCTGTACACGGGCGAAGTGTACGCCCTGTTCAAGGTGCTGCCGCCCCAGGACGGGCAGCAGTTCTATGGCATGGGCAGCCTTCTGGTCATGGTGTTCCTGGGCCTGGGCCTCTTCGCTTCCTTCTTCCACCTCGGCCATCCCGAGCGCGCTTGGCGTGCCGCCACCAAGTGGCGCACCTCCTGGTTGTCCCGGGAAGTGATCGCCCTGCCCGCTTTCATGGGCATGACCTTCCTCTACGGCGTCACCCACTGGCTGGGCATGGAGACCCCGGTGATCTACATCGGCTCCGTGGGCCTGAGCATCTCCCTGATTCTCGGCGCCATCGCCACCCTGCTCTGCTTCACCCTCTTCGTCTGCACCGGCATGATCTACGCCTGCATCAAGTTCCTCCAGGAATGGCACAGCCCCCTCACGGTGCTGAACTTCATCCTGCTGGGTGGTGCCTCCGGCTTCACCCTGGCCACGGCCTTTGCCTATTTCGCCGCCCCCGACCTGGTGGAGTTCTACGGCGTGTGGGCGATCATCCTCACCGGCGGCGCTTTGCTGACCCGGGGCGCGTCCCTGATCCGCAACGCCCGCCTCAAGCCCAAGTCCACCATCCAGACCGCCATCGGCGTGCGTCACACCAAGGTGGTGCAGAAGTCCCAGGGCTTCATGGGCAGCTCCTTCAACACCCGCGAGTTCTTTCACCACATGCCCGCTGCCGTGGTGCGTTCGGTCAAATGGGTGTTCCTGGTGCTGGTGTTCCCCGTGCCGGTGGTGTTTCTCGGCTCCGGCCTGATGTCTTCTTCCGCCGCGCTCATGGTGCTGGCGGTGTTGATTCAATATGTAGGCTTGCTGGCCGAGCGCTGGTTCTTCTTCGCCCAAGCCAACCATCCGCAGAACCTGTACTACCAAAGCATCGCTTGACGGCCAATTTCCTTGGCGAGAAAAAGCCCGGCTGGTCCGGGCTTTTTCTTTTTTTTTCTCGCTTGCAATTTGCGAGGGCCCCAACTAGATTGTAGTGTCGTCAGGAAGCATTTTGGCGGAAAGCCCGTAAACAAGGCATTCTCGGCCTTGCAATCGAAATCCAGAATCCCCCATTGCAGATAAAAGAAGGAGGCATGATGTCTTTGTCCAATATGAAGGTTGGTACCAAGCTGGGTCTTGGCTTCGGTGCCGTGATCGCGCTGCTGGTGCTGGTGGCGGTGATCGGCATCAGCAATATCCGCGCCCTGAATGCCGACGTCAACGACATGGTGAAAGACAAGTTCCCCAAGACCGTTTGGGCCAACAACGTCATCGACCAGATCAACATCATCGCCCGCGCCATGCGCAATACCCTGATTTTGGACGATCCTGCCAAGGTCAAAAAGGAAATCGAGCGGGTGGGGGAGGCGCGCAAGGTCATCCTTGAGAATTTCGACAAGCTGAAGGAGACCATTACCAGCGAGAAGGGCAAGGAGCTGCTCGGCAAGGCCCTGGATGCCCGGGGCAAGTACGTCAGCTCCCAGGACCAATTCCTCAAATTGGCCGGCGAAGGTAAGCAGGCGGAAGCCAAGGTTTATTTGCTGACCGAAGTACGGGATTTGCAGAACGCTTATATCGATGCGGTCAGTGATCTGATCCATTTCCAGAGCGACCTGATGGAGGAGACGGGAGCCAAGGCGGCTGAGGAGGCCCAGAGCGCCACCAACATGATGATCGTTCTGGCCGTTATCGCGATGCTGGTCGGTATTTTCGTCGCCTACCTGATCGTTCGCGGCCTCCTCAAGCAACTGGGCGGCGAACCCGACTACGCCGCCGGGGTGGCGCAGAAGATCGCCGACGGCGACCTGAGCATGGCCATCGCCACCAAGCAGGGGGACACCACCAGCCTGCTGGCGTCGATGAAAGTCATGCAGGAAGCCCTCAAGCGCATCGTCGGCGACGTCCAGCGCATCGTCGAAGCGGCCAACAAAGGCGACTTCAGCGTCAAGCTCGACAAGGAAAGCCACAAAGGCTTCGCCCGGGACATCGCCGGTGGGCTCAACCAGCTGTCCGATACCATCGAAGGCGCCTTCGGCGACACCGTCCGCGTTGCAAGTGCGCTGGCTGCCGGCGACCTCTCCCAGAAGGTCACCACCGAGTACACCGGTGCGTTCAATCAGGTCAAAGTGGCGGTCAACACCACCGTCGACTCCCTCACCAAGATCGTCGCCGAGATTCAAACCATTGTCGATGATGCTAACCGGGGCGACTTTAGCACCAAGATGGACCTCAAGGGCAAGGCCGGCTATACCCAGACCCTGAGCGAACTCCTCAACCAGCTATCCGACACCGTTGACGGTGCCTTTAACGACACCATTCGCGTCGCCCAGGCCCTGGCCGCCGGTGACCTCAGCCAGAAAGTCACGACGGAGTACCAGGGGGCCTACAACGACGTCAAAGTGGCGGTCAACGGTACCGTCGACGCCCTCACCAAGATCGTGGCCGAAATCCAGCAGATCGTCGAAGCCGCCAACCGAGGCGACTTCAGCATCAAGATGAGCCTGGAAGGCAAAGCCGGCTACACCAAGACCCTGTCCACCCTCCTCAATCAACTGTCCGACACCGTCGACACCGCGTTCAAGGACACCATCCACGTCGCCCAGGCCCTGGCCCAGGGCGACCTCACCAAAACCGTCACCCGGGACTACCAAGGCGCCTTCAACGACGTCAAAGAAAACCTCAACACCACCGTCGCCAACCTCAAACAACTGGTCGTCCAGATCAAGGAATCCGTGGACGCCATCAACACCGCCTCCAAGGAAATCGCCTCGGGCAACCAGGACCTCAGCCAGCGGACCGAAGAACAGGCCAG
>JBFXHL010000080.1:0-11608 GCA_050177075.1 Sulfuricellaceae bacterium | reverse complement strand
CGCGCACCTTGGAGGACTTGGCCATTTTGACGCGGGTGGACACATAGCCCAGGGCGCCGTTGGAGAAGTCGTAGGTGGAGCACAGGGGGTTCAGGTTGGTCTCGATGATCAGGGCGATGGAGGTGGTGCCCGGAATCTTGCTCTCGATTTCGACGGGAACCACGGCGCCGTTCTCGGCGATGTCCGGAGCCTTGACCAGGATGTCCTTGCTTTCGGCGGCGCCGGCGCCACCGATGGTTTTCAGGGCTTCGTCGAGCTTGGTGGCGGTGAAGCCGGCCTTGTTCCACTCGGCGGCCAGCACCTGGGTGGGTTTGAGCAGGCCGGCGGCCACGGCCACGGCCACGGTGCCGGCGGCGCCGGCGCCCTTGAGGAAGGTTCTGCGGAATTGATTCATACGAAGTCTCTCCTTAGTTGGGGATTACAGGCTGTAAACGAAGTCCGTCACTTTGTCGATTTCCTCTTCGGTCAGGACCTTGTGCTTGCCAAAGGGGGGCATGGACGTCTGAGGGTTGGCGACCATCGGATCCCAGATCTGGGCGCGCAGCTTGGCCTTGTCCGGGTAGCGCAGTTTCATGGAAATCAGGGGCGGGGCGATGTTGCCGGGCATTTCCGCATCCGGCTGGTTGGGCATGGCATGGCAGGCCAGGCAGTTGCCGAGCTTGCGATCGTAGGCGATTTCCTTGCCCGTCATGTCCTTGCCACCGGCCATCGCGCTGCCGGCGGAAATCGTCCCGGTGATGATGGCAAGCATTGCCACGGCGTGCTTTTTCAGCATTATGGTCTCCTCCATTCTCATTCGTATCCTGAAGTACCCGGGGAAACGACGTTGCTGTTTCCCGGGTAGCCAACCGCAAGATCGCGACGGTTGCTGCAAGCATACTCAATAAAAATGCCGCGGCGCAAGTGTTTTTTGGAAAAAATTCTTTTAATAACCGATAGTTAGTACAAATGTACTAGAGGACGGTCAGGGCTTGCGCTTAGGGTCGTTGGTACGACGAAGTTCCTTGAGGCGGGCTTCGACGATGGATTGCTGGTAGAAGTCGCCGCTGCCGTATTTGAGGGCGATTTGCAATTGCTCGATGGCGGCCGTGAGGTTGCCGAGCCGGACATAGGCTTCCGCCTGGGATTGATGGCTCAGCATGGGTTTGCCCTCGGCGGCGTAGATTTTGGCCTGCAGTTCGTAGAGGCGGGAGTCTTGGCTGAAATTGCCGTTGAGGCGGCTGCGGACGAATTTTTCCGCTTCGGCCAAGCGGCCGGTTTCCAGCAGCGCATTCCCCAGGCCGTAGACCAGGGCCCGGTGATTGGGGTACAGGCGGAGACTGGAACGGTATTGGGCGATGGCGGCATCGGTTTTTCCCTGGGCCATTTTCAGGTCGGCCGAGAGGGTGTCCACGATGGCGTTGGGGGGCGTGATTTTGCGCAGCGCGGCAATTTCGGTTTCGGCGCGGTCGAAGGCTTTTGCCCGCATCAGCGCCAGGGCGAGGCCATAATGCTGAGCGGCTTCGCTGGCGTAGCGTTTGTCCTGGAGATTGCTCTCGAATTCCTTCACCGCCTGGGCGGGCGAGCTGAGCAGGGCGCGAAGCTTGGCGCGCACCAGCTGGAAGTCCAGGCTGTCGCGGACCTGCTTGTACGGCATTTCCGCCACGCGGTTTTCGATGTCGGCGATACGCTCGCTGGTCAGGGGGTGGGTGCGCAGATAGGCGGGGGCGTTGTTTTCGTAAAGCCGGCTGGCCCGCTGCAGGCGCTCGAAAAAGGCGGGTATGGCACGGGTGTCGAAGCCCGCCTTGCTGAGAATCTGCAAGCCTACCCGGTCCGCTTCCCGCTCGTGCTCCCGGGTGAAGTCCAATTGCGTCTGTACCGACGCGGCCTGGGCGGTGGCCATGGCGGCCTGGGAAACCTGCGGGTTGGAACGGGCGGCCAGGACGGCCACGGCCAGGGCCGCAAGCGTGGGCAGGGTGTTCTGCTGCTGGCGGGCGAGCATGCGGGCCAGGTGATGCTGGACCACGTGGCCGATTTCGTGGGCCAGCACCGAGGCCAGCTCGGATTCGCTCTGGGCGGCGATGATCAGGCCCGTATGGACGCCGATATAGCCGCCGGGGAGAGCGAAGGCGTTGAGAGTGTTGTCCCGGATGGTGAAAAAGTGGAAGTCCAGGGTGTTGTCGGGACTGGCGGACACCAGACGGTAGCCGAGGCTGTTAAGGTACTCCGTGACTTCCGGGTCGTCGAAAAAGGTCGGGTCCTGATGGATGTCGAGCATGATCTGCTCCCCCAGTTTGCTTTCTTCCAGGGGAGACATGGCGCTCTGGGACACGTCGCCCAGGTTGGGGAGATCGTCCGCCGTGGCGAACGGAAAACACAACAGGAGTAGAATCAGGAAAAATGAAATCCGCATGGTGCTTATGATAGCCTGATGGGGAATTTGGTTCACGTCGCCGGTGGGGTATCGCGGGGCTTGCGAGCTTGTTTACAAGTCTGCGGCAAATTCGATGGGCTGTCAGTGGGCGAGCGTAACGATTTGTATCTTTTTGAGGTTGGATACACGGGGTTACGATTCCCGCTACGTGGTGGGGCGAGGAAAGAGAGTCAGAGAAATTTAGGAATTAGGACTTGCAACGATGAGTGAATTTACCCATTTCGACGACCAGGGCCAAGCCCACATGGTGGATGTAGGCGACAAATCCGAGACTCGCCGTATCGCCCGGGCGGCAGGGATTATCCGCATGCAGCCGGCAACCCTCGCGCTACTGCTGGCGGGCGGCAACAAGAAAGGCGATGTGCTCGGCGTGGCGCGTATTGCGGCGATCCAGGCGAGCAAACGCACGGCCGAACTGATCCCCCTTTGCCATCCCTTGCCCCTGACGCGGGTGGCGGTGGAATTCAAGGTGGACCGGGAGAAGGCCCTGGTCGAGTGTGAGGCCACCACCGAAACCGTGGGGCGCACGGGGGTGGAAATGGAAGCCTTGACGGCGGTGAGCGTGGGGCTCCTGACCATTTACGATATGTGCAAGGCGGTGGAAAAGGGCATGCGTATCGAAAATATCCGCTTGCTGGAAAAGCAGGGCGGCAAGTCGGGGCACTGGGTGGCTGCCTAGAGGGATGAACCATGAAAAACCAAGTCTCACCGAAAAAGAGCGTCTTTGAACAATTGACCCGGGTGGCGAAAGGTTTTGCCCATCCGGCCCGGATCGAATTGCTGGAAGCCCTTGGCCAAGGAGAGCGGCATGTGGAGGAACTGGCCAAGGCGTGCGGGCTGCCCATCGCCAATACCTCCCACCACCTTCAGGTGTTGCGGGAGGGGGGCTTGGTTCGTTCCCGCAAGGCGGGCTTGCAGGTGTTCTACAGTCTCAGCGACGAAGAAGTGCCGCTGGTGGCCGCCGCCATGGGGCGGATCGGGGAACGCCATGTGGCGGAGGTGGAGCGGCTGGTGCGCGAACACTTTACTTCCAAGGACGACTTGCAGCCCGTCGGGCGCAAGGAATTGCTGAAAATGCTCAAGTCGGGAGAAGCGACAGTCATCGACGTTCGGCCTTCCTCGGAATATCACGCCGGCCACATCCGTGGCGCCATCAATCTGCCGATGGAGAACCTGTCCAACCTGTTGTCGGCCCTTCCCAAAGAGCAGGAAATCATCGCCTATTGCCGTGGACCCTATTGCATGCTGTCCTTCGACGCCGTGGAGCAGCTGCGCCGGCGGGGATATCGGGCCAGGCGCCTGGAGGACGGTTATCCGGAGTGGAAATCCAGCCATTTGCCCGTGGAGGAGGGCTAAAGAAAAGGCGGGACGCCAGTGTTGTCACACTGCGGCAAGAAATTTATGATAGGGCGTTCAAATTCATGAACGAATACTGTATATTAGAAAATTTATATATACCCCTGCTGCTTTTGATGGAGTGGAAAGATGTTTGGAATCAAGGAAGTGGATACCTACGGGCTGCAAAAGCTGGGTGGCGACAAGCCGGTTCTGTTGGTGGATGTGCGCACGGAGTCCGAGGTGGCGCGTGGCATGATCGACGGCGCGGTGCATATTCCCCTGCATCTGCTGCCCCTCAAGATGGAAGAAATGTGCAAGGAAACGCCCACTGTGCTCTATTGCCACAGCGGTGCCCGTTCCGCCCAGGCCTGCGCTTACATGGCCTCCCGCGGCTTTGACAACGTCTTCAATTTGCAGGGGGGGATCCTCGCCTGGCTGCGTGCCGGGCAGGCCCTTGCCAACGTGGCTTGAAGCCTTTTCGGGGCACGCGGCAGTTGCATTGTGGCGCGAGCTGGATTATAAATGCCCTTTTTAGTCAGTTATTGTTTACCCCCTACACCCTATTAAGGAGATAGAAGAATGAACTTCGACAAGGAGTTGGATGCACGCGGTCTGAACTGCCCCCTGCCTATTCTGCGCACCAAGAAGGTCCTGGCTGAGATCGCCGCCGGCCAAGTGCTGAAAATCACCGCCACCGACCCCGGTGCCGTGAAGGATATGGCCGCTTTCGCCAAGCAGACCGGCAACGAACTGCTGTCCTCCGCCGAAGCCGGTGGTGAGTACGTGTTCTTCATGAAGAAGAAGTAATTCCCAAATATCAATTAGTCACTGGCCGCGCTTCGGCGCGGAGCATACACGTTTGGGAGGATACGAATGAGCAAGAAACTGGCAATCATCGCCACCAAGGGAACGCTGGACTGGGCCTACCCCCCCTATATTCTGGCGTCCACCGCTGCGGCGCTGGGATATGAAGTTGAAGTATTCTTCACCTTCTACGGCCTGTCTCTGTTGAAAAAGGATGTCAGCGGCCTCAAGGTCAGCCCCCTGGGCAACCCTGCGATGCCGATGAAGATGCCTTTCGGGCCGGACTGGTTCCAGAAGATCAACTGGAACATCCCCAATGCCATCATGTCGATTGTTCCCGGTTTCGAGACGCTGGCTACCAGCCTGATGAAGCAAACCATCAAGAACAACGGCGTGGCCAGCATTGCTGAACTGCGCGAGCTGTGCCAGGAGGCGGAAGTACGCTTCGTGGCTTGCCAGATGACCGTTGAGCTGTTCGGTTTTGACCACAGCGAGTTCATCGACGGTGTTGAATATGCCGGTGCGGCGAAATTCTTCGAATTCGCCGGCGAAGCGGATATCAACCTGTTCATCTGAACACGGCCCGTTGTCGCGAAAAATGGCAACCCTTGCGGTTGCCATTTTTTTTCTGATCCGACGTGTTTGACAGCTACCGGCTCTATCGTGACAATGGGCCGGAAATGAAGGAAGTACGGGAGTTGGCATGGCGAATGTACGCGGCTGTGAGCTGCCTGACGACCTCTACTACGAGGTGGAGGACAACGTTTGGGCCAGAAGGGAGGCGGACGGCACGCTGGTGGTGGGCATGACTTCCTATGCCTGCTCCCTTTCCGGCCAGATCGTCGCTTTCACCCCCAAGAAAGTGGGCAAGGTCGTCGAGCGCAAGCGTTCATTGAGCACGGTGGAGTCCGGAAAATGGGTCGGTCCGGTCAAGGCTCCCGTGGGGGGGGAGATCGTTGCCGTGAATGAAGCGCTGTTCGACGATCCCGGCATCATCAATGCGGACCCCTATGGAGCGGGCTGGCTGCTGCGCATCAAGCCGATGAACTGGGAAGGGGAAGCCGGGTTTTTGGTCAGCGGCGAAGCGATCTCCGCCGCTTTTGAAGCCAAGATGAACGAGGATGGCTTCGGAGGTTGCTGATTGGCTGGCGTCCGTCGCCAGCATCGAGTCCTTGGCCGACCTTCGCCTCGACGAGCGGCTGGTGCGGGAATTGCAAGCCCAATCAGGCCGCCCTACCCCCATCACGTTCCATCTCCCCGGTTTTAAAACCTATTCCTCGCCGGAGCTTCCCTCCTGCGGTCAGACGGCGTGGCCCGCGATATCCATCACCGGGTCTGCATGCGCGCTCAACTGCGACCACTGCCGGGCCGAAATTCTTAAACCCATGCGGCCGGCGATCACGCCTGAGGCTTTATGGCAGGTCGCCTCTGAGCTGGTGCGGCGCGGTGTCAGCGGGATGCTGCTGACGGGCGGCTCCAATGCCCGCAACGAAGTGGTGTACGAGCCCTATTTCCCCGTCATTCGGCGCATCAAGGACGCTTTCCCCCATTTTCGCCTTGCCGCCCACACCGGCCTGGTGGACCGGCGTGCCGCCCAAGGGCTCGCGGGAAGCGGCGTCGATGTGGCCATGCTGGATATTATCGGGGCCCAGGATACCGTCACCCGGGTCTATCATTTGAAGCGTTCCGTGGCTGATTTCGAAGCGTCGTTGGCGCATTTGACCGAAACCGGAATGCGGGTGGTGCCCCATGTGGTGATCGGCCTCCATTACGGGCGCTTGCTGGGCGAATGGCGGGCCTTGGAGATGATCGCGCCCTATGCCCCGGCGGCAACGGTGCTCGTGGTGGCGATGCCCTATTATGCTTCTCCTTCCCGCCCGTTCCGGGTGCCGCAAGGGCGTGAAGTGGGCGGTTTCTTTCTTGACGCCCGTGGCCTGCTGCCGGGGGTTCCCCTGTTGCTTGGGTGCGCGCGCCCGGCCGGGAGGGTTAAGACGGAAATTGATGCCTACGGGGTGATGGCTGGCCTGGATGGGATTGCCCACCCGGCGGAAGGCACGGTCGAGCTTGCGCGTAAGACCGGGCGTGAGGTGCGGTTGAGCGCCGGCTGCTGCTCCGTGGGGAGCGGCGAACTCCTTGAAAGCGTCGTCGCCGGCGAAGCGCCCGCTATTTCGATGCCCTTGCGGCGGTTTGCGGAGGGGCGGTGAAACCCCGGTGGGAGGTCATGGATACCGGCCTGCGCGGCGCAACCGAGAACCTGGCCTATGACCGGGCGCTTCTGGAAGCCCGCGAGGCAGGCGAAATCGGCAATATGCTGCGCTTTCTGCGTTTTACTCCCTCCGCTTTGGTGGGCTATCACCAGAGCGTGGAACAGGAACTCGACCTGGATTCTTGCGCCGCCCTCGGCATTCAGGTGCAGCGCCGGATTACTGGCGGCGGCGCGATATATTTCGACGAGGGCCAGCTGGGGTGGGAGCTGTTCCTGTCACAAGACGTCTTCCCTTCGGCGGACCGGGACCGGATTTCGCGGCTGGTCTGCGAGGCGGCGGCGGCGGGTATCCGTTCGCTCGGGGTGGATGCCCGTTTTCGCCCCCGCAACGATATCGAAGTGGCAGGGAGGAAAATTTCCGGCACCGGCGGGGTGTGGGAGGGACGGGCGCTGATGTACCAGGGGACGCTGCTGCTGGACTTCGATGTGGAAAAGATGCTGAGGGTATTGCGCATCCCGGCGGAAAAGCTTCGGGATAAGGCGGTTGCTTCGGCCACGGAGCGGGTGACCAGTCTCCGGCAACTGCTTGGGGAGGTGCCGCCCTTGAAACGGGTTCAGACGGCCTTGGCCGATGCTTTCGGCGCTGCTTTCGGCGTGGAGTTCGTCCCGGCGGAACTGCCCGGGACGGTGATGGAGCGGTACCGCAGAGCGCTGCGGGAAATGGCTGGCGACGAATGGCTGCGCTTGGTGACCAAACCCCGCCACGACGCCCCCTTGCTGGAAGCCGTGGGAAAGTTCGCCGGAGGATTATTGCGTGTGGCGCTGGCCTTCGACTGCCGCTCGCGGCTGATCAGACAAATATGGTTCACCGGCGACTTCTTCGCCACGCCGCCGCGCCTGATCAACGATCTGGAGGCGCGGTTGAAGAACGTTTCGTTTCCCGAGGCAGAGGAAACAATCAGGCGTTTTCTTGCGGATTATCCTGCCGATGCCTTGTCCTTGTCGGCGGATGAAATGATCGATGTGATAAGGCAGGCCTTGGATGGAGCGCTGTGACGTCCTGATTGTCGGCCTCGGCCCGGCTGGCGGCGCTGCAGCGCTTGCGGCGGCCCGGGCGGGCCTGCGGGTGATGGCCGTGGAGCGGCGGCGAAATATCGGCCGCCCCGTGCAGTGCGCGGAATATGTCCCCCTTTCTTTGGGGAAAATGGCGCGGCGAACCGGCGCCGAGATTCAGCGGTTGCATGGTATGCGAACCGTCCTGCCTTCGGGCATCGAGACGGATAGCGCCTTTCCCGGCCTCATGATCGACCGGGAACGTTTCGACGCGGGCCTGGCGCAGGCTGCGCGAGAGGCGGGTGCCGAAGCGCTGACGGGGTGTCGCTTCCTCGGCCTGGACCGGGGAAAATCCCTGGCGTATTGCCGGGACGACGGCGGGGAAAAAGCGGTCGGCTATCGTGTGCTGATTGCCGCGGACGGTCCCCATTCTCCCGTCGCGTCGGCGCTTGGCTTGCCGCGGCTGGATACGGTGCTGGCCCGGCAGGTGGTCGTGCCCCTTAACGGGAAGACGGCCCGGACGGAGGTGTTTTTGTCGGGCGATTACCCCGGCGGTTATGCGTGGCTGTTTCCAAAGGGCGAGAGTGCCAACCTAGGGATCGGCGTCGAGCGCCGGGCGGCAGGGCGGCTCGGCGAGCTGTTGCGCGCGTTGCATCAGCGGATGGTCGAGCAGGGCCGTGTTGGCGAAACGGTGCTGCTGCGGAGCGGTGGCGCGATTCCCGTCGGTGGGCTGCGGCCGGAGCTGACGGTTGGGAGTGTCCTGTTCGCCGGGGATGCGGCAGGATTGACGCACCCGGTGACCGGCGCGGGCATCCACCCGGCCGTGGTATCGGGGGAGATGGCCGGGAGGGCGGCGGTGGCGCGGCTTTCCGGTCGGGAAGGGGCGCTGAAAGATTACGCCGATGAGCTGCGGGATCTTTTCGGCGCTTCGTTGGCAAGGGCGGTCCGGCGTCGGAAAGAGGCGCATGGGTCGGACGACGAGGCGATGCGCCGCTCGTGGGTGGCTTTCCGCGAGTACTGGGAAGAGAGAATGGGATGAACGATTACGTGGAGCGGGCCATCAGCTTTTACCATCCTTCCCAAGGTAGGACGGGCAAGGGAATGGCCTCGCCCGAGTACGTCCAGCTTTCCACGGCGGCGGCCATTACCCTGGGTTTGATGCCGGGGCGGATGTATCGCGTCGACTGCACCCACTGCCTCAATCTGCTGGTGACCTACCCCGAGGGCTGCCGGGCCAACTGCGCGTATTGCGGCTTGGCCAGGCATCGCGAGGAAGATCGGGATTTCAACGCCCGCAATTTCATCCGCGTGGATTGGCCCACCGTGCGTTATCAGGAAATCATCGACCGCGTGCGGCGCGGCGACGACAAGGGCCGCTTCCAGCGCATGTGCATTTCCATGATCACGCATCCCCGTTCCGGCGACGATACGCTGTGGCTGTTGGATCAATGGGTGAAAGCGCTGCCCCATATTCCCGTTTCCATCCTGTCCAACCCCACCACCATGGAGCGGCGGGACCTGGAGGAGTTGAAGCGGCGCGGGGCGGAGATATTTACCGTCGCCCTTGACGCCGCGACGCCCGAAGTGTTCGAGCGCACCCGTGGCGCCGCGGTCAAGAGCCCTCACGAATGGGAGCATTACTGGCGTGCCATCGGCTGGGCGGCGGAGATTTTTGGCCCGGAGCGCTTCGGGGTGCATCTCATCTGCGGCCTGGGAGAGACGGAGCGGGAGATGTTGCGGCTGGTGCAGCGTATCCGCGACATGGGGGGGCACAGCCACCTGTTCGCCTTTTTTCCCGAGCGGGGGTCCATGATGGAAGACTGGCCGGCGGTCGAGCAGGGACAGTGGCGCCGGGTGCAGCTCGGACGTTACCTGATCGATTACGCGGGCGGGCGATTCGAGAAGATGGTTTTCGATGGGAACGGCCGTCTTACGGATTTCGGTGTATGCAAGGACGAGCTGGAGGCCTATGTCCATTCCGGCAAACCCTTTCAGACCTCCGGTTGCCCCGGCGGTGGGGCGCCGGATGTCTCGGCCTGCAACCGTCCCTACGGCGATTCCATGCCGTCGGATATCCGCTCCTACCCGTTCCCCCTTGCGGCTGAAGATGTCATGACAGTGTTGAAGCAGGCGAAAATAGAATATTAGAATAGGCTAATAAACTTTATAATTTTCAATGTGTTGCGAGGATGATACACTTGTACACGTTCTAAAAATAAAATTGGACAAAAACGCTAGGAAACCATTCAAAAGGTTTCTTGAGTCGGTAAGATAGGCTCGTCAGTAAGTAAAGATACATAAAAACACCTTTTTCTTAACACCTGTTCAGTGGAGGAACTACATCCATGAAATTCAAAAAACTTGCATTGGCTCTCGCTGTTTCCGGCCTGGTTCTGCCCGGTATCGCCTCGGCAACCAACGGTTACTTTTCTCACGGCTATGGCATGAAGGCCAAGGGGATGGCTGGCGCGGCTACTGCCGTGACCGGCGATACCTTTGGTGGTGCTAACAACCCCGCGGCAATGGTGTGGGCGGGCGATCGCCTGGATGTCGGCGTGGATTGGTTCCGCCCGATTCGCAGCTCTGAGCGCACCGGCGCCGCCGGTCTGGCGGCGGGTCTGAATGGAACGTCGGACAGCGGCAGCGAGGATTTCCTGGTCCCGGAATTCGGCTACAACAAGATGCTGAATGACCGGATGTCGTTGGGTGTCACTGTCTACGGCAATGGTGGCATGAACACGGATTATTCCAACACGAGCTTCACCTGTTCCCCGGCCGGTCCGGTGAACAACATGCTCTGCGGAACCGGCAACCTGGGCATTGACCTGATGCAATTGGTGATCGCCCCCACCCTGGCCTATAAACTCAACGAGAACTACTCCATTGGCGTTTCTCCCTTGATCGGTTATCAGCGTTTCAAGGCGGAAGGTCTGCAGGGTTTTGCCGGTTTCACCACCTCGGGCACCACCGGCAACCTGACCAACCAGGGGCATGACAGCGCGTGGGGCTATGGTGTTCGCGTCGGCTACTTGGGCAAGCTGACCGATACGGTGTCCATCGGCGCGGCCTATTCGTCCAAAATCTATATGCAGGAGTTCGACAAGTACAAGGAATTGTTCGCCGAACAGGGCGGCTTCGACATGCCGGAAAACTGGAACCTGGGCATCTCCGTCAAGGCTACGCCCAAGTTGCTGTTGGCCCTCGACTACCAGCGCATCAACTACAGCGGCGTGAATTCCGTGGGCAACCCGAGCACCAATATGGCCCCCCTCGGCACGAGCAATGGGCGCGGCTTCGGCTATGACGACGTGGACGTGGTGAAGCTGGGCGTCGAGTATGGCTATAGCGACAAGCTGACGCTGCGCGCCGGTTACAGCCACACCAACAATCCCATCTCCTCCCGCGATGTGACCTTCAACATCATCGCACCGGCCGTCATCCAGGACCACGCCACCCTGGGGTTCTCGTATGCCCTGGACAAGCAGTCGGAGATCACCATGGCTTACATGCACGCGTTCGAAAATGATACCAACGGCGCATCGCTTTACGCGGAACTGAGGAGGGCAAACCCTGGTACTTCCGAGAAGATCAAGATGTATCAGGACTCTCTTGGTATCGCCTACGGCAAGAAGTTCTAAGCGAAGCATCCAAGCTGCACCCATGCAAAGGCCGGGATTTCCCGGCCTTTGTTTTAGTGACGATAAAAACCCTTATACGATGGAGGACACTATGCGTACATTTAAATCCCTTGTTGCTGCCGCATCCCTGGTCGTCGCCGCGAACGTGCAGGCGGA
>JBFXHL010000079.1:0-11821 GCA_050177075.1 Sulfuricellaceae bacterium | reverse complement strand
TCCCTGGACGTGGACCCGCTGGAATTTTAGCCAGCCGCCGCGGTGTACTGGGCGATGGCGCGCAGGGCGGCGGTTTCGTCGCTGACGAAGTCCACGAACTGGAGGCCGATGCGGTAATGCCCCCCCATCTCCGTCGGTCGGCTCCCGACTACCCGGCAGCGGGCCTGGACCAGGGTCTGGCCGTCGTCCAGGGGAAGCAGGAAATAGACGTGGCAAATGCTGTCCCGATTCAGCGGTTCGGCGAACAAAATAGCCAGGCCGCCGGTGGAGATGTCATCGATTTCCGCATCGAAGCCCGGCCCGCTGGGGGGAATGACCTTGATCCGGGTATCGAGGGGCCGGCGGTCGGCAATGCGTGAATCTTGGCTGCCCATAGGGAAGTTGGATGAAGAAAGGAGCTATTTTATTCCAGCCCAAGGACGCCAGCGATAATGCACCCGTCCCGGGAAACGGATAAAATTAAGCTTTTGCCCGAGTCGTTTCGTGAAACAACACTTGACCCTACTTTTCCGGGAAGCGCTGGAAATCGTCGCACCGGAACTGGCTTCCACCCCGGTTGAAATCTCCCGCCCCAAACACGCCGGCCACGGCGACTTCGCCTGCAACGTGGCGATGCAAGCGGCCAAGGCCCTGAAACGCAATCCGCGGGAAGTCGCCACCAAGCTGCTCGAATCCCTGCCGGCTTCCGCCTTCGTCGCCAAGACCGAAATCGCCGGACCGGGCTTCATCAATATTTTCCTCACCCCCGCCGCCAAGCGCCAAGTGGTGGCCGACATCCTCACCCAGGGGGAGGCCTACGGCCGCAGCCGCGCCGGCCAAGGCAGGAAAATCCAGCTCGAATTCGTCTCCGCCAACCCCACCGGCCCCCTCCACGTGGGCCACGGGCGCGGGGCGGCCTTCGGCGCCAGCCTGGCCAACGTGCTGGCGGCGGCGGGCTACGATATCTCCCGCGAGTACTACGTCAACGACGCCGGGCGGCAAATGGACATCCTCGCCCTCTCCACCTGGCTGCGCTACCTGGAGCAGAACGGCATTCCCCTCCCCTTCCCGAAAAACGGCTACCAGGGGGGCTATGTCCGCGACATGGCGAAGGAAGTGCTGAACTCCCACGGCATCCGCTACGTGCGCCAGCCCACGCCGGTGCTCCAGCACGCCCCCGGCGAGGACGAGGATATCGAGGCCCACCTGGACAAGCTGATCGCCGAGGCGAAGCAGCTGCTCGGCGACGACTACGACTACCTGCACAACATCGCCCTCACCGAGCAGCTGGGCGACTGCCGCAACGACCTGATGGAATTCGGCGTCGCCTTCGACCATTGGTTCTCGGAGAAATCCCTCTACGACAGCGGCCTGGTGGAGCGGGCGGTGCGGATACTGGAAGAGCGGGGCCACATCTATCTCCAGGACGGCGCCAAATGGTTCCGTTCCACCGCCTTCGGCGACGAGAAGGACCGGGTGGTGCAGCGGGAAAACGGCATCTACACCTATTTCGCTTCCGACATCGCCTACCACCTGAACAAGTTCGAGCGCGGCTTCGAACAGGTCATCAACGTCTGGGGCGCCGACCACCACGGCTACATCGCCCGGGTGAAGGGCGCCCTGCAGGCGCTGGGGCTCGATGCCGAGCGCCTCACCATCGCCCTGGTGCAGTTCGCCGTGCTCTACCGCGGCGGCGAAAAGGTTTCCATGTCCACCCGCTCCGGCGAATTCGTCACACTGCGGGAGCTGCGCGGCGAAGTGGGCAACGACGCTTGCCGCTTCTTCTACGTCCTGCGCAAGAGCGACCAGCACCTGGACTTCGACCTGGATCTGGCCAAGTCCCAAAGCAACGACAACCCCGTGTACTACATCCAGTACGCCCACGCCCGCACCTGCAGCGTGATGGAGCAATGGGGGGGCGACCCGCGGGCCCTGGCCAGCGCCGACCTGCTGCCCCTGGGCAACGACTACGAAATGACCCTGCTGCAGAAGCTGTCCGAGTACCCGGAAATCGTCGAGGTGGCGGCGAAGGACTTCGCCCCCCACCATATCGCCTACTACCTGCGCGACCTAGCGGCGGATTTTCACAGCTTCTACAACGCCGAGCGCTTCCTGGTGCCGGAAGAGGACGTCAAGCTGGCCCGTCTCGCCCTGGCCCAGGCCGTGCGCCAGGTCATCCGCAACGGCCTGACCCTGCTGGGCGTGTCCAGCCCGGAAAAAATGTAAGGACCCCGAGCCATGAGCCGAGACTACAAACCGTCCTCCCGCACGCCAGCGAAGAAAAAAAGCGGCAACCCGATGCTGATCGGCATCATCATCGGCCTCTTCATCGGCCTGGCGGTGTCCCTCGGCGTGGCCCTGGTGGTGACCCGCGGCCCCAACCCCTTCAGCGAGCGGGACAAGCCGGCGGACGCCCAGGAGGCGAAGGCCGCCACCGGCGGCAAGGCGGACAGCGCCCCCACGGCCCTCGACGACGGCCTGACCAAAACGCCCAGCAAGCCGCGCTTCGATTTCTACAACATCCTGCCGGGCAAAGAAGAACCCGTCACCGACCAGGAATTCAAGCAGGCGGCGCAAAAACCGGCGGCGGACAAGGGCAAGGAAAACTATTACCTGCAGGTGGGGTCCTTTCCCTCCGAAACCGATGCCGACAACCTGAAGGCCAAACTGGCCCTGATCGGCATCGAGGCCAGCATCCAGACCACCACCATTCCGGACAAGGGGGTCTGGCACCGGGTGCGGGTCGGCCCCTTCACCAATGTGGACGATCTCAACCGCATTCGCAACACCTTGACCCAGAACAACGTGCAGACGACGCTGGTGAAAATCAAGGACAACTGACAACCCCCTCTCAAGGAGCAGCCCGTGAAACGCTTTTTCCTCGGCTTCGTTTTCGCCTTCCTCGCCCTCGGCCTGTCCGCTGCGCGGGCCGAGCCCCAGATGTGGCAGCAATACGCTCCGCTGCCCCTGGCTCAACCGGTGGAAACGGGAAAGAACATCGAGGTGCGCGAGTTCTTCTATTACGGCTGCCCCCATTGCTACGATATGGAGGCGCCGCTGCACGAGTGGCTGAAGCACAAGCCCAAGGATGCGGAATTCGTGCGCACCCCCGGCATTTTCCAGGATGCCTGGCTCCCCATGACCAAAGCCTTCTACGCCCTCGAAGCCTTGGGCCTGACCGAAAAACTCCATAACAAGCTGTTCGATGCCATTCACAAGCAGAACCAGCGCAACCTGCTGTCCGACGAAAGCGCCCTTTTCGACTGGATGGCCGCCCAAGGCGTGGACCGGAACAAATTCATCGCCGCCTACCGCGCCTTCTCCACCCAGGCCAAGGCCCAACAGGCCAAGGCGATGACTTCCGAATACGGCATCAACGGCGTGCCCGCATTCGTCGTCGATGGCAAATACGTCACCTCCGCCGCCATGAACGGCAGCTACCGCGCGCTCTTCGCCACCATCGACTATCTGGTGGAAAAGGCCCGCAAGGAGCGCGGCGGCAAGAAGTAACCCCCATGACCATCTCCCTGATCCTCGTCGACGACCACCCCCTTTTCCGCAAGGGCTTGACCCACTTGCTGGAGGGAAACCCGGACATCGCCGTCGCCGGGGAATTCGCCGACGCCGACACCCTCAAGGCTTGGCTGGAGCAGGGCGGACAGGCCGATATCGCTCTCCTCGACCGGACCCTGAAGGAAACCGACGGCCTGACCCTGGTTCCCCAACTCAAGAGCCACGGCATTCGCGTCGTCATGCTGACCATCGCCGAAGAAGACCATGAGATTCGCGATGCCATCACCCAGGGGGTGGACGGCTACGTGCTCAAGACCAGCGAACCGGAGCATATCCTGCGCGCCATCCATACCGTCCACCAAGGCAACAGCCTCTTTCCCGCCCATGTGATGCAGAAGCTGGCCAGCGGCGAACGGCTCCACGGCGCCTTCGACAAACTGTCGGCGCGAGAGCTGGAAATCGTCACTTTCGTCGCCCGTGGGCTGTCCAACCGGGCCATCGGCAACGCCCTCGGCCTGTCGGAAAACACCGTGCGCAACCATCTGCGCAGCATTCTCGATAAACTGGGCCTGGACAACCGAGTCCAGGTCGCCACCCTGGCCCTGGAACAGGGCCTGGTGAAAAAGCATGACATTGGGTGAAACGCACCACCGCCCGTAGTAAAAAAAGACTAGGCGGTCGAATCTTTTCTGGCTAGAATGGCCTCACAAGTGTGATGCTTGTTTCTGTTCATTCAATGCCCCGGGAGCCGGGGCATTTTTTTCGCCGCAGCCTCTGCTTTCCCGCAATAAAAAAGCCGGCTGAGCCGGCTTTCTTGCTGCCAACAGGCTATTAAAGGGACAAGATCCACTTCACGATGGTCTTCAGGTCATCGTCCTTGACCGCAGGGTTGGGCGGCATCGGCGTGGAACCCCAGACCCCCGTGCCGCCTTTCTTCACTTTATCCACCAGCTTGGCTTCGGCATCGCCTTGGCCCTTGTACTTCGCGGCGACGTCCTTGTAGGACGGACCGACCATCTTCTTATCCACGGCGTGGCAGCCCATACAATTATTGGCTTTGGCCAACGCTTCGCCGTTGGCGAAAACCGGGGCGGAACCCAGCAGCACCATCGCTCCCGCTGCACCGATCAGCATTCTCTTCATGTTCCCTCTCCTCTTTGATCAGAAAACAAAAAAGCCAGCCCGAAGGCTGGCTTTCAGTGTACATCAAATCAGGTCGATTAATGGGAGAGAACCCATTTCACCAGCTTGGTGGCTTCTTCCTTGGTGACGTTGTTGGCGGGCATCGGCGTGGTACCCCAAACACCGGAACCACCCTTCATCACCTTTTCCACCAGCTTGGCCTCGGCACCCTTGTCGCCCTTGTATTTCTTGGCCACGTCCTTGTAAGAGGGACCGACGACTTTCTTGTCGATGCTGTGGCAAGCCAGGCAGCCCTTGGCGGTGGCCAGGGCGGTTTCATCGGCGGCGGCGGCCTGACCGGCGATCAGCAGTGCGGCGGCGGCAACGGTACCCATAAGAACAGCTTTCATTGATTGCTCCTTTCGTTATTCGTTCATTTAAACGGTTGAATCCCCACTCAACAGCCAATGTTATACAACTTTTCCGCCTTTGCAAACCAGCCGCAAAAACAACAAGTCATCAATCACGGGTAGACACTTAACGCTTTCGCAGACCCAGGCGTTGACAGCGGCAGGCTCGGGTTGGGTCAGCGCGGCGGGAAGCCCCGCCGTTCCGTTGGGCAGGGGCAGCACCAGGCAGCGGGGAAGATAATCCCGCCCCAGCTCGGCCGCCCAGGCCGCCACGTCACCCACCGGGCCCCGCAGCACGGCGACACGCGGGGCCTCCAGCCATTCGTCCAGCGCCGCCAGCAGGGCCAAGCAACCCGCCGGATGGCGGTCGATTTCCCCGGCGAAGCCCCGCAACCCCCGCTCAACTGCCTCCAGGTAACGGCTCTCCCCCAGCACATGGCCCAGCCGTTGCAGCACCTGCAACGCCACCCCGTTGCCCGCCGGCATGGCGTTGTCGAAGGCCGGCTTGAGACGGGCCAGAAGGGCCTCATGGTCGTGGGCGGTGAAATAGAAGCCGCCCCCCTCCCCATCTTCGAAACGCCGCAGCAAGGCGTCCGCCAATTCCTGGGCAAAAGCCAGCCACGCCGGGCGGAATTCTGTTTGCAGCAGTTCCAGCAAGGCGTCGAGAAAATAGGCGTAATCGTCCAGATAGGCCGGGTGGCGGGCCTTGCCATCCGTGTAAACCGCCAGCAGGTGACCATCCCGCCAGAGCCTTTCTCTCAGGAAATCCGCCGCCTGGGCGGCCGCCTCGACCCATTCCGTTCTGCCGAATACCCGCCCCGCACGGGCCAGCCCTTTGATAGCCAGGGCATTCCAGGCGGTCAGCACCTTTTCGTCGCGCCCCGGCCGTACCCGCGGCTCGCGTGCGGCATACAGCTTGGCCTTGGCCGACTGTAGGCACCGGGCCGCCTGTTCCCCCGACATGCCGACAGTCCGCGCCGCCGCCTCCACCGAACGAACCTGGGCCGGGTGCCACGCGGCCTCCTCGAAGTTGGGCGTCCGGTCGAAGCCCAGGCAGGCCTCGGCCACCCGCCACTCCTCCGGCGTCATCAGCCCCCTGGCCTCCTCCCGTCCCCAGACGTAAAACTTGCCCTCTTCGTGCTCGGAATCCGCATCCAGGGCGGAATAAAAGCCTCCCTCGGGAGAGCGCATTTCCCGCAGCAGCCAGGCGCAGGTTTCTTCCACGACCTGGCGGAACAGGGGCTGGCCTGTCACCGCCCAGGCGTCGGCGTACACCGCCAGCAGCAGGCCGTTGTCGTAAAGCATCTTCTCGAAATGGGGAATCGCCCAGCGCTCGTCCACGCTGTAGCGGAAAAAGCCCCCGCCCAACTGGTCGTAGAGCCCCCCCTCCGCCATGGCGGTCAGGGTGCGGCTCGCCATGGACAGGGCACTTTCGTCTCCCCTGGCGGCCCAGCGGCGCAGCAGGAAATCCAGCTCCATGGGCCGGGGAAACTTGGGCGCGCCGCCGAAACCGCCGTGCACTTCGTCGAAGCTGCCCGCCAAGGACCCGTAAGCCGCCTCCATCGGCCGGGCCGTCAGCTTCGCCGTTGCGGCGGGGCCCGATGGGGCCTCCATCGCTTCCCTGAGCGAGGCGCCCAGCTCCCCCATCTGCCGACCCTTTTCCCGATAGTGCCGGGCCAACAGGGGAATCAGCTCGCGGAACCCCATCATCTGACCCCGGCCATCCTTGGGAAAATAGGTGCCGCCGAAGTAGGGTACCTGCTGAGGGGTCAGGAACATGTTCAGGGGCCACCCCCCCGGCCGCCGGGTCAGCAATTGATGGGCGGACTGGTAAATCTGGTCCAGGTCGGGGCGCTCCTCCCGGTCCACCTTGATGTTGACGAAATGTTCGTTGAGCAGGGCGGCGATGTCGTCGTCCTCGAAACTTTCCCGGGCCATGACGTGGCACCAGTGGCAAGTGGAATAGCCGATGGACAGCAGGATGGGCTTGTCCAGCCGGCGCGCCAAAGTGAGCGCCTCCTCTCCCCAGGGATACCAATCCACGGGGTTTTTGGCGTGCTGAAGCAGATAGGGGCTGGATTCGGCGGCAAGATGATTGGGCATGGGTGGACATCCGCAAGACTTGGTTCCACTCTAGCACGGCCCCGCAGATTGTTGAACAATATTGTCGGATATTGCGCCGAACAAAAGGCCGGACGCGCCGGCCTTTTACTCTGGGCGAAAACCCTACTTCCGTTCAACCTGGGACACGTCCCGCACCGCCCCTTTCGCCGCCGAGGTGGTCATGGCGGCGTAGGCGCGCAGGGCGGCGGAAACCGGGCGCTGGCGGTTGGCGGGCTGCCAGGCGTCCTTGCCCTTGTTCTCCATCGCGCCCCAGCGGCGGGAAAGCTCCTCCGCCGCCACTTTCAGGTTGATGCTGCGGTTGGGGATGTCGATCTCGATGGTGTCTCCCTCTTCCACCAGGGCGATGGCGCCCCCTTCCGCCGCCTCTGGGGAAACGTGGCCGATGGACAGGCCCGAGGTGCCGCCGGAGAAGCGCCCGTCGGTGAGCAGGGCGCAGGTCTTGCCCAGGCCCTTGGACTTCAGATAGCTGGTGGGATAGAGCATCTCCTGCATGCCGGGGCCGCCGCGGGGGCCTTCGTAGCGGATCACCACCACGTCGCCAGCGACGATCTTGTCCGCCAGGATGGCCTCCACGGCGTCCTCCTGGCTCTCGAACACCCGAGCCCGACCGGTGAACTTGAGGATGCTCTCGTCCACCCCGGCGGTCTTGACGATGCAGCCCTCCAGGGCGATGTTGCCGTAGAGCACCGCCAGGCCGCCGTCCTGACTGTAGGCGTGGGCCTTGTCGCGGATGCAGCCCCCTTCCCGGTCCAGATCCAGTTGGGGATAGCGCTTATCCTGGCTGAATGCTTCGGTCGTGTGCACTCCCCCCGGCGCAGCACGGTAAAAGGATTTCACCTTCTCATCGGCGGTCCGGCATACGTCCCACTGCTCCAGGGCATAGCCCAGGGTCTTGCTGTGGACCGTGGGCAGGTCGCGATGGAGAAGACCCGCCCGGTCCAGCTCGCCGAGAATGGCCATGATGCCGCCAGCCCGATGCACGTCCTCCAAGTGATAGGTCTGGATGCTCGGCGCCACCTTGCTCAGGTGGGGCACCTTGCGGGACAGGCGGTCGATATCCGCCATGGTGAAGTTGACCCCCGCTTCCTGGGCGGCGGCCAAAAGGTGGAGGACGGTGTTGGTGGAGCCGCCCATGGCGATGTCCAGGGCCATGGCGTTCTCGAAGGCTTCGAAACTGGCGATGCTACGGGGCAGCACCGAGGCGTCGTCGCGCTCGTACCAGGCCCGGGCCATGGCGACGACGAGGTGGCCCGCCTCGACGAAGAGGCGCTTGCGGTCAGCATGGGTCGCCACCAGGGTACCATTGCCCGGCAGGGACAGGCCCAGGGCCTCGGTGAGGCAGTTCATGGAGTTGGCGGTGAACATGCCGGAACAGGAGCCGCAGGTGGGGCAGGCGGAGCGCTCGAAGGCCTCCACCTGGGCATCGCTCACCTTGCTGTCGGCGGCCACCACCATGGCGTCCACCAGGTCCAGATGGTATTCCTTCCCTTCCCAATTTACCTTGCCCGCCTCCATGGGGCCACCGGATACGAACACGGTGGGGATGTTGAGGCGCAGGGCCGCCATCAGCATGCCCGGAGTGATCTTGTCGCAGTTGGAGATGCACACCAGGGCGTCAGCGCAATGGGCGTTGACCATGTATTCCACGCTGTCGGCGATCAGGTCCCGGGACGGCAGGCTGTAGAGCATGCCGCCGTGACCCATGGCGATGCCATCGTCGATGGCGATGGTGTTGAACTCCTTGGCGACCCCGCCGGCCTTCTCGATTTCCCGCGCCACCAGCTGGCCCATGTCCTTCAAGTGGACATGGCCCGGCACGAACTGGGTGAAGGAGTTGGCAATGGCGATGATGGGCTTGCCGAAGTCGCTTTCTTGCATGCCGGTGGCGCGCCATAGGGAGCGGGCCCCGGCCATGTTGCGGCCATGGGTGGAAGTACGGGAACGGTAGGCGGGCATGGAAATCCTCTGCATCGGCTGAAGTGTATAATGCGCGATTTTAACCCAAACAGCGAACGCTCCCCAATGCTGATCCACCCGCAATTCGACCCCGTGGCCCTGCAAATCGGACCCCTCGCCATCCGCTGGTACGGCCTGATGTACCTGCTGGCGTTTACCCTGGTGCTGGTGCTGGGCCGGCTGCGCATGCGCAGGCAACCGGAATCGGGCTGGACCCCCAAGGATCTGGACGATGTTCTGTTCTACGGCGTGCTGGGGGTGGTGCTGGGGGGGCGGCTGGGCTACGTCCTGTTCTACAAATTCGGCTACTACCTCGCCCATCCCTTCGAAATTTTCGCCGTCTGGCAGGGAGGCATGTCCTTCCACGGCGGCTTTCTCGGCGTGATTCTGGCCATGGCCCTCTATTCCCGCCTCCACGACAAGGCCTGGCTGGCCATCACCGATTTCATCGCGCCCCTCGTCCCCCTCGGCTTGGGCGCTGGCCGCATCGGCAACTTCATCAACGGCGAGCTGTGGGGCCGCCCCACCGACGTTCCCTGGGGCATGGTCTTCCCCCAGTACGACATGACCGTGCGCCACCCCTCCCAGCTGTACGAATTCGCCCTCGAGGGATTGCTGCTGTTCACCGTCCTGTGGCTGTACTCCTCCCGCCGCCGCCCCACCGGAGCGGTTTCCGCCCTGTTCCTCCTGGGTTACGGCCTGGTGCGCTTCCTAGTGGAATTCACCCGGGAGCCGGACGACTTCCTCGGCCTCCTGGCCCTCAACCTCAGCATGGGCCAGTGGCTATCCCTGCCCATGATCGCCGCCGGCGTCTTTCTCTGGCTCTGGGCACACCAGCCAGCACAGCGCCGACCCTAGAGGCGTTTACCATTCGCCGCGGCCCCGGCTATAATAGCGGCAACAAATCGGGGACGTAGCTCAGCTGGGAGAGCGTCGCGTTCGCAATGCGAAGGTCGGGAGTTCGATCCTCCTCGTCTCCACCATTTCCAGAAGGCCAGACTTTGCTCTGTGAAACGGGAATCATAACTTTGCCGGATGGCATGGTTATGCTTCTAAGGCGGGAAGGCAAAATTATGCTTCCATTGCTGTTTCAACAAGGAAGTTTGGCCCAGCAGCAAAACCCCCTGGGAGTTTCCCAGGGGGTTTTCTTTTCTGGATGCGGATCCACAGAATCAGCATCCCATATTGACGCCGGTTCTTGAGTAGTCAACCTGAGCGGATCAAAGGTCCTTGGTCAGGTTCTCGATGTAATCTTCCCAGTCTTGCGCCTCCTCCGGACTGTCAGGATCAAACTCACCTTTGTGCTCTTGGCAGAGCATCTGTTCGTCCAAGTCCTCCACGCGATAGAGGTAGTTCGGGCCGCAGCACCGGCAGCACCCGAAACAGTCTTCATCCGCTGCTACCGTGGGATGCACCCACTCCGTACCGGATGCTTCCTCACCCGGGTCGATGTAGCCCAAGGGGATGTTTCGCGCGCTGTGCAGACCAGTTTCGGCGCAGGCCGGCGCCAAGCCGTCTTGGATGGTTTGGGCCAAGAACTGAACATCCGTCGACTGAAGGCTGGTCTGCCGCATGCGGGCAATCGCGGCCTGCAGTGCGGCTTGATCCGGCGTCTCCTTGTAGTGAGGTGTTCTGGCAATAGTGGACACTCGACCCTCAAGCGGCGTCCCGTTGTTTGCTGAACTTTTGAGCAAACACAGCGGGGGCCAGATTGCCAAGGCATACATGGGCACGCTCGCCGCAATGGGCATTCATTGCCGCAAGAAACTGCGACGGGCTTGTCCCAAGAGCACTATGAATACGCTGGTGATAGTGCTCGGTTAGCCACTGCTCGAACCGTTCCGTCAGGGTTCGAAGGGTCCAAACTGCCAGCCGGTCCGGCCTATGCGTTGCTGAGCAGCTCCGCGGGTTGCGCGTGGCTTGGGTATTCCCCGCGAGGGTATGAATGAACTCCTCGTTGGAAACACCAAACATGCGCTCCATGACCGAGCCAAACCGACCCTTGGAGGGGGGACGGGTTTTCTTGGTGATCATTAGCCGCGCCAGCAAGCACTCAAAGTGCGTGCTCTTGAACTCGCTCCCGCCGTCGACCACCAGAGTCGTGGGTACCCGATGGTGCCGGCGTACGCACTCCCGCATGACCATCATGCATGTCGTGCTATTCGGGCGCCTGAATGAAATGACGTAGGCCATTAACCTGTACGGAACAGCGCGCAACATTAATTGGCGTGGGCGAACTACGAAACGAGGAAGGATTGGAATTTCGTGCACCCATGCCCCCTTGTTTAAATGCCCAAACCGTAAAACGCCGCCTCACCATAACCCTTGCGTGGCTAACGCCGGTCAATCCTCGACATGCGAAGTACCGCAGCGCACGGTTGTGGATCAACCCACCCCATGACAGGTTTGGTGTTTCTCGAATGGGATGTGATTGGCAGCACGTTCTCCGGGGGACGGTGCAACATGAGGTGTTCGAGGGTGAAAACGCTCTTGCATTCGTGGATGGAACCGAGTTGGTATTCAAGGTCAATTGCGTGGAAGACGGGGGCAGACTGCCGGATCCTGTCCCATTTGCACTCTGTGTCTCACTTGTAGAAGTTCCGACTTGATCTGACAGTCCCCGTTTTGACGGTGCTCGATTGTCAGATCAATTCAAGCGTTGCACTTTTTCCTTCCAGACCTCCTTTCCCGCGATCAGGGTTTGCAGGGGAGTTCTG